>JAQBYC010000026.1 GCA_027623205.1 Pseudomonadota bacterium | reverse complement strand
CTTTGGGTTCGGTGGCCAAGCGGATCGAAGTGCAAGGCGACTTCACCACCAAGCTCACGGATATTCTGAAAGCTGGTGTTGGCACCTTGGTCGATGCGGATTTGGCGGAAGAGAGTGCCAAGTTGCAGTCGTTGCAAATCAAGCAACAGCTGGGCGTTCAGGCGCTGTCGATCGCCAATTCTGGTCCGCAGACGATTCTGGCGTTGTTCTAGTAAGGACTATTGGGGGCGGCGCCCTGGCGCCGCCTCCATCCTTTCTAGCCGGTTTGCCGTCATAGTTCCATGGCGTGGCACCCGGCGGGCGAAAAGCAATTTGCCGAACAAACCAGATCGACCAACTTCGGAGTATGCAAATGACGATGCAGGGTTTCCAACAAGCTTATCTACAGGTGCAGAATGTCACGGAAGATCCGCGGCAGACCGAGTACCGGTTATTCGCCCAGATTACCGGGGCAATGATCAAGGCAGAAAAACAAAGTCATGCAGAAATCGTTCGTGCGGTGCATTGGAACCGCCGCCTATGGTTGACGCTGCAGTCCGACTGCGCCTCGGAAGACAATGGTCTTCCCGATGCCATGCGGGCCGGACTCATTTCTTTGGCAATTTGGGTGGATAAGCATTCACGGAAAGTGCTGAAAAACGAAGCTGACTTGAAGCCCATGATCGAAGTTAATCGGAATATCATGGAAGGATTATCAGGATGATAGAAGCAGGCGTCAGGGTCGGTGTCTCGTGCGTGGCCGACCTTGACCAAAAGATCCGGCAAAACTGCCGGTGTAGCGTGGGAGAAAGATATGGAGAATATTTCCGTGTTGAGCCCACTACCACCACCTTCGATTACCAAGGTGGTTCAGCGCGAAGTTGACAAGGCTGCGACCAAAATCGTTGTCAAGTCTGCTTCCGATGAAAGTAACGCGCCTGCGAAGCCGAAACTGGAAGGGGTTTCTAGTTCTAAACTAAACGAACTCCAACAGCTCACTGAACAGGCGTTTGTCGCCGATGATCTTAGGTTGTCGATAAGTTTTGAAAAATCGATTGGCCGTTTCGTTTACCGGGGCGTCGACCGGGAGACGGGTGAGGTGGTTCGTGAATATCCTCAAGAAGAGGTTGTTAAGCGGATCGCTCATTTAAGGGAAATCGCCGGCATTACGATTGACCGGAGGCTTTAAATGGTCCCGGAGTGGTGACGACACGCACGCAAGGGCCCTCATTTGGGTCTAAGACCAGAGAGACGGCCGGAAGTTTGGGAAGCGTATTTCCTTACTTCCGGCCGTCGCCATTTTGGCTGTGCGTCGAACAGCAGCCAAACAGAATGCGGCCGGATACTCACCAGCCGCGGGGTGACGTCTAGACGACCTGGTTCAAGGCCAGGGAAACGGGCTTGTCATTTCGGTTGAATGGCGTGCGCATGCTGGCGGTCCGGTCATACCCCTCCACCGGGCGCTGCTTGGCGGAAACCTCTTGCGTAATGGCCTTCAACATCCGATCGGTCACGGACTTGGTGGTCTGAACCAGGCGGCGATGTTCTTCCAAAACCTGTTGAAAGCGCTTGGTCGCGGCTTTGAGACGGCCGATTTCTTCCGGCTCGGCCCGCGACAGAAGGGTCGGGTTGGCATGCAATTCTGCCATCTCGCGTTCGTAAGCTGAAGCCAATGCTTCCTTTTCGGCCGAGTATCCCGCCAACTCGTGGGGCCGGCGCTGTATCAGGATCTGATTTTCCTTTGCCATCACATCGTCTAGGCGCGTGGTGATATCTGTCAGTGTATCGATTGCTTTACGCGTTCGCATTGGCTTTGCTCTCCTGCAGCTTGATGATCTCACGATAGACGGCGTCGGCGATGCCGACGCCTCCGGTGCCGGCAACGATCTTGCCGTATTCTTCGTTCAGCAGAGCCCGGAACATGCTCTCGCCTTGGCCGCCGCCCATGGGGCCATCGGTCTTGACGCCGGCGAACATGTCATCCATCGCGCGGCTCAGAAAAAAGGCTTCAAACTCCTGGGCCGTACGCCAGGCACCCTGACGGGCGGCGCTGTCGTCGCCAGTTGGCACCTGCGGTTTAGGGATCGCTTGCCCGGGGACAAAGGGTGTTATGTTCATGCTCATTGTACCAGTATCTCCGCTTGCAAAGCGCCGGCCGCCTTGATGGTTTGCAGGATTGCGATCAGATCGCGGGGACCGACGCCAAGGGCATTAAGGCCATCGACCAGATGGCGCAGGCTGACGCCCGGCTTCAACAGGGTCAGACGTTTGTCGCTGCCATCGTCGATTTCGATGTCAGTGCGGGCCACGGTTTTGGTTTCACCAGCCGAGGCCAGGGCGCCGGGTTGGGAAACCTGCTCATTCTCGGTCACACGTACGGTCAGATTACCCTGAGCTACGGCCACTTCACTGACCCGCACGCCGCCGCCCATGACGATGATGCCCGAGGCCTCATCAATGACCACTCGGGCGATTTGATCCGGTTCAACTACCAACTGTTCAATTTCAACCAACAGATCAAATATTCGGCCCTTGTAGTCCGCGCCGGGAATTAGATCGATGGTCGTGGAGTCCATTGCCTTGGCCACGGGTCGGCCGAAATGAGCGTTGATAGCCTGAGACACACGGCGCGCGGTGGTCAGATCGGGATTGCGCAGGGCGATAGACGAGGTTTCCTGTGATTCCAGACTGAAAGGCACTTCGCGCTCGATAATACCGCCGTTGGAAATCCGGCCACCCGTGGGGACGCCCTGGGTCACCGTGCCGCTTTCACCCTCGGCGACAAAGCCGCCGATGGCCACCGGCCCTTGTGCCACGGCGTAGACCTCGCCGTCCGCACCCAACATTGGCGTAACCAGCAGCATGCCACCCTGCAAATTGGAGGCATCGCCCATGGTGGAAACCACCACGTCCAAGCGTGTGCCTACGCGGGAAAAGGGGCGCAGATTGGCCGTTACCATCACGGCAGCAACATTCTCTGTATTCAACCTGGCATCGCGGGTATTGACGCCCAGACGCTCCAGCATGGACTCCAGGCTCTGTTTTGTGAAAGGCGCGTTGCGGAGACTGTCGCCGGTGCCGTTCAGGCCCACGACGAGACCATAGCCAATCAATAAGTTGTCGCGAATACCTTGAAAATCCGCGATATCCTTGATCCGTGAGGCCCCAAGAGCGGGATAAACCGTCGCGGTAAGCAGCAATCCGATGATCCCTAGAAAGGCGCTCAGCCATGGCGCCAGGGATTGCCGCGGCAGATATTCGTGTGGTTTGTTCATTATTGCCGCGACCTGCATATTCTTGAACCATTTAAAATTGGGACGCGGTTTATGCCGCATTCGACTTCTAGCATGCGAGAAACATGCCAAGTCCTTTGCTAAATTTATCTCTATAAATCAAATGCTTAGGTTTTTGGCGTCTAGAAAAATTTGGCATCGGCGGAAAATATTGCCCAGCACCCAGTGATGACTGCCGTGAATTTTCTGCCCACATCAGACATTTGTGGGCGCCCGTTTAACGAAGTATTTACGACGATTGGCCATGGTACGGGCCACTGGCAAGGCTTTGGCCGGCGGCAGGGACAATTGCTGTTATGAAAATTTCGGGCTCCGGATCCATTCGTTCAGGCGCCACGCGCCGTGTTGAACGCAAGGGCGGCGGCGGTGCGGCTTTCCGCATAGAGGCGGGCAAAGCGGCGGAAGCGGCTGGTCAGAGCCAGGCAGCAGCATCCGTGGCCGGGGTCGGCGCTCTTTTGGCGTTGCAAGAAGTTCCGGACGCCACCGAACAGCGCCGCCGGGCGGTCAAAAGAAGCGACGATATACTTGACGAATTGTATCAACTGCGCATTGGCTTGCTAAGCGGCAGTGTGCCGCGGCAACGCCTCCGGCGGTTGATGAAATTATTGCAGGATCGGCCAGGTGGTTACGCGGATCCGCAACTGGACAGCATTATTTCCGATATAGAAGTGCGCGCTGCGGTTGAATTGGCCAAATTGGAACTGACCGAAGCAGTTAGAAATTAGTAGGTTTATCTTTTTACCTATTCGGGTGAAAAACCCCGCCTGACGGCAAGCAATTTTTTTTATAAGGATTCTTGATGCCGAGGGGCGAGATGCCTATTATCCCGCTCCGTTATGAACTCAGAATCCCATCAACAGTGCACGAGGCCGCTTCATGTCGGAAGTTAAGCTTTCCAATAATTATAGACCAACCGAAAAAGAAAAATTCATGAACCCGCGGCAAAAGGAATTTTTCAGACAACGCCTATTGTGTTGGCGTGAGGAAATTTTGCGAGACGCCCAGGGGACAATCCAGAATTTGCAGGAGGACGATGGTCAGGCCCCCGATCTTGCCGACCGGGCGACGAAGGAATCCGAGCGTGCCATTGAATTGCGCACCCGGGATCGGCAACGGAAACTCGTTGGCAAGATTGACGCGGCCCTGGGGCGGATCGAAGAAGGCAGTTATGGGTATTGCGATGATACCGGCGAACCGATCAGCCTGAAGCGTCTGGAAGCCCGGCCCATCGCCACCCTATCCATAGAAGCCCAGGAACGTCACGAACGCCGCGAACGGGTTTACCGCGACGATTAAAGCCGGCCAGCGGGCGGGCAGGCCCCAAGGCAAAAATACAGACCGACCGGAGGTGCCATTCAATGCCCGGACCCACGCGGGAGATGGAGCATTGATATGGATGGAATGGCTATCGTCGGCGATTCATACACGGCCCACTAGAGAAATTTTCAATTAATCGGGGTCGCTCTCGCGACTTAAGTAATTGGTTCAATTGCTCTAATCCTAAAGCGTCAGGGCATGTTTTGCGGAAACCTGTTCTAGGTGGCCGCGCGGTGCAGCGGGCTGAACCAGGCGTTCAAACCGAAGGTCTGCATGCCGACAGTCTGAACTGTCACCCCTGTCATGTCGTCATACCAAGGATCATTGGTGTAGATCTGCGTCCCATGTCGAGAGTTATTCTGGCTTGGGGAGCGGGTGGCTCGGCGACTCGATGAATATCGAAAATGGTCTAGATCGTCTCAACAGGGCTTCATGGGGCAAAATATTGAGGGGCCGGTGCATGGACCGGCCCCTCTGTTTTAGGGTTCCCTTGGAAGAAAAATGTTAGAAGGGGAAGATGACGTCAAAGAGTTGCTGACCATAACGTGGCTGCTGTACGTCGGTCAGTTGCCCGGCGCCGCCGTAGGCGATGCGGGCCTCGGCGATCTGAGTATGCTTGATGATGTTGCTGGCGGAAATGTCCTCGGGGCGCACGACGCCGGTAATCGTCAGTATCCGTTTTTCGAAATTCACCCGAACTTCCTGGGTGCCGGAGATTACCAGGTTGCCGTTGGGCAGAACCTGGGTGACGATCGCGGCGACCACAAGCTTGACGGATTCCGAACGCGCAATGGAGCCGGTGCCGGTGGATTTTGACTTGCTGCCGAGACTGGTCAAGCTTGAGGGACTGACCGCTTCCGGCAAAATTTTGCCCAGCTGGCTTTCATAGCCCAAAAAATTGGTCAGATCCGAATCTTCCGCGTTGTCCCGTGTGCGGGAGGTTGCGTTGTCCAATGTGGCTTCATCGGCAATGGTGATATTGACGGTTAGAATATCGCCGATTTGCGCTGCCCGTTGATCCTTGAAAAAGGCCCGGGCGCCCGGCCGCCAGAGAGAGTTAGGCTCGTGCACCGCGTGGCGTTCACGTGGCATGGGCAACACCACCGGTTGGTATTTTCGTGCCTGTACCGGATTCTGAATAGTGCTCATCGGTGGTTCGCCACCAATTGTGGTGAGGCGGTCGACGATATTGCAGGCCCCAAGCAGGAGCGCCCCAGCCGCGAATGCGGCAACACGATATGGAATTGATGTGCGGCGACGAGTGCTCATGACGTGAAACTCCATTACTTGTCGACGGCCACGGCGATCTGCCGGGTCAGTGTTGCGCGCACATGATCGGGGGCGATGACGCTGGCATCGAGGGAGCGTTTGCTTTGCACATTCATTATCCGGATGCTCTCGCCCAGGGACCCGTCTTCCAAGGCCCGGCCGGTACCGATGAGGCTTATGCCGCCGCTATTCAAAGTGATCGTGACCATGCTACCTTTGGCAATCATGATCGGGATTCGCAAATTCGACTGCTTGATCGGCTGGTTTTGGCGTAGATTGCGTTTGGCGGCAAGGCCAACCATCTGGTCCGGATGTTCGACGATATCGGAAGCCAACAGACGCAGGCTCAGTTCCATCCATTTGAAATCCGCGCTGGTAATTTTCTGACCCTTGCGAATGTCGCGGCTGGCCACGGGTACCCGGGCCACGAAATCCACCCGACCGCGCAATAACCAACCCTGGGAGGCGCCAGTAGTGCTGTCGCTTTGGAGATAAGCACTGAACGGCCCGCCATTGCTGTCATAGCTTAGTTCATCAATACGCAATGCGTCGCCCTGTTGCGGCCGCAATACATCGTGCCCGAGTCTGTTGAGGCGAATATCGATGCGGCCCGCCGCGCCGGCTTGGCGGAACTCACGGCGCAGCAATTCGATGACTTCCGTTCGGTCCACCATTTCGCCGCCGCGGCGCACGACGGCCCTGCTGACGCTGCCGGCCGGGCGCCAAGTCAGATCATGGGACCGCGCGATGGCAATCAGGTGGTCAGCATTATAGACCGCACTTCCTCCTGGCGCCGGGGCCGGACCGATTTCCAGCGCGGCCAGGTCACCGACGCCAGTGAACAGATCGCCCAGGGTGACGGCATCACTATCTATATTGGCCTGGGAGCGCAATCGCACTTGGCCCAAGGCGGCTTGCGTAAGGGAAAAGGCAACCAGGCAGGCGATGACCGGGATCAGGCGTTTCACGAGTTCACTCCTATCTTAGGTTGGCCATGGTCCGCAGCATCTCGTCCGAAGCGGTGATGACGCGGGAGTTCATCTCATAGGCACGCTGCGCGGTAATCAGCGAAGTTATTTCGGAGACCGCGTTGACGTTCGAAGTTTCCAGGAAACCCTGGAGGATGCTGCCATAGCCCGGGCTACCTGGAACGCCTGGGGTTGCCGTGCCCGAGGCGGGCGTTTCCATGAACAGGTTGCCACCTTTGGACTCCAGGCCGGCGTCATTGAAGAAGAGCACCAGTTCCAACTGTCCAACGACGGTAGGGTCCACGGTGCCGTCGACCTTGGCCGCTACTTCACCATTGTTGTTGATGCTGACGTCAATGGTGTCGGCGGGAATGGTAATGCCCGGCGCCACGATAAAGCCGTCGGCCGTGACCAACTGCCCCTGAGCGCTGACTTGGAATGAACCGGCGCGGGTATAGGCCTCCTCACCGCTGGGCAGCGTGACCCGGAAAAACCCTTTGCCCTGAATAGCCAGATCATAGGTATTGTCGGTGCTTCGCAGATTGCCCTGCTCGGCGATGCGATAGACGGCGGCGGTCTTCACACCGGTGCCAACCTCGACGCCGGATGGCACCACCGTACCCGTATCCGATGATTGGGAGCCGCTGCGGCGCAGGTTTTGATACAGCAGATCCTGAAACTCGGCCCGCTGCCGGCGAAACCCGCTGGTGTTCATATTGGCGATGTTATTCGAGATAACTTCGACATTCAGCTGTTGGGCCAGCATGCCGGTTGCCGCGATGCTCAAACTTCTCATTGTAGATGTTCCCTATAACTAGATATGGCGCGCCTAGACGCGGCCCAGAGATTCAATAGCCTCGTTCAGCAGGTCACCGTCTTCCTGCATTAAATTTGCTGTAGATTGATAAGATCGCGACAAATCGATCATCTTGGTGATTTCCCTGATCGGCAGAACGTTCGAAGTTTCCAGCATGCCCTGCAATACGGTAACATTGAGGGGCGGGAGCTCCGCATCCTTGGTTTGATACAGGCCGGAACCGACCGGGCTTAAATTCTGTTCGTTTTCGAAGCTCACGACCGCCAACTTGCCGATGGGCCCCTGCCTGTTGGAGATGGTGCCATCCTTGGCGATCGTCAGTGTGGGATCATCAGGTGTAAGGACGATGGGCTGACCTTTGTCGTCCAGAATGGGAAAGCCTTCGTCGGTGACCAATTGCCCGGTGGCGTCCAGGCGCAAATTGCCGTTGCGCGAATAATACATCCCCGTGTCGGTCTCGACCTTTAGGTAACCGCCTTTGGTGATGGCCACGTCCATTGGATTTTCCGTAGCCTTGAACTCACCCTCGGCCAAATTACGCGAAGTACCATAGTCGCGCACATAAGAGATGGTGTCGCCATTCGCTGTGGTTTCCAGATACTCTTCGAACAAGACGCTTTCGGTCTTGTATCCAGTAGAGCTCATATTCGCCAGATTGTTGGCGATTACTTCCATCTGGCGCTCCATGGCCATTTGGCGGGATAAAGTGATGTAACCTGTCAGTGCGGGCATTCTTGCCTCATCAAATCCGTTGTGGTTTTTGCCGGTCATAACGCCGAATGTCGTCAGTCCCATGCATGCACGAGGCATGCCAACTTCCATGCTTTGTAAATTCAGGGGGTTAGCGGTCGATGGACGATTTTGCGCCGGCCATGGGGTGCTGTTTTGGTAGGTTCTGCCCGGCAAAAAGTGCCGAATCTTGCCGGTGTTCAATAATGCAGGCGCTGCTTCAACGCCTTGTTAACTAAACATCCCTACTTTGCCAGCATCAGATAGCCAATTTAAGCGGAAAAGCGGGTGCGAGCATGTCGGACACGGATGTCGCCGAGACGGAGGGTGTTGAAGGCGATGAAGAAACAGGCGAAGCCGGCAGCGGAAAGAAGAAGCTGTCTGGCAAAAAACTGGTCCTCTTTATTGCCTTGCCATTGATATTGGTTTTGCTGGCTGGCGGCGCCGGCGCCTTTTTCATGCTGTCGGGCGACGGCGAACCGGGCGAGGCCGCCGCCCAGGGCGAGGGTGGTGACGGGAAAGGTGGTCCGGCCGGCGCGCGGATTGTCTTCTATAATCTGCCCGAAATGCTGGTCAATCTGAACGCGGGCGGCAAACGGGCGAGTTATTTGAAAATTACTGTTGCACTTGAATTGGAAAATGCCGAGGCCGTACCTAAATTGGAGGTGATTTTGCCGCGGGTGGTGGACAATTTTCAGGTCTACCTGCGAGAGCTGCGCCTGGATGACCTGAAGGGGTCGGCCGGTCTGCTGCGTTTGAAGGAAGAGCTATTGGTCCGGGTGCAGCGGGCGGCGGGGGCGGTCAGGATCAACGATGTTTTGTTCAAAGAAATGCTGGTGCAATAGAAAGCTGATCGGATCGCATAGCCGTTGCCGGCAAGGTCAATCAGAATAACGTAAAGCGGGTGCAGGAGTTGGTATGATTGAAGACGGTGACGACGAAGCTGTAAACGATGACGATGTCGCCGCCGAATGGGCTGCCATGGTCGATGACGACGACGGAAATGGCGCTAACGACGACGATGTCGCCGCCGAATGGGCCGCCATGGCCGAGGACGGGGATGAAGACGAGGGCGAGGCTGATACTTCCCGTGCCGTAAACCGGGTCCTGAACCAGGATGAAATTGACAGTCTTCTGGGCTTTGACGCCGATGGCGACGACGATGGGCAGCGCCTGGGTATCCGCGCCATTATCAACAGTGCCCTGGTCTCGTACGAACGTCTGCCCATGTTGGAGGTGGTATTCGACCGTCTGGTGCGGGCGATGTCCACCTCGTTGCGGAATTTCACCTCCGACAATGTGGAAGTTTCATTGGACAATATCACCTCCATCCGTTTCGGCGACTATCTCAATTCCATCCCTCTGCCGGCGATGTTGACGGTGTTCAAGGCGCAGGAATGGGACAATTACGGACTTCTGACCGTAGATTCATCCCTGATCTATTCAATTGTGGATGTACTGCTCGGTGGCCGCAGAGGTACTGCGGCCATGCGTATTGAGGGACGCCCCTATACCACCATCGAAATCTCATTGGTGGAAGAGATGGTGCACGTTGTGTTGGCGGATTTAAGCGCTTCATTTGAACCGTTGAGTCCCGTCAATTTCGTCTTTGACCGACTGGAGACAAATCCGCGCTTTGCCACCATTGCCCGTCCGGCCAACGCCGCCGTGCTTATCCGCTTGCGGATTGATATGGAGGACCGTGGCGGCCGCCTGGAGTTGCTGCTGCCCTATGCCACATTGGAGCCGATCCGCGAATTGCTGCTGCAAATGTTCATGGGCGAGAAATTCGGCCGTGATGCAATCTGGGAAAGCCATTTGGCAACCGAGCTCTGGGGTACGGATATTGTCGTCGAGGCAGTGCTGGAAGAGCAGTTTTTGACGATTGGAGAGGTCATGAGTCTCGAAGTTGGCAACACTATGATGTTGAATTCAACCATCGATTCATCAGTGCTGCTTCGTTGCGGGGGCGTTTCACTTTTGCAAGGCAAGATGGGCCGGGTTGGCTCTCACGTTGCGGTCAATGTTATCGCCGGCCTGGCGGGCCAGGTATCCTGATGGAGGCGTCTTTGCAGTTAGGATTATGGCTGGATGGCCTCGTCGCAATTCTGCTGCTGATTACGGTTGGTTATTGTCTGGTCTTGAATCGCCGGTTGACCGCGCTGCGGGGGTATCGGGTGGAAATGCAGCAGTTGCTGTCGAATTTTACCGAGGCAACCCGGCAGGCCGAGAGTAGTGTCAGCTATTTGAAAATTGCCAGCGATCAAATTGGCAGCACCCTGGATCAAAGGATGACCGAGGCCAGGGCGCTGGCGGACGAATTGTCTTCGATGAACCAATCCGGCAGCCGCTTGGCGGACCGCATTGAAAAGGGTCTGGTTGGCCGCTCCGGCCTGAGCCAGGAAACAGCGCCGTCCGGGGACCGCAGGGACGCCCCGGCGAAACTGTCGGAATCGGAACGGGAGTTGGCGGAGATTTTGCGGCAGGCCCGTTGAGTCGGGCGCCTCGGGCCGGCGCATTAACGGTTTGGTTGATGAAATAAGTGGAATTGTTGGGTGCGTACAATGCTTGGAAAAATTCGGATCCTGCCAATCGTAATTTTGGCCGCGATGATGTTGCTGGGCATCAAGGTTGTCGAATTACGCCGTGGCGTCACGGACTTCGGCATTGCGACGGCCCGGGCCCAAAGCAATAAAAGCAAGGATGACACGGCAAAGACTACGGAGACCAAGAATAAGGAGACCAAGGCCAACGCGTCTAAGACCAAGGAGTCCACGGCCAAGGAGACCGACCCTAAGGAGGCTAACGCCACGGAGACCAAGACAAACGAGGCCAAGGCCAACGCCAAGGCCGCACAGTCGCCGGCGCCCAGGGACGAAACTGACACGAAGGCCGACGAGAAAACCGTGCAAACGGGCGGCAAGGATACCACCGAAAAAGTGGCCAGCCGTCCGAAAGGCGAAACGAAGACCAAATTTACTCCGGCGGAGATTGAAGTACTGCAAAGGCTGTCGGGCCGGCGCGAAGCCCTGGAACAGCGATCCCGGCAAATGGCCATGCGGGAAAAGATTCTGCAAGCTACGGAAAAGCGTATCGATAACAAAATTGGCGAGTTGAAAAAGCTCGAAGGCCGTATCAAGGGCCTGTTGCTGGAGCATGACAAGGAAACTGAAGCGCAGATCAAGAGTCTGGTAAAAGTCTACGAAAATATGAAACCGAAGGAAGCGGCAAGAATTTTTGAGGAGTTGGAGATGGATATCCTGCTCGATGTGACCGAACGTATGAAGGAAGTAAAGATGGCCAAGGTATTGGCGGCTATGGACCCGAAAAAGGCTAAATCCTTGACCGTGAGACTCGCGACCCATCGACGCTTGCCGAAAACCGGTGACTAGACCATCTTCGATATTCATCGGCCGGCACGCCAGCCGTTCCCGCGTCTCCAAAAATCCCGGGGCCGTCCATCGATGGTACCCTCGGGACGCCTGGGCGTTTTAGAGCATGTATCTTCTAAACATGCTCGGCCTCTTAAGAAAAGAGAAATCGAACCAATCACTTGGATCGCTAAAGCCAATCCAATTGATTGAAAATTGCTCTAGGAACGGGGGAGCAGCTGGGTAGGTCAATCTCGTAAACTCTCCAGGTCAATACCAAGGACCATTGCTATAAGGCGCGCCAAAATCCGGCGCGGCTATCTTGGTTACTGAATATTAGGGAAGTTCGAGCATAGTTTAAATTCTACCTGTCGAAGATCTTAGGCAAAATCGACTTGTTGCAGCCGAAGGTATGGAAGATGTCTGAGCAGTCACATTACGAAATATTGTCCCACAGTGGCGGCAGATGGAAAGTCGAAGCCAGCGTAGCAGGTTATGATGAAGCAATTGAGCGCGCCAACGACATCAAGCGATTGACGAATAGCGACGCCCTTAAGGTCAATCACCTCTCGTTCAATAATTCGGCGGCCAAATTTTCCGAAAAAGAGGTTTTCTTCCTGGGGACAAGGCCCAGCACCGCGCGGCACTTTGGTGACGGCGTGGATGCCGGTTCGCCGTGCCATTCCCTGGCGGATATTTTTTCGACGCCGTCGCGTCAGGCCATTCGGCGCGTGCTGCGGCAATGGTTGGATGCCCACCGCCTCACGCCGGTGGAATTGCTGCACCACGCAGAATACATCAGTCGCTTCGAGGCTTCAGGCTCGATGCAGCAAAGCACCGTACAGCGTGCCGCCATGGCCCAGGCCGGCGCTTACAATCTGGACGTCAAGGCGCGTCAGCGGGAATTGTTCGATCTGATTGATCAGGTCGGTGCAAAAGCGAGATCAGTGGCACGGTCGGACCTAATTCCGGCCATTGAAAATGACGATCTGGACGCTCTGGTCGACCGTCTGAATGATGCGAAAGACAAGGACTATTTATTCAACGCGGCGCTGGCGAAATGGCTGCACCGCCTCGATTCCAGCCCGGCGAAATTTGTTGCCTTGCTGGAATTGGCGACGCGCTCCAGGAAACCCGCCACGACTGCATATCTCGATGGTTTTTTGACCGATTTCTTCGAAGACGCCAATTTGGTCGCCAAATTGATTGGCAACCAAAAGAGTCTGGGAGACGCCGTTTTGCGCTTGGCTGCATTGATCAATCCAGGCGCGGCGGCGGACGTTGCGATTGCGGCTGCGGTTCCAGCAGCTCGCAATAATGGCAAAGCCAAAAGTAGCCCGAAAGTTCAGAACGAGATTTATGTTGGCTCCGACGATGACGAGGATGAGATACCGGAACATCCCGCTGTTGCTCAATTCCGAAATGTGATGCAGCGCGGACGCTTTCCGAAATGCCGGCAGGCCCTGGTTCGCCGCATGGAACAGACCTTGACCGGGCCCCGTTCCTTCACAGGCGACGGCACCCTGGCCGATGCCCAGCTATTGCGGCGGCTGCATGACGCATTATGCGACAAAGATGGTAAATTCCCCTTGGGAGCGGACCTGGAGGAAGCGTTCGCGGAGCGTTCGCGCACCTATGTTGGCGGCAGTTCGATCGGCGGCCTGCTGGAAGAGGTGGCGCTGCCGTTGCAGCGGATGAATATCCTACTGAAAGTCGAACGGGGCATTTTTGGCAAGGCAGGCAGTCAACGTATTGGCGAATACATCTGGGCGGTATTGAACGAGCCGGAAAATCAACCCGCTTTGCGCCAGCCGGAGATCGCGCCGGCGGTCCATATGCGGAGACTGGCTGCAACGCAACGGCTCATTATTGAATCCGGCTTGTCGGAAGCGCAAAAGGCGGCGGCTTCGGCGGTTTTAGATGAGATTGGTGCCGATACAATGGATCGGGGACAGATTCTCGTAAAAATAGCCGACAGAGCGTCCAGTAAAATTGATGAGTGCCTGTCGATTCTAAAGCTATGCGCGGCGGGCAGTTTTACCGAGGGACGGGCCGCGGATATGGCTCGCACGCGGGCAACGGCGGTTATGCGCGCGCCGGACTTTGCCAAGGCCTTTCTGCGCCGGGCCAACGACAAGGAGGAAATGAAAAAAATGCTGGCGGAACTCGAGATGCTGATGACCAAGGCCGGTATCAGTGAGCTTCCGTTGATGGGTGTGATCGTTGCCGCGCAGGCATAAATCAACGATTTGGCCGCTTTCTTAAATCGGTGTTAACCCTTTTTCTTTAGGTTTTTCCAATCACCAACCGGGGCGGGATATTGTCGGAGCATAGGCTGACGGCAATGCTGGAGGATCAATATGAGTGCGATAGCGGCTCTGCCAAGTCTGGCCAATACGATAGAGGAAATTCGCCAGTCAAGCGGCGGGGCGGTTGCCATCGACGATGTCGCCGGTATCGTTACCTCGTTGATGACGTCGATCCAGGGCGATCTGTCCGCCAGCGATTTAAAGGCAAACCAGGAGTTGGACGAACTGGTGCGCTATATAAAGAATGCCCGGGACGAGATTTCCGCTATTCGTCCAGATAGCATCCGTGATGATGAAATTCCGACCGCCAATAGTGAGCTGAATGCCGTTGTGTCGGCAACCGAGGAGGCGACCGGGGTTTACCTTGATGTGGCCGAGCAACTGGAAACTTTGGCAGATAATCTAGGCGGTGATGACGGCGAGAAGCTTTATGAGCTGACGACCCGGATGTACGAAGCATCAAATTTTCAGGATATTACCGGTCAGCGCATTACCAAGGTGGTAAAAACTCTCAGCTTTATTGAAACCAAGGTTGAGCGTTTATCCCGTATCATTGATGGTCAGATTTTCGACGACGAGGATGCCCTATCCAGGGCGGACTGGATGCCGCGGGATGACCGTCCCAACGCCGACCTGTTGCATGGCCCCGACCTGCCGGAGCAAGCCAACAACCAGGATGATATTGATGCTCTATTGGCGAGCTTCGATTGATGCATCATGGACCAGCCGCGTCAGGCCGATAGACACGCCCGCAGGGACAATGGCAATGTTGTGCTGATGTCCCTCTATCTGCTTCTGGTCGCCTTTTTCATCCTGCTCAACTCCATGGCGAAATTTGAAGAGTCCCGCATTGAGCAGGCGATGGGCAGCGTCAAGGCAGAGTTTCGCAACAAATGGGCGGTTGCCGACACGGGTCCCTCGGTACCGAGCCAACCCGGGTTGGCGCCCGCTGTCGATAACTTTCATGGCGAGGTGCGCCAGATTTTTGAGGAAACGCTGCCCTTCGATCACGTCGAACCGGCGCGGTACGGCAATATCATCCGTTTTGCCGTGCCAATCGATGATCTGTTTCGCTCCGACGAGGTTGCGCCCAGGCCGCGCGGACAGCCATTTCTGGATCGTCTGGCGGCCAGCTTGAAAAGGGCCAGGCCTGGTTTGCAGGCCGAGGTGGAAATGGTATTGGGCACTGGCACGGCCTTGCCAGGCGGGGACAATGCCGTCGGTGCTTTTGAAATGCGCCGGGTCTCCAGTCTGGCCCATGCTCTGCGTCGCCGCGGCGTTGCCGCAACGGCGATGCGGACCGGATTGATGCCCGGCGATCCCGGGCAGATCGCGTTTATCTTTCGGATCCATGACGAAGCCCGGGCGCGCGTGACCTTTTCCGAACTCGTGGTGCGGCAATGACCGGGCATGCGCCAGGCCGCCCCCGGCGCCCGGCCTCCCGTGCCTGGATGGTAACGTTTGCCGATCTGCTCTCGTTGTTGCTGGCCTTCTTCGTGCTGTTGTTTGCCATGTCGAGTGTGGAAACCAATGCCTGGAAGACACTGGTGGATGCCTTGTCAAGCCGGCTGAACCCGTTGCATCATTGGATCCGACCGCTGGTCGACCCGGAAAAAACCGCACCCAGGCTGTTCGTCAAACGGGCCATCGACCTGGATTATCTGGCGGGCGTTCTACAGGCCGGATTGGCTGATAGTGATATCCTCAGCCAGAGTATTCTACATCGCCTGGATGACGCCTTGGTTCTTTCATTGCCGGGCCATTTGATATTTCTGCCAGGCCAGGCGCGGCTGCACGCGGACAGTCAGCAGGCTCTGGTGGTCTTGGCCCCGGTCCTGAAGCTGGTTGGCAACAGTATTGAACTGGTTGGCCACACCAACGCGTCGCCGCCGCCGGCCGGCTCGCCCTTTGGTTCCAATTGGGACCTTTCCCTGGCGCGTGCTGTCGCGCTGGCCAACGGTTTGCGCGCGGTGGGTTATACCGACGCAATCAAGGTTCTCGGCGCTGCCGACGCCGGCTATCGCGATATGTCATTAAAACTGTCCGCGGCCCAGCGCGAAATTCTATCGCGGCGGGTCGATCTAGTGATCCGCGAGACGTCGGCCGGGGGAGGCGCCAATGCGCCGTAGCCGAATTTTCCTTGCTGGTATGACACTGCTGTTGGCGCTGTTCTTCGCCGTCGGATCGGGTCATGAAGTCCTGGCCCTGAGTGAGGTGAAGGTCAGGGGAGGTGTCCACAAGACCTACGCCCGGATCGTGTTCGATTGGCCGGTTCCAGTCACCTACACCACCGACTTGAGCGTGGATAATTTACGCATACGCTTTTCCAAGCCCTTTGCAGCGAACTACGCTGCCGTTGTCCGGCATTTGGACAAATACGTTGCTGGCATGGTGGCCTCCGAGGACGGCCACGCCGTGGATATCAAATTGCTGCAGCCCGTCCGCGTCCGGGACCGCCGCATCGATGGGGTTCTGGCCTTTGACCTGCTGGCCGATCCGAAGGCCGCGGCGCTCAAGGAAACCACAGGGAATGCGTCCAGCAAGGCGGCGGCTGGATCCGCCGGGAAAGCGAGCCGCGCCCGGGCCGCTTTGGCCCAGGCAGCGCTTGGCACCTCGGAACGGGTTCTTGTCCGTGCCGGCGAACATGGCAAGCTCAGCCGCCTGGTCTTTGATTGGCGGCGCAATGTCGGCTATACCGTGGTGCTCAGCGAGGGCGGCTTGAGCGTCGCATTTGCACGCCCGGCCCAGTTCGATCTGTCCGAACTGCAAAAGGATCCACCCCGCTTTATTCTCGGCGCCGAGGCGGCCATGGACAGGGATGGCGCGCGGGTGACCGTGCGCACCAAGGTTGGCGTCCGCTTTCGCCATTTCCGCGCCGGCACCAAAGTCGTACTAGATATCTATGCCGAGAAAAAAGACCCAAAGGGCAAGAAAGATGGGACCGCCCAAACGGCTGACCGCGGGGAAAATACAGATACCCGAAAGACCGCTGTCCGCGCCAAAACCCACCCCTCGGGGGCCGGCCCGGCAAGACCCGTTCCCGACAAGTCCATGCTGCGCGCGGCCCAGGAACATGGTGTTAAGGATGACATCAAGTTGGCCGCAATGGCAGCTACGGGTGGCCCCAAATCGCTGCTTGCCGGCGCCAGTAGGGCGCCGGAGGAAACTCCCGGCGAGAGCCAGCCCGCTGTCGCAGACGATGCCGGTGAAATGCACGATGTCAGCATAGAACTGGACCAGAAAGGCGAAGAACTGCGGCTTTTGTTCGCCTGGGAGAAACCGGTGCCGGCGGCGGTCTTTGAGCGTTCGGGCTATGTCTGGGCGGTATTTGGCCGCCGCTCTAACATCGACAGCCGCCGCCTGATCGGCAATGACTGGATCAGCGCCGCCAATCAAATCGGCAATGATAATGCCACGGTGCTGCGCCTGAAGGTGCGGGCCGGTTTGTTCCCAGTCATGCAACGGCGGGGCAGATTCTGGCAGTTGACGTTGACCCCATCACGTGGCGGACCAAATACTCTGTTGTCGCCGGTGGCACAGCCGTTTCACAAAAACGGACCGCGGTTGTTCATACCGGCCACGGACTCGGCCCGCCAGGTGCGCCTGTACGATCCGGAAGTTGGGGACGAGGTCTATGCCATACCCATGCTGGACTCCGGTGCCGGAATGCCGATCCACCACAGCTATGTGGAATTTCAGCTGCTTGCCACGGCCCAGGGCCTGGTCATCAAGGCCGAGATCGATGATCTGATCATCCGCGCGGCGGGGCGTGGGGTGATCGCGACGACCAAGACCGGGCTGGTGATGTCTGCCGTGGATCCCGAATCAGTGCAGGCCGCAAACACCTATTCCGCCGCCATGAAGCGCCCGGTCATGCAACTATATGAATGGCGTGGCGGCCGCGCGGAGGATCCCAAGGTTTTCGACGACTATCGCAAGGCACTATTGTTTCGCCTGGCGTCCGCGCCCAAGGCGGGCCGCAACAAGGCGCGCTGGGAGCTGGCGAAATTTTATCTTGGGCAGGGCCTGTTCGCCAGGGCGGGCGGTATAATGCAGTTGATGGAGGAGAGCGACGCCCGCGCGTCGGTGGATCCACAATTCCGTGCCGCGCGCGGTCTGGTCGGTCTGCTGCTGGACCGTCTGCCCGAGGCCGCGCTGGATCTGCAGAACGTTGACTTGCGGCTGTTTCCCGATGTGGCGCTGTGGCGCGGCAGCGTGTTGTCCCGGCAGGGTAAATATGACGAGGCAAACCGGCAATTCGTCCAGGGTGTAAGGGCCTTGCCCGACGTGCCGCAGGCCTTCCGCGCCCGCCTCTTCGAGGATTGGGCCGTGGCCGCCGCCGCGATCGACGACAAGGCCAGCTTGCACTCGGCGGCGCAGAAATGGCGCAAAATGGAAAGCGGGCCCCGCGTCACCACGGTTCTGGAATTCCTCGCCGGCAAGGCCGCCCTGCAGGAAAAGGAATACGAAAAGGCCGAGAAACACCTCCGGACCGCGATCGAGGCGGGCTATCGCCCCTATGCCGCGCGGGCCCGTCTGTCCTTGATCGATGCCGAGAGAGAACAGGAAAAGATCGACCAGGACGAGGCGATCGGTCGCTACGAAAGTTTACGCTTTGCCTGGCGCGGCGACAGCGTGGAACTGGATCTAATCGGCCGCACCGTCGATCTGGAACTGGAGAAGCAGGATTACGCTGCCGCCATGGGGCATTTGCGCGACGCCGTGTCGCATTTCCCGAAAACCAAGACAACCCTGGATATGGCCGAGCGCATGAAACAGACCTTTGTCGATCTGTTTCTGAACGGCAAGGCGGACGACCTGCCGGCTATCAGCGCCCTGGCGCTCTATTTCGATTTCAAGGAACTTACGCCCCTGGGCAAGCAGGGTGACGCCATGATCCAGCGTTTGGCCGACCGGTTGGCCGATGTGGATCTTTTGGACCGGGCGGCGCGCCTGTTGGAGCATCAGGTCAGGTACCGTCTGCGGGGGGCCGAAAAGGTGAAGGTTCAGACCCGACTGGCCGTGATCTATCTGCTGGACGCCATGCCGGAAAAGGCCTTGAATATTCTGCGCGACGGCGAGACCAAGAACTTGAGCGAGGCGCTGGTGGCCCAGCGCCGCTACCTGCAGGCCCGGGCCTTGGCGGAACTGGATAAGATTGACGAAGCCCTGGCCCTGCTGGCCGCCGATACATCGGCCCCGGCAAAACTGCTGCGGGCCGGTATCTATTGGCGCGGTCAGCGTTGGGCCAACGCCGCCGAAACCACGGAAAATCTGTTGGGTCAACGCTGGCGCGCAGACGACGGCCTGAACCCCATAGAGCAGAGCCAGGTGGTGCAACTGGCCGTCTCCTACTACATGGCCGGCGACGCCAAATCATTGAAGGGCCTGAACCACCGTTACGGCAACAAAATGGCCGACGGACCGCATGCCGAAACCTTCCGGGTATTGACCCATAAGGTCGATCAATCACAAACCAAATTCCGCGATCTGGCCGGCCAGATCGCCCGCGTCGCCGACCTGGAAGCCTTCATGGCCTCATATCGGGACAAGTTGAAAAACGGTGGACTCAGCGCCCTGAATTAGGCCTTTCCTGACAGCGAGCCTGCCGGCACAAGGCCCGCTGTCGACTGTGTTCCGGCCGATAAGGGCGGGCCAACCGATTATGGCTTGACGCGGGCGCGGTCGGCAGGCCCGAACGCGTTTGCATTATGAGGCGCCATCATAGTTGAAATCCGCGTCCTGGGGTTTCTTCCGGGACCGCCGACCACGCTCGATAAGCCACTGTTGCGCCCATTTTGCCGGGGCGGCATGGCGCGGCCTGCGCGCATTATTATTCCCGGTGTGCGCCATCACCTCGCTCGACGTTTCCGGACGGGAAACAATTACTCCACACGAACCTTTGCCGTCGACGTCAGGGCCACCTGCCGGCGGCCCGCCGTGATCCTAAAAAGCTGGTATTCGCCCTGGTAGATGCCGGGCGCCCATGGGCCTCGGGCCCGCTTGCCGCCATAGGTGAACCAACGGACCTTGTGCGCCTTGGCCGGCGGGCCCTGTTTCCGCACCAACACGGTTCCATCGGGGGCGGTCACCTGAAGAATTTCCTCGTCGCCCGGCAGACGGCCAAAAATCATCACCCAGAACACCAGATTGGGGGCCTTGCGGTCAAGCTGGTCATGGCGGTGCTGGCCCGCGACAACCTGGTTGCGGGTGGGGACCCGGTCTGTGAAGCCGGCGGCAAGAATGCCGCTGGGTCGATAGGCAAGGTCAGCCAGCAGGTCAGGCGCCCACAGTGGCCTGCCCGTGACGCCGCAGCCGGGTTTTGCCTCGGCGCCGAGAAAGGGATCAACCACGCTGTCCCCATGGGTGACGCCCAAATGCAGATGGGGAAACTCGGTCTTGCCCGAAAGGCCGATGATCCCCAGTGGCTGTTGACGGCTGACCCGATCACCCTTGCGCACCCGGACGCTGCCCTGACGCATATGGCAATATTGGGTCCGCCAGCCGCCGCCGTGGTCGATGAGGACGCCGTTGCCGCATTCACGGCCCTTGTCCCGGTCCGACTGATAGGCGGTCGGGGCATGGTCGGGAGCGTCATTCCGGGTCCCTATCACCTCGCCTGGCGCCGCCGCCAGAACGGCGATGTCGCGCGTGAGCCAGCCCATGTCGGGAAGCCGAAAATCCGTGCCCTTGTGGCCATCGTAGACCAGGCGGCCGCAGGTATAGTCCCTGGCTTCGGGTCCGGGATCCCGATCGACGTAGTTCTGGATGCTGCAGACGGCGCCGATCTTACAAGCCAGGGGCAAAGACAGTTGAAAGTCCGATGCGGCGGCCGGGCCCGGCTGCCATGTCAGAAAAGACACCACCACAAGGCCGAGACCGGGAAGGGCCGCACGCGAATTTCGCGCGGCAAATGCGGCAGGGAAGGATGACATGGTCGCATTTTAGAGCAATTTTCAATTAATTGGAGTCGCGAATGCGACTCAAGTAATGGGTTCAATTGCCCCGTTTCGAAGATTCAGGGCGACATTGCACAATCTGCCCCTCATAAAACTTGGCAGCAGTCTCAATCAACCCGCTTGGTATAAGGTGGCGGTCATGTCCGCCGACCCACCCACCGATCCGCCCGCCGATAGGCCGGCCAGTAATCTACCCGGGATTTATCCCGGCTGGATCATGGTGGCCGCCTGTTTTGTCCTGGCCTTTTTTGCCTGGGGCCTGGGGTTTTATGGCCATGGTTTCTTTATTGCCGCCCTGCGGGCGGCGCGGGGCTGGTCAACCGGCCTGTTGTCCGGCGCGGTGGCGTCGTTCTGGTTCGTCGGCGTGCCCTCGGCCCTGGTAGTCGGGCGAATGCTGGACCGTCATGGGCCGCGCTGGATCGTCCTATACGGCGCCGTGGCCATGGGGGTGGGCGGCATACTGGTCGGGCAGGCGACGGAAGTTTGGCAGATATTTGCGCTGTTCATGGTAATGGGGTCTGCCTATCCGGCGTTGGCGACGGCCGCGATCAGTGCTTCGCTGGTGCCCTGGTTCGAGCGCCGTCTGGGCCTTGCCCTGGGCCTTGCCCTGTCCGGGGCCTCGGCGGGCGGTGTCGTGATGCCGCCCCTGCTGGTCTGGTTGGCATCGGCCTACGGCTTCGATATGGCGTTGGCGGGCGTGGGCATCGCGGTCCTGCTGCTGGTCAGTCCCCTGGCGCTTTTTGTCCTGCGCCGGCCCCACGACCGTGCCGAAACGGCCGGTGAACGCGATCGGCCGCCGGCGCACGCCGATCGCGCGGCGCAGCCTGGCATGGGTGATTTTATCCGCTCACGGGCGTTCTGGCGCATTGCCGCCGCCTCCACTCTGGCCCTGGCCGCACAGGTCGGCTTTCTGATGCATCAGCTGCCCGCGCTGGAAGCGGAACTGGGCCTTTCGGCCGCCGCCTTCGCCGTCAGCGTGGTGGCCGGCAGCGCCGTGCTTGGCCGGTTCGTGCTGGGCGGCCTGAGCCTCCGGATCGCCCTGCCATATCTGGCTGCCGGGTGCTACCTGATCCAGGCGGCGGGCCTGGTCCTCATCGTTCTGGGCCAAGGTCCGATCCTGCTTTATGGCGGCTCGGCGTTGGCCGGTATCGTGGTCGGCTGCATTGTCATGCTGCCGCCTTTGTTGTTGAGCGATAAATTTGGCGCCAACGGCTATGGTACGGCCTATGGCTTGATCAGCGCCATCATGTTCCTGGGCGCCAGCGCAACCACCGCCATGGTGGGCCTGCTGCGTGATCTAACCGGCGGTTATACGCCGGCGTTTCTGTTACTGGTGGTCATGGAACTGACCGCCGCCCTTGTCATCACCTGGCGGCGTTCGCGGCTATAGTGCATGTTTCTTTAAATCATGCTCAGACTCTTAAGAGTAGAGAATTTGCACCAATCACTTAAGTCGCGATGGCAACTCTATATTAATTGAAAAATGCCCTGCTACCGGTCGTTTCAGCCGAAGCTTTTCACCAGGCTGGAGGCAATAAGAGACCAGCCGTCGACCAGAACGAAAAAGATCAATTTGAAAGGCAGGGCGATCATGATCGGCGGCAGCATCATCATGCCCATGGACATCAGCACACTGGCTACCACCATGTCGATGACGATAAAGGGAATGAATATCAGGAAGCCGATTTCAAAGGCCCGGCGCAGTTCGCTGACGATGAAGGCGGGAACCAGAACCTGCAACGGCGTGTCGGCAACATCGTCGGGGATGGGATATTTCGTCATCTTGATGAACACGGTCAGATCCTTTTCCCGGACATGCTGGATCATGAAGCCGCGGAAGGGTTTTATGGCGCGGTCAAAGGCTTCGAACTCGTCTATTTCCTGGTTGATCAGGGGGGCGATGCCGGTTTCGTAGGACTTCTCGAATACGGGGGACATGATGAAAAAGGTCAGGAACATGGCCAGGCTGATCAGCACCGTGTTGGGTGGTGTCTGCTGCACGCCCAGGGCACTGCGCAACAGCGACAGAACAATGACAATTCTGGTGAAGGAGGTGATCATGACCAGGATTGAAGGCGCCAGGCTGAGCACCGTTAACAGGGCGATAAACTGTATGACCCGGGCGCTGAGCTGTCCGTCGCCGCCCAGATCCAGATTCAGGGACTGGGCCATGACCACCGAAGGCAGGAACAGGACCACGGCGGCCAGCAGGGTCGGTGGCGCCGCGCGGCTGATGCGGATCGTCATTCCAGCGGTTGCGGCCCTGTCGTCCGGTTGGGCGCTGGCTTTCATGGCCGGGGACCGCCAACCGGCGTAATGCCCGTTTCAATCACCCGCTCGCTATCCTGTCCCAGTAAAAGCAAATGTTCGCGGTCATCGCGGCGGATCAACACCAGGCGCCGCCGGGGATCGACGCTGAGCGCCTCGATTACTTCCAGCCGCTCGGAACGGTCGCGTTTGCCGGTCTGGATGCCCCCCAGGCCCCAGCGCCGGGCGAGAAAGGCAAAGCCGCCGATCAAGCCCAGGACAACCAGCAGGGCCAGGACAAAACGCAGATAGCTTGCCCATTCCATCAACCGATACCTTCGTCGCCGGTCATCCCGGGGCCGTCCAATTTATCCATCCGCTGCTGCAATTCGTCATGGGCGCTGGTGATGTCGTTTTGCAGGGCCTCCAGCAGTTGCAGGGTTGATCGCAGGCCGGGCGCATGGCTGCGGGCGATATCCATGGGCAGGGCGGCGATTTGTTCGCACAAGCCTTCCAGGGCGCTGGTCACGGGCGCCACATCGAAGCTGGCCTCGCGGTTGAGCTTCTCGCGGGCCGCGATGATGGCGGTGCGAATGCGGTTCAATTCCTGGTCCGGTTGCGGTGCGCTGGCCATTTCAGTATGTCGTTTCCCAATATTGCTCGGTTTTTTTGCCAGACTTTACCCTGGCGCTGATGGCGTCTTCGCCTTCCGGACCTGACCTTGTTATCGCGCTTTATGCTTAACAAAGATTAAATGGCTGTCGGGATTGGACGGGCGGCGCCATTCCAGGGTTGCCTGGCCCGGTTTGCGGTTAAGGCTTTATTAAAGGCTATGGAGCGAATATGGCGGACCCACCGAAAGGCGGCGCGGATGCCGTTGGCGGCAAGGACCAAGGTGCCATGACACTGAGTACGATGAGTTACTTCCAGGCGTTGAATACACGCATGAGCTGGCTGAACGAGCGTCAGCGGCTATTGGCCGAGAATGTCGCCAACGCCAACACGTCGGGTTTCCTGGCCAAGGACCTCGCGGAACCGGACTTTCGCGATCTGCTACGTAAAAGCGCGGCCCCTGTCGCCATGGCAAGAACGGCCGGCAGGCATATTCAAGGCGTGGCGAATGCCGACGCCACCAAGTTCAAGATTCTGAAACTCGACGAGGCGGCCGACAAGTCCGGCAACAGCGTGAGCTTGGAAACCGAGATGATGAAGGTTTCGCAATCCGTGGCTGACCACGAGTTGATGTCCAATCTGTACCGCAAGGGCATGGACCTGATGCGGATCGCCCTCAGCCGCCCTTCGCGCGGGTGATGGACAGATGTCAGCGGCGTTTGGCAATGGCTTAGTTTGGGAGTGGCCGGCATATGGACTTTGACAAGACGATACAGATTGCCGCCGCCGGCCTGCGCGTGCAAGGCGTACGTATGCGCGTTGTCGCGGAAAATATCGCGAACGCATCGACCAAGCCTTTGGCGCCGGATCAGGACCCCTACCGGCGCAAGATAATCAGTTTCAAGAACGAATTGGACCAGAAACTGGGCGTCTATGTAGTTGCCGTTGATAATATTACCAAGGACAAAACGGAATTTACCAAGCGCTTTGAGCCTGGCCATCCCGGCGCCGACCGCGAGGGCTATGTGAAAATCCCCAACGTCAACGCGATGATTGAGATGATGGATATGCGTGAAGCGCAACGCAGCTACAAGGCCAACATCAAGGTGATCGAGGCGGTCAAGCGCATGATGATGCGCACCATCGATATGCTGAAATAGACTGCGCCCACCATGGCGCCGATTGACGACGCGTCCGGCCGGAACAACCCGTGCCGGAGCCAAAGGAGAACCAGGGAATGGATGCCAAGGTCTTGAATGCCTCGATCGCTTATGTTGAAGCGCTGAAACGGACCATGGACAGCGGCGGCGCGGCGGCGCCACAGCAGGGCGCGGAAGCCGGATCAGGCTTTGCCGATATGCTGCGCGATACCCTCGCCGACACGACGGCTGCGGTCAAGGGGGCCGAGACAGTGAGCCTTCAGGCCGCCGCGCAACGGGCCAACATCACCGATGTGGTGACGGCGATCTCGAACGCCGAGATGGCTTTGGAATCCGTGGTCGCGGTGCGCGACCGGGTCGTCCAGGCCTATCAGGATATTCTGCGCATGCCCATTTAGGGCGGTTCGAAGGATTAAACATGGGTGTGCCGGAGGTCCTAGATATTGCGCGCGACGCAATTTTCACCTTGCTGCTGGTCTCATCGCCCATCATGGGGGTTGGCCTGGTGGTTGGTCTGATCATAGCCTTGGTTCAGGCCCTGACGTCGATCCAGGAAATGACCCTGGTGTTCGTGCCGAAGATTTTCGCCATATTTTTGGCGCTGCTGGTTTTCATGCCCTTCATGCTGCAAAATTTGACCTCTTTCATGGATCGGATCGCCCAGCGCATCGTCGGTTTATCCTAGGGCGGTGTTCGATTGATTGGAGTCGCCGACGCGATCCAAGCAATTGGTTCAAGGGCTCGATCTTAAAGAGTCGGAGCGGCTTTGGGTGAAGTCTGCGCCAGCGCTCATTGTCAGGACAGGAAGGTTCCTATGACGGTCTTGCAGGTCTCTTTCGCGGTGAGGGCGGCGTACGATGCCGCCGGCCTGAAAGGCCCGGCCAGGCGCGCTGACGGGGCATGCTGTCCTGGTCGTAAGTACTAGGCGGCGGCGATGTTGGGGCAAGTTCTGCCAGCGGAGATATTCGCGTTCATCCTGGTTTTTTCGCGCATCGGATCGGCGGTGATGTTGCTGCCTGGGATTGGCGACAACTATGTCTTCGCCCGCATTCGCCTTGCCCTGGCGCTGGCCCTTACCCTGGTGATGTATCCCCTGGTCCGGGGCGAATTGCCGGCAATGCCGTCCTCGCCCCTGGGTCTGTTCATTCTGATCGCCGGGGAAGTCATCATCGGTATATTCTTTGGCGGCGCCTCGCGGCTTTTGGTCTCCAGCCTGCATATTGCCGGCGTCGTCATAGCCTTTCAAAGCAGCCTGGCGTTCGCCCAGACCGTTGATCCCAACCAGGGCACTCAGGGCGCCGTTGTGAGCGCCTTGATGACAATCACCGGCGTGGTGCTGATTTTTGTATCCGGCCTGCACATGTTGCTGTTTGTGGGCATTCGCGACAGCTATTTGATGTTTCCGGCTGGACAGGCGCCACCTATTGCCGATTTCACCCAACTGGTGATGCATTTGGTGTCGTCGTCATTCAACGTCGGTTTGAAAATGGCCTCGCCATTTATCGTTTATGGCCTGATTTTCTATATCGGCCTGGGTGTCCTGCAGCGCCTGATCCCCCAGGTGCAGCTGTTTTTCATTGCCGTGCCGGCGCAGATGATGATGGCGTTTCTGATGATGATGTTTGTGTTGTCGTCATCCTTGATGGTTTTCCTGCACTACTTCGAGGAAAACATCGTGCTTCTTACGGCGGGACCATAGGTCATGTCCGACGATCAGGATAAATCCGAGAAAACAGAAGAGCCAACGACGAAGCGCATCGACGACGCTTTCAAGAAAGGCACGGTGCCGAAAAGCCAGGAAGTAAACCATTGGTTCATGCTGGCGGGCGCCACGGCGGTGCTTGGTCTGTTCACGGGTGATATCGCCGACGGCGTGATCAATAATTTCACCCAGTTTCTGGCCGCACCCCATGCGATCTCCACTGACGCTGGGCAATTGATTCGACTGGCGGAATCCCTGGGTTTCAAGGTCGTGGGATTTCTGGCCATACCATTGCTGATCCTGGTGGCGGCCGCCCTGGTCGGCAATTTGTTGCAGCATCGGCTGGTATTTTCGGCCCACAAGATGGTGCCGGAACTTTCCAAGCTTTCACCTTTAAAGGGGGCGAAAAAGATATTCGGAACCAAGGGCGCGATTGATCTGCTCAAGGCAACGGCCAAGATCGTTGTCATAGGTGGGCTCGTGGTCGGCATCGTTTGGCCGGATATGGCCGATTTGCGTCATGTGCCGACCATGGATTTGTCCTCTGTCGGGGCCTTCATCCGGCACGAAGCCTTGAAAATAGCGATCGCGGTTCTATCAATAATGGCCGTGGTGGCAATCGCCGACACTTTTTATCAGCGCCATGATTGGTTCGAGAACCTGCGCATGAGCGTCAAGGATCTGAAAGACGAAAGCAAACAATCCGAAGGCGATCCACACGTCAAGGCCAAGATCAGACAGTTGCGCGGTGAGCGGGCGCGCACCCGCATGATGGCGGCGGTGCCCGATGCGGACGTCGTGGTCACCAACCCGACCCATTTTGCCGTAGCCCTGAAATACGATGCCGAGGTCATGGCGGCGCCCAAGGTGGTCGCCATGGGCCAGGACAATATCGCCCTGCGCATTCGTGAAGTGGCGAAGGAAAACAATGTCCCCATAGTGGAAAACCCGCCCCTTGCCCGTGGCCTGTTCGCGGCAGCGGAACTGGACCGGGAAATTCCTACTGAATTCTTCAAGGCAGTGGCCGAAGTTATCGGCTACGTCATGCGTTTGCAGGGTAAACTGGCCCGGCGCTCCGCTGCGGCCGGGCGCGGCGGTCGCTGATGCCCCCCCCACAAGGTCGCCGAAATGTCGGCATGGCTTTGCGGTACGCTTCATTCCAGGTCACCAGGTTGGCCTCGACGTTAATTGGACGTAAGCTTGTTAACCATAAAGCACTGGCAAGGCAGACAAAGGCAAATGGCGGTCATCACCAACGATCATCAAGCTGAGCAGGAGGCGATCCTGCCCAAACTCCGGCGCCTGCGTTTGTTGCGCTGGTTCGCGGCGGTACTGGCGGTGGCGGCCGGGGCCACCTGCCTTTTGCTGCTGCTGGTGTGGAACGATATCCATGGCAGTTTCATTTTGTCCGCTGCGGCGCTGGCTTTGGCGGCCAACGCCGGCCTGGCGGTGGCAGCCCTGATGCCGGACGCCCGCGACGCTCAGGTCCATCTATTGTCCGAAATGATGGGGCAAAGCGGCGAGGGGCAGATGGTTACGGGCCGTGATGGCCGGGTTTTGTACATGAACAAGGCGGCGGAGGGGTTTTTTGGCGAAGCCGGTCTCGAGGTCAATCTAGGCCAGCTTGCGGGCGACGACGGCGCGGTTGCCCAGACCCTGGGGCGTCTGCAGGCAGATGCCCTGGCCGGCACCAGCAGTCAGGGTGAATTTCGGCTGACGCTGCCGAACGGGAAAATCCATGGTCTGGAACTACGGGTCCATCCCATCGGCAATCCTGCTGACAAGGTGGCCTGGTATTTGGCCGAAGCAACAGCGCGGCAGGAATTGCGCGAAGTGCTGCGCAATGAGCAGGCTCTGTTGATGGATTTTCTGGACAATGCGCCGGTCGGTTTCTATTCGGTGGATCAGGCAGGGCAATTTATCCTTTCCAACAATACCCTTGCCAACTGGCTGGGCTACCGACCGGACGAGTTGGCGGCCGGGCAGGATCTGCGCAGTATCGTGGTCAATGACAGCGCCATCCTTTTGCCTGGCCAAGGATCGGTGCAGGGTGACACGGAAGGCGCGGGTCATTCCAATCGTTATTGGGACGTCACGTTTCAGGCCCGAAACGGTGATACCTTCCAGGCGCAGGTTACACAGTCGGTGGTCGGCGACGCGGCTAAGGGCGAGGCGCGGACCCGCTCGGTGGTGCGCAACCTGTCCTTGGAACGCGAGCGCCGCAGCGCCCTGCAGACGGCGGAGCGCCGGTTCCGGGAGTTTTTCGACCATGCCCCGGTGTCGGTGCTGCTGCTGGACGCCGAGGCGGTTATCCTGGAAGCCAATATCACATTTGCGGCCCTGTTGCCGGAGGGGGAAACGGCCGTCGAGCGTTCGTTGTTCGATTTTGTCAACGAAGACGACCGCAAATATGTCGCCAGGCAATTGCAGGCGGCCTGGGCCAACGAGCCTTCCAGCGGACCGTTGGAGGTGGCCTTGTTCGCGGGTCCGCAGCGGCGGCAGATGGAGCTTTATGCCTCCGGCATGACGGATGCCAAGGGCGGCGTATCCGGCATTTTGCTGCATCTGATTGACAACACCTCGCAGAGGAATTTGGAATTGCAATTTGCCCAGTCGCAAAAGATGCAGGCGGTGGGCCAGTTGGCGGGCGGCGTGGCCCATGATTTCAACAACTTGCTGACCGCCATGATCGGTCATTGCGACTTGTTGTTGCTGCGTGCGCGCCCCGGTGACGAAACATTCCCCGACATCATGCAGGTAAAGCAAAACGCCAACCGGGCGGCCAATCTGGTGCGCCAGTTGCTGGCCTTTTCCCGTCAACAGACCCTGCGCCCCAAGGTTCTATCGTTGACCGATGTGCTGGCGGAATTGACCCATCTGGTGCGCCGCCTGATCGGCGAGAATATCGAACTGCGGATCGAACATGGCCGCGACCTCGGTCTGGTCAAGGTCGATCAGGGCCAATTCGAACAGGTGGTGATCAATCTGGCCGTCAATGCCCGTGACGCCATGACCGGGGGCGGCATACTGCAAATCAGCACCGCCAATGTATCGTGGCAGGAGTCACTGAATTTAGGTAACGGCCTGATCAAGCCGGACGAATATATCAAGGTGCAGGTCAAGGACACGGGTAAAGGCATCAAAAAGGAAGACATGGGCCGGATCTTTGAACCCTTCTTCACCACCAAGCTGCCGGGCACCGGAGCGGGTTCGGGCACCGGTCTAGGATTGTCGACGGTATTCGGCATCGTCAAACAGACCGGGGGCTACATCTTTCCCGAAAGTGATACCGATGCCGGCACGACGTTCTCGATATATCTGCCCCGATATATTCCCACGGTGGAGGATGTCGCTACCACCAATCGCGATGAAGACGACGACGAGCGGCCCAAGGATCTGACCGGCAAGGGCATAATTCTGTTGGTAGAGGATGAGGAAGCGGTTCGAATGTTCGCCGCCCGCGCCCTGCGCAACAAGGGCTACACGGTGTTGGAGGCAGATTGCGGTGAGTCCGCCCTGGCGCTATTCAACGAGCAGAAAGGGGATATCGATTTACTGGTCTCTGACGTAGTGATGCCGCAGATGGACGGCCCCACCCTGATCCGGGAAGTGCGCAAGCAGCGTCCCGATCTGAAAGTAATCTTCATTTCGGGCTATGCCGAGGAAGCGTTTCGCCGCAATCTGGATCCCGACAGTGAATTTGAACTGCTGCCCAAGCCTTTCTCCTTGAAGCAGCTGGCTGGCCGGGTGAAGGACGTGATTGGAGCCTAGCGCATGTTTCTTCTAAACATGCCCGGACGCTTTAAAAATAGGACAATTGAACCCATTACCCGAGTCGCGTTCGCGACTCCAAATAATTGAAAATTGCGCTAAGGCCGCCTCGGCGGCCTGGCATCGCTGCCCATGATAATCTGGCGGATAATATGCATCATATACCAGATAACACGATAGCTCCGGCCCCATGACCGGTCTACCGCCCCAGCATGGCGGTGGCCGGACAGCCAGCCGCCGGAAGGTGCCCGGCGCGGCCGAACCTTAAAGTCCTGAAACGAAATATCGAGGACGCCGGCAAAGCGCTTGCGGCAGGTCAGGCAATGATAGATGCCAGGCCGCGTGGTCTGGGCATGAATGGTGCGGATGGCTTCGCGCTCGCCGCAATGGGGGCAAAAGGGACCATCTGACCAATGTGCGCAGTCAAGGTTGCCATGCGCCTCGATCAGATAATGGATATTTGCCTTCGGATCCACCACCATGGGCGATTCCCTCCGACTTATTCATATGACCTTGCGGCCGGTCAGGTCAAATGCATTGAGGCAAAATTGTTGCGTGCCCCGCTGGAACATATCTCGAACATATACCGAGTTCGGATTTAAAATCAAATATTTAAGAGTCTATTGCCAATAGTGAACAAAAGCAGTACATTCGCAGGGTCGTTGGAAATCAACCTTTGCCTCCGAATTGTACCTGGGAGGTGGTTATGGGATAAGGGAGCAGGCTATGTCGGCTGGAAATTTACGCTTGGTGGAGCAAAACCAGATGGATAAGGAAAAGGCGTTGGAGCAGGCCTTGGCGCACATTGACCGTGCCTTCGGCAAAGGCTCGGTGATGAAGTTGGGTCAGAATACGACCGCCGTTGAAATCGGCGCCATTTCCACCGGTTCTCTGGGGCTGGATATTGCACTGGGTATTGGCGGTTTGCCGAAGGGCCGGGTGGTCGAGGTCTATGGCCCGGAAAGCTCCGGCAAGACCACTTTGACCCTGCATGTGATAGCGGAGGCGCAGAAAAAGGGCGGCATCTGCGCTTTCATCGATGCCGAGCATGCGCTTGATCCCGCTTATGCCCGGAAGCTGGGCGTGGATGTGGATGAGTTGTTGATTTCACAACCTGATACTGGCGAACAGGCCCTGGAAATTGCGGATACGCTGGTCCGATCGGGAGCCATCGATGTATTGGTGATCGATTCCGTCGCGGCTTTGACCCCGCGGGCGGAATTGGAGGGCGAAATGGGCGATACCCACGTTGGCCTGCAGGCCCGCTTGATGAGCCAGGCCCTGCGCAAACTGACCGGGTCCATATCCAAATCCGGCTGCATGCTGATCTTCATCAATCAGATCCGCATGAAAATCGGTGTCATGTTTGGCAGTCCCGAGACGACGTCGGGGGGCAACGCCTTGAAATTCTATGCTTCGGTCCGCCTGGATATCCGACGTATTGGTGCCTTGAAGGACCGGGAGGAAATTGTCGGCAATCAGACCCGCGTGAAAGTGGTCAAAAATAAGGTAGCCCCTCCCTTCAAAGTGGTGGAATTCGATATCATGTACGGCCACGGCATTTCCAAGACTGGCGAGCTGCTGGACCTGGGCGTCAAGGCCGGCGCGGTGGAGAAGTCCGGTTCCTGGTTCTCATATGGCGATCAGAGGATTGGTCAGGGACGGGAAAACGCCAAACAATTTCTGTCGGAAAATAGCGATATGGCCGATGAAATCGAACATAAGATCCGTGCCAATGCCGGTCTGATTGCTGAAGCCATCATTGGCGAGCCGGTCCCGTCGGCGGACGCCGCGGATGACACTGGCCAAGGCCCGGATGCAGCCCTGGGTGGCAATTTCTAGAATATTTTCGGAACTAGAATGGTCATCAGAGACCGACGCGACGATCGGGCGCCAACCTGTATGGACCCGCGCATGTTAGCGTATTGACTTTACCATGCTAGCGCAAATTTCAATTAGTCGGGGTCGCTCTCGCAACTTAAGTAATTGCTTCAATTTCTCTAATCTTAAGGAGTCTGAGCATGTTTTAAAAAAACATGCTCTAGCGTGAGCGAAGACGGCCAGACCTGTTTTGATGAGTATCAAAACAGGTCTGGCCTTATGGCACAAATTCATAATGGTGCGGCAATATGAAAAAGGGCCGTGCGCCAAAATTACTGCCGCGCTCCATAACAGCCACACATTGCGATTACAATCTTGCTCACTTCATGAGCCGATGCAACCGGACAATCGTAGACTTTCAGATTGCTGAAGAAAATGCTATTGGCGTATATCGCCTTCATTCTTGTCAGATAACGAGTTCCCCAAAAACGGTAGTCTGGATAGCCATGGCCAAATATCACGTGACCCTGAAAGCAAGCTTGTCAGACGGTGACCTCTATTGGGTCACTGACGTGACGGCCGAAAGTGAAGATTCGGCCATGGATGCTGCTGAAGTCTTGTTTACACAACAAATATCCAATGCCACGGAATGGGCTTTTTCAGAAGCGGATGTGGAACGGCTTTAAGACAGCCTAAATTGCTAAACTATCGCCAGCTTCTTATATTGAAGCGCGGCCACGTAGGGTACATTTGATAAAAACGCACGCAGAATTATCTGAATAGACCGGAAACGCAATAGTATAACGAAAATACTGCTAGGATTTAATGTCTCGGATGACTAACAGTAAGGCACCAAAAAGCAACAGAAACTATATTTAGTACTAAAAACTTTTTAACCAGTAAAAATAATCTTTTTTTAAAACTTCAATATCAATATTCGCCATATTCACTATGGGTACGGTTGTCCGGGTCGGGAAACACGGAAAAACCATGACTGACGGTGGATTATGCATAGAGCAAAATATGCTAACGCGTCGATATTACATTATGACGTCCGGCAACGAATCGGTAAACGGACCTGTGCGACCCTAAGAGAACTGGGCTTTCGCCATATAGAGACCGTGGACAATGCCCAGGACCTTTCCAAATTGATGCGCACACGGCAATTTGAGCTGGCGGTTTATGGAAATGATGCGACGGCGTCTGGTTCCATGGACCTGATCGGTCAAACCCGGCAATATGAAAAGTCCTCCGATCCCTATACGCCCATGATCCTGGTAAGCTGGAATGGTGGCTCGGAAATGGTGCGCAAGGCTTTGAGTACCGGCACTGACCAACTATTGTTGTGGCCATTTTCGACCGGGCAACTCGGCGCCCGTGTCGATGCATTGATTTCGGCACGGAAGCGCTTCATTGAAACCGAAGATTATCTCGGGCCAGAGCGGCGTCAGCCCAAGGGACGGCGCGCGCTTTCTCATTCGATTGAAGTGCCCAATGCCTTGCGTGCCAGGGTCGAGGGGCGTCCCGATTTGGCCCCCAGCGCGGTGGCTATTCAGACGGCCAGGGCCAGATTGGGGTTTATCAAAATTGTCAATGTCGCCAAGCGTATATGTGCGATTGCAAATATGCTGCGGCAGCATTGTGACGATGCGGGGTTTCTGCGTCACCGGGCGGTTGATCAGTTGGCCGCCATTCAGAATTCTTTAAGCGTCATTCGTAACGCATTGGCCCTCATCGAGCAGGATCATAAGCAGCGATATTGTGATTCAGTGGAAAAGGTTGCGACGGAACTAAGCCGGTCAGCACCGAGTTTGAATGGCCGGGGTCTGGCTTTGTTGGAGCAGGCCGCCCTGGCCCTGCGGTTGGCGATTGAGACGAATGTCAAGACGGTGAGTGCCGCCCCCGCATATGCCGGCTGAAATATCAAGCGCCATTTAGTCGGCCTGGTCACGCCAGATAGGCAATGGATGTCTCCCTCAATTGGCTCGCATAATAACGGTAATTTAAGGAATTGCAGGCAACCTATTGCAGTCCCGGGCGCTTAAATATTGACGCTCGACTTGGGGTAGGTGGTATCCGGGATATCGTCCAGGGGTAGTTCACGGGTTATGGATCAATGGAAAAAGAGCCGTTCGTCAATTCAACGGTCCTGCTGTTCGACACCAAGCTGTATGTGCGGAAGCAAACCCGCTCAATATTGAATATAGTCGGATTCTGGAAGATTGAAGAATGCGAAAACGTCGACGACGTCCGCCTGGCTCTCAGTAGCCGGCGTTTTGATTTGGTGATATTCGCGGTGCATGATCGTGACGATGGGGTATCGGAACTCGTCAACGATGTGCGGCGTTTCCGTTGTGGCGATGATCCGTTTCTGCCCATCATCTTGTCCAGTTGGGATGCGCGTCTGGGACTGGTTCGTTCGATCATTGATGCCGGCGCCGACGATTTTCTGGCCCACCCCTTTTCCACCACCGACCTGGCTGATCGAATCTATGCGCTTGTCAACAATCGCAAACCCTTTATCGTGACCGAGGAATACTTTGGTCCCGACCGTCGTACCACCGAGATGCGTGGCAATGATGCGGGTTCCGTGATTGTACCGAATGCGCTGTTGGCGCGGTTCGAGGGGAAGCCCGATTTGGGCCCTAATTCGGATTTCATCGAAGAGAGCTTGAGCCAGCTACGTTTGGTCAAGATGCGCAATATTGCCCGCCGCATCTGGGCCGTGGCTGATGTTCTGTATAAGGCTTATGGCGATCCGTCCCTGCCGGACTGGATAGAGCGTGAGTTGTTGCAAATTTTAAAATCGGGACGCAAGCTTCATGAGTCCATCCTGCAGCGCGAGGCTGATCAGCTGGGTAGTTTGTGTAATACGGTGATCCAAACCGCGAACCGCCTCCGCACGGAAGTGCCCAGCCAAAAGGATCTCGAACTACTGGAACGAAGCGCGCTGGCGTTGCGGGTCGCCTCCCAGCTTGGTGGTGATAGCACCGACGCCGCTAACGAAATTTCCTCGGCTCTTGCCGGCATCCGTGGCAAGCACAAAGAACTGATAAAGAGCGTCGTCGGTTGATCATGCCCATGGTGTTTCTGCAGTCTGCCGGGAAGACGCCGCTCCATGTTCGCGTAAGGCGAAACGCTTGATCTTGCCGGTGGCGGTACGGGGCAGTTCGTCGATGAACACCACGGCGCGAGGATATTTGTAAGGCGCGATGGTTGCTTTCACATGGTCCTGCAATGTCTTGATCAGATCGGCTCCGGCCTGTTTGGGATCGCGCAGCACGACAAAGGCTTTAACGATTTCTCCGCGCCGGATATCGGGGCTGCCAATCACCGCACAATCGACGACGCCCGGAAATTCCAACAAGACGGCCTCGATTTCCTGGCCGGAAATGTTGTAGCCGGCGGAAACAATCATATCGTCGGTCCGGGATTGATACCAGAAGTAGCCGTCTTCATCGCGCAAATAACTATCACCAGTCAAATTCCAACCTTTCAACACATAGCTGGCCTGGCGCTCCGGATTGGCCATATAGCGGCAGGCCGTGGGCCCGCGCACGGCCAGGTTTCCGATCACCCCCGGGGGCAGCATTTCACCCTTTTCGTCCAGCACCGTGGCCTCGTACCCGGGAACGGTCTTGCCTGTCGCGCCGGGACGGATGCCGTCGCCCCGGCCGGCGATGAAGGTGTGCAGCATCTCGGTTGCACCGATGCCGTCATGAATGCTCAACCCAGTCGCCGTGTACCAACCATCCCAGGTCGCCTTTGGCAGGGTTTCTCCGGCCGAATTGCACAGCCGCAGGCTGGGCAGGGCGGTGTCGCACAGCAGCGGCATCAAGGCGCGGTACATGGTCGGGGCGGTAAACAGCACCGTGACTTTGTACTTGTTGATGGCACTGATCAGGCTTTCCGGCGTATAGCCTTCCAACAACAACACGGATGCGCCGGCATGCATGGGAAACAGCAACAAACCGCCCAGGCCATAGGTGAAGGCCAGGGGCGGGGTGCCGGCGAAGATATCATCGGTCCCGGGCTGCACGATATGGCCACACGAGGTGAGACAGACCGCCATCACATCGCGGTGGAAATGCATGCAAGCCTTGGGCTGGCCCGTGGTGCCGGAGGTAAAGGCGATGATGCAGATATCGTCAGCGGCGGTATCCACATTGTCGAATTTGGCTGATTTTCCGGCCATTTGTGCTTCCAGACCGTCCGCACCATCACCATGAAAACAGATGATATCGCGCAGATATTCGGAAGCTGAGCGCGCCTGATCCAATTCATCCACCAGCTTGCTGTCGCACAAGGCGACGCTGATCCGGGCAAAATCGGCCATGTAGGACAATTCCCGGGCCCGCAACAAGGGCATGGTCGAGACGGCAACGGCGCCCACCTTCATCACCGCGAACCAGCAGGCGACAAGCATGGGGTTGTTTCCGGAACGCAGCAGCACCCGATTGCCGGGCTGTATGCCCAGATTATCGACCAGGAAATGGGCGATACGGTTCGCCTGCGCCAATAGCTCGCCATAGCTCCAGGTTATTTCATCACTGCGCAATGCCACACGGTCCGGATGCGCGGCCGCCTTTTTGTCCAATAGTTCCGTGGCGCAGTTGATCCGGTCCGTCAGCGCGGCCAGTTCGGGCAGACGGGTATAGTCAATATCCGCCCAGATTGCCTTCGGCGGCAGGTTTTCCGCCGCGAAGTGATCGACATGCGCGGTGCGGCCGCCGGGGGCCCATGCTTCTGACATTATATCAGTTGTCCTTGCCTATGGTTCCCCTGCTAATCACTGCTACTTTCCCTCATTGCCATTGTAATGGCAATGGTTTCAGATGGCGGACTGGTGCGGCCATCGTGGTCGAAGGCACGCACGAAATAGCGGTACGTCTGCCCGCTCAAAGCCAGGCGGTCGACAAAGCGACGGCCTTTTACCGCCTCCACGCATTGCACCGTGCCAAAGCCGTCGGCGCGATAGATGTCATAACCGGCGATCTCGGCCCCGGGGCCATCAACTGGCGACCAGGACAGTCTGATGCGGCCATCGGCGCCCGCGCCGGAAAGTGAGGCGCCTTCCGGCGGCCAGCAAGGCGAGGGGCCACGCGCCCGGTTGTCAGGAGCCTGTATCTGGCCCTTGGGCCACAGGAAACAGGTGACCTTTTTGAAGCGTTCGTCCAGGTCTTTGCAAACATTGCAATAGACACAGCGGATGATCTCATCGCTGCGTTCCTCAATGACCTTCAAGGTCCAGTCCGGGTCCGCCAAAAGCTGCCGTGCCATGCCGATCAGGTCCGCCTGTCCATCGCGCAATAATGCCTCTGCCCGCTCCGGCTCGGCAATCTTCCCGACCGAGATCACGGGAGTGGCAAAGCCCCGTTCGTTTAGATAGCTTTTGATGCCGGCCGCCAAATGGGTGTGGGGCTGGGCGGGGTACCAGTCTCCCGGCATGCAACGGTCACCGGAATAGCCTGTGTACGGATATAGGGGTTCGCCGGGACGCTGTTCCGCATCCTCGAACTTGCCGCCTACGGACAGGGAAATATAGTCGACCCCAAGCTGGGCCATGCGCAAGGCGATCTGCTGCGCCTCGGGCAGAGTGTAGCCGCCCTTGATGGCTTCCTCGGCCAGAAAGCGGACGCCGACGGGAAAATCATTGCCCACGCGACGGCGCACTTCGGCAAACACTTCGCCAAACAGGGCCAGACGCCCTTCCAGGGTATGGCCACCATAACGGTCCCTGCGGCGGTTGCGGCGAGAGAGAAACGAAGACAGGGTATAGGCGTGCGCCGCGTGCAGTTCGACACCGTCATAGCCGGCTTCCCGCGCGCGCAACGCAGCCAGGCCAAAATCATGAATGATGCCCTCAATGTCAGCGATTTCCAGCGTCTCAATGGTCTGCCGCCAGCCGGAGCGCGCGACTTTCATAAAATGAATAATCTGCGGCACGACCTTGGAAGCGGAGGTGTCGTGCACCCGCTGGGCCAGTTCCCGATGGCCGGGGATGAAAACGTCGTCGGACAGGCGCAGCAGTGGCCCGGATTTTGCACTATGGACCGCGGTTGCTTCCACCACGATCAAGCCGACACGGCCAGCGGCATAACGTACATAACGGTCAATGATGTCACTCTGAACCACGCCATCCTCACCCGATAGGCGGGTGACCATTGCCGGCACGACAACCCGGTTGGGCAGCACCATGCCGTTGATATCCAATGGCTGCAGAAGGCGCATGCCGACAGTCATGAACCGGTGCTTTCCAGCCCGGCGGCGGCGGAAAATTTCAACTTGCCCAATAGCTCGTGCAGCCGCCGTATTTCCTTGTCGCTTAGGCCGTCCAGCAGAGTGTTCACCCAGGCCTCGTGGGCCGGGGTCATGGCGTCGAACCGGTTTTTACCTTTTGCGGTGAGGGCGACACGGGTTCTGCGCCTGTCGCCCGGATCGGGGCGACGCTCCACCAGGTGGTCGGCTACCAGGCGGTCCACCAGACCGGTCAGATTACCGTTCGATACCATCATGCGGTTGGACAGTTCGGTCATGGTCAGGCCGCCGGGGCCGCGGTCCAATTGCGCCAACAGGTCAAAACGCGGCAATGTGGTGGCAAAATCCCGACGCAGCCGGTGCCGGATGGCCCCTTCCAGCAGATTGGTGCAGGTCAGCAGGCGCAGCCAAAGGCTAAGTGCCGGTTTCTCGTGCTGGTCCAGATTGGCCTCACGTTCGCTGCGCACCGGCATGCCCTACATTACCTCTCCGCCTGCGACGGCAATGGCCTGACCGGTAATGGCGGCGGAGGACGGCAGGCACAGCCAACCGACGGCCGCCGCGACATCGCCGGGTTGGATCAGGCGGCCTTGGGGGTTGCCACGGGTCAGGATGGCGCGGGCCTCCGCTTCCGATTTGCCAGACTGTTGAATGTTGGCAATGGCGTTCCGTGCCATCTCGGTCTCGGTATAGCCGGGACAGACCGCATTGACCGTGATCGGCCCCTTGGCCAGTTCCAGGGCCAGGGCGCGGGTCAGGCCGATCAGGGCATGTTTGGAGGCCACATAAGCCACAACGAAGGGATAGCCGCGCAGCCCGGCGGTTGAGGCCAGATTGACGATCCGGCCAAACATCTGATCCTGCATGTCGTCCAGCACCGCCTGACACAGCAAAAAGGCCGCCTGAACATTGATGTCAAAAGTCTCGCGCCAGATCGCCAGTTCGAGCTTGGCCAGGGGCGCGGCGGGGGCCACGCCGGCATTGTTGATCAAGATACTGATCGGACCCAGGTTATCCTGCGCTGCCGCCACCCCTTGGGCGATGGAGTCCGGCTCGCGCAGATCCATGCGCTGGGCGGCAACGGCGATGCCGCTGCGTTGGCACAATGCCTCGCGTTGGGTCCGTAGGGCGGCCTCATCCCGCGCCGCCAGGGTAATATTGGCCCCCAGATCCGCCAATTCCGCGGCTATCGCGGCGCCGATGCCTCGATTGCCACCGGTGATCAGGGCGTGCCGCCCCGCCAGAGGGCGTGGCGCGGGCGTTGCGTCGTCCAAGGCCTTGGTGGCTTTTGCTGTTTGCATGATCCATCCCGATATTTATTTTAAGCTTAAAATAAATTTGCAATACGGGCAAGGCATACGCGGCCCGGCCGACATGCTATGGTCAGTCTGGCCTTTGAGGAAGCAGACCCATGAATGTTACGGATATTGTCGCCAGGGAAAGTCTGGCGCCCGCTGATGGACTGAAGGTCAAATTGCGCGCCCTGCAAGCCGCCAATCTGCGCGATGGCGACCCGGACCGGGCCCGGCGCCTGGATTGGCTGGGCCGGATCGCGGCTATGGTGAAGGAAAAGCAGAACGCCATCATTACGGCGGTCGATGCCGATTTCGGCGGCCGCTCGCGGGAAGAAACCTTGTTGGCGGAAATCTTCACGACCCTGTCAAGTATACATCATGCCAAGGCTCAGTTGGCGAAATGGATGCGCCCGCGCCGCCGCGCCATGGATCTCGCGTTCAAGCCGGCCCGCGCCCGCCTGTTGCCGCAGCCCCTGGGCGTGGTGGGGATTATTTCACCTTGGAACTACCCCCTGTTTCTAGCCCTGTCGCCCTTGGTCGGCGCCTTGGCGGCTGGTAACCGGGCCATGGTGAAGCCATCTGAATTCACCCCACGGACGTCCGCCTTGCTGGCGGAAATGATCGGGCAACGTTTTGCCGACGATGAAGTTATCGTGGTTCAGGGCGGGCCGGACGTGGGGGCGGCGTTTGCTCGACTGCCATTCGATCATCTGCTTTATACGGGATCAACTAATATTGGCCGCAAGGTGATGGCGGCGGCGGCGGAAAATTTGACCCCGGTGACGCTGGAACTGGGCGGTAAGTCGCCGGCTATTATCGGTCCCGAAGCAGCCATGGATGCCGCCGTGATATCGATTGTCCGGGGTAAGTTGTTCAACGCCGGGCAGACCTGTGTGGCGCCGGACTATGTGCTGGTGCCGAAAGACCAGGTTGACGTCTTTGTCGAAAAGGCTCTGGCCGTGGCGGCCAGGTTTTATCCCGACCTGGCCAACAACGAGGACTATAGCGCGATCGTAAACCAGGCTCAGTATGACCGCCTTCATGACATGCTGGCTGAAGCGGAGGCGAAGGGCGCGCGGGTGCTGGCGGCGGGCAGTGGATCGGGTCGGAAAATGCCCCTGACCATACTGTTGGAGACCGAGGAAAGCATGGCGGTGCGGCGGGAAGAGATTTTCGGGCCCTTGTTGCCGGTTATTCCCTATACCGACCTGGGCGCTGCCGTCGCCCATGTGAATGGCGGGGCCCGGCCTCTGGCCTTGTATGTCTATGATCGGAACCGGGACAACATTGATCGAGTGCTGCGAGAGACTATTTCCGGCGGCGTTGTCGTCAACGACAGCCTATTGCATGCCGGCGTTGAAAACCTGCCCTTCGGCGGGGTTGGGCTTTCAGGCATGGGGCAATACCATGGCCGCGAGGGTTTCGAGACTTTTTCCAAGTTGAAGCCGGTCATGTACCAGAGCCGTCTGAACGGCATGTGGCTTTTGCATCCGCCTTATGGCGCCCGGGCCAAGGGACTGATAAATCTGCTGCTGAAACGGTAGGTGATGACAGGTGCGAAAAAATCTTCACGGCGGATGTCGAGATCCTGGCAGGTCATCAGCATGCGATAAATGGCTTACTTTCGCTGGCGCGCCTATAAAGCATATAACCTATCAAGCAAGGCCTTGAATTGCCGTTTGCCAAAGCCGCGCCGCGCAACTGGTCCGAGGTTGGATCGATCCAATAGGTAGCCTTCGGAATGAAAAAGTTCGAGTGGGTCCGACACCGGCAAGGAAACTGTTTGACCAGCGTCCCGATCGTGCGAATCCTATCCCAACTTCAATGAGCCGAACATTGCGATTAGCCAAAAGGTCACCATGACCAACCAAAATTTTCAAATTGCAGTCATTAGGGGCGATGGCATCGGCATCGATGTTGCCGACGGCGCCCTTGCTGTTGTTGAAGCCGCCCGCGCCCGGGTTGGCGGCTTTCGATTAACGATCCAGGCGCTCTCCGGGGGCGCCGGTTTCTTCAGGGAAACGGGCCGGGATCTGGCGCCTGGCGCCGAAGAGGCGGCGGCCGGAGCTGATGCCATTTTTCTGGGCGCCATTGGACTACCAGAGGTACGCCACCCCGACGGTACGGAAATTTCACCGCATCTGCGGCTGCGGGAACAATTCCAGCTCTATGCCGGCGTCCGCCCGGTCCGGGCTTATCCCAACAGTCCTCGTCGTCTGGCCGATCCACGCGCCGCGGAAATTGATCTGGTGATATTGCGGGAATCGACAGAAGGCCTTTTTTATTCCGCCGCTGTGCATAACAGAAACACCGTGGCAAGCGACACCGAAGTAGAAGACATTCTCCGCATTACCCGGCCGACGACCGAGAAACTGCACGATTTCGCCTTTAAGCTGGCGGCAAAACGCAAGGAGCAATCCGGCAAGGGCATTGTCACCTGTGTCGACAAGGCCAATGTATTCCGCTCCATGGCTTTTTTTCGGAAGATTTTCGACGAGCGCAGCCGGTTATTCCCTGATGTGAAAACGGGTTATAATTATGTGGATGCGCAGGCATTGGATTTGATCCGGCGGCCCTGGGACTTTGATGTCCTGGTGATGGAAAACATCTTTGGCGACATTCTGTCCGACCTTGCCGGTGGTTTGGTGGGCGGCATGGGCATGGCTGCCTGCGCCGAGATCGGCGATCATCATGGCCTGTTTCAACCCGCCCATGGCAGTGCACCGGACATCATGGGGCAGGACAAGGCCAATCCGCTTGCGGCAATCTTGAGTGGGGCATTGATGCTCGATTATTTGGCCGACAAGTCGGGCGTAGCATCCCTGACCGATGCGGCCCAAGTCATCGAGGCGGCGGTCCAGGAGGGGTTTGCCACCAACCGCCTCAGGCCTATGGAGTTTGCTGGTGATATGGGCACAAAGGCGGTCACCTCGGAAGTCATCGACCTGATCCGGGGCAGCGGCCCGGTCATTCGACAAAAGGCAAAAATGCTCTAAGCCAATGCTTGTTTCAACACCGTGCCGCAGTGTTCCACTGCCTCGCGGCAGGCAGCGGAGCTGCCGTGAAACTGTATAAAGGCATGCACGGCGCCTTCATAGTTTACCAGGTTTGCCCTTACGCCAGCAGCGGTCAGGACGTCCGCGTAAGCTATGCCCTCGTCGCGCAAAGGATCATAGCCGGCCACGATTATTTCAGCCGGCGCCAGGTTCCCATGATCGCTGGCGATCAAGGGCGCAAAGCTGGGATCATCGGTCAAATCACGGCCACCGGTATATTGTTCCATGAACCAGTCCATGTTTTCCCGGGTCAGTAAATATCCGTCCCCGAATGCTGCATGGCTGGGGCTGTCCATGCGCGGTGCAACCCCCGGGTAAATCAGCAACTGAAGCTTTAAATCCGGGCCGCCGTTGTCTCGGGCGTACAGGGCACAAACGGCGGATAAATTGCCCCCCGCACTGTCGCCGCCAATGGCGAGGCGCCGGCTATCGCCACCCAGTTCCATCGCGTTCGAAGCGCACCACTGCATGGCGGCGATGCAATCCTGGCCGCCGGCGGGAAAGGGGTGTTCGGGCGCCAGGCGGTAATCCACCGAAACCACGATACAGCCGCCGCGATTGCACAGGCGCCGGCATAAGGGATCGTGGGTATCCAGATCACCGATCACGAAGCCGCCGCCGTGTAGAAAAATGAAAATCCCCAGACTCTCGCCCAACACCGTTTCCCGCGGCCAATAGATACGGACGGGTATCTCGCCTGCCGGCCCTGGAATGGTACGGTCTTGGGTGCGGTGGATTGGCTCTTCCTCGGGATCAAGCAGACTGACCATGACCTGATAACCCGCCCGCGCTTCGGCTAGGGGCACCTCGCGATAGGGCAGCCGGCCGGCGGCCGCGATCATTTCCAGGATTTTTTGCAGATCGTCATCTACCGTCACTCTTATCTCCCCAACGCCATGGCTGCGGAACCGGCTTCCACCCGCCTGGCGTTATCCGCCCAGAAGGCTGCCCCGGCTGATCATGAATTCTTCCATCGCCATTTCCAAGGCGGCAAAGGAGTCTTCTTCATGCGCCAATGACAGAGTGAACATGCCACGGGCCGCGGGATAGATACCTTGAGCCACCAGATCCATGTGCAGAAGAGGGCGCAGTTCGTTCCGCCCGGCCATGGCGTCGTCGACGTTGCGAATTTCGCCGCGCCGGAAATGCACGGCCATCATGCTGCCGCGCCCGGTAAATTGCATCTCGGCACCATGTTTGTCGGCCAAGGCATTCAGCGACTGGCGCAAGCTGTCGCCACGGGCATTGAAACGTACTGCTACATCCGGGGTGTAAATCTTGCTCAGACCGGCCAGGCCGGCATTCATGGTCAGGACGTTGTTATTGAAGGTGCCCGCATGGGGCCAGGCATCGCCGCGGCTTGGATCGAAACGGTCCATGATATCGGAGCGGCCGCCGAAGGCGCCAAAGGACATGCCGCCGCCGACATATTTCCCTAGGGATGTCAGGTCCGGCGTGATCCCCGTCAGGCCTTGCAAACCGCCTGGGCCCAGGCGCGATGTCATGACTTCATCAAAAATCAATAAAGCGCCGCTCTTTTCGGTTTCTTCGCGCAGCATGGTCAGGAATTCCGGCGTGCCCTGGATGCAGCCGCCACCGCCCTGCATGGGTTCGACAATGACGCAGGCCAACGCCGCACCTTGTTCGCGGATCAGGTTGCGGCACAGGTCAACATCATTGTAGCTGCCCATGACATAAGGAAATGGTGCGTTTAAGGGCGAGCCACCAGGGGCAAAATAGAATACGCTGCCGTGATAACCGCCCGCCATCACCATGACACCAGGCCGTTCAGTCCAGGCCCGGGCAGCGGACACGGCCATCAGATTGGCTTCCGTGCCGGAATTGGTGAAGCGAACCCGTTCGATACCCGGAAACCGGTCAACGATGGCGCCGGCCAGACCGGCTTCAGCCTGGTTCTGCCCGCCCATCACGATACCGTTGTCCAGTGCGTGGTCGATTGCGGCGCGTATGACCGGGTTCGAATGGCCGTACAGTCCGGCGGTATATTCGCCAAGGAAATCAATATATTGGTGGCCGTCGAGGTCCCATAAAAGACAACCTTCACCCTTGGCAATCGTCAGTGGAAAAGGTGGATAAAACAGGACGGTACGAGTGTTCCCGCCGGGAAGTACTTTTGCCGCCAGTTCCAATTGGGCCTGGCTGTTTGGATTGGCGGTGGTGAAGCGGGCCTGCGCTTCCGCGATGGCCGAGGCGGCGTCGGTGTTGAGATTGGCGGGCGCGCTCATTTCGGCTGCCGTTAGACGAAGGTTTTGAAGGTGATCATTGTAAAGGTATCCTTCACGCCCGGCAGGGTTTGGATCCTCTCGGTGACGAAATGCCCGATATCGGTGCCATCCTCCAGGTAACATTTCATCATCAGATCGTATTGACCCGAAATGGAATGCACCTCGGAAATCAGGTCGGTACTCTCCACTGCGGCCGCGGCAACCTTATAGGTTTCACCCAACTCGCATTTGGCCATCACGAAAATTGTCTGCATGGCCCGGTCTCCCTATTTATCGGCCCCTATTTATCGTCGCCTTTATTGCGCGTGCCGCCACGGGACAGAAAGGCCGGCACGTGATCGCCCAGACCAACGACGGGCCGGTCACCATCATCGCCACGGTTGCCGCCACGATGGCCATCCCGGCCGGCCTCGCTCTGCTTGCGTCCCCCACGTCCGCGGCCGGCACTTCTTCCACCGCCTCGGCCGCCGGCCGTTGTGGTCGCGGCGGGTGTTCCCGTGGCTTCATTCTTATCGCTCCGGCCCTGACTGCCGCGCCCACGTCCCCGTCCACGGCTGCTCGACCGGCCTTCGCGTCCGGGCTTGTCCTGTTCTTGCGGGGCAGCTTCGTCCGCGGGGGCCGCCGGCGCCGCGACGATGGCTTCGGATATTGCCCCACGCTGGGGATCGGGCGTGACATCTGGTGCGGTTTCAGGCGCTGCATCCGGCACCCGTTCGGGTGCTGCATCAGGTGCGGGCCTTGCGCTTACAGCCACTAAGTCGGCCGGCGGCGCCTCGGTTTGGCTGGCGCTCCCATTTTCGTAGCCAGGACCTGCCGTCGCCGTCCCATCAGGATCAAAACGGGGGATCGGTTTGCCAATCAACTTTTCCACCGCCGCGAGAAATTTCCTATCCTCCGAGGTGGCCAGGGTCAGGGCGCGTCCTGGCATGCCGGCCCGTCCGGTACGCCCGATCCGATGCACATAGTCTTCGGCGTGGATGGGCACGTCATAGAGGAAAACATGGCTCAACCCCTGGATATCAAGACCGCGGGCGGCCACGTCGCTGCAGACCAGGATTTTGACCTCGTTATTGCGGAACTTATCCAGAGTCTGCGTACGGTAACTCTGCTGCATGTCGCCATGCAGGGCCAGGGCGTCGAAGCCCTTGCTTTTCAATGATTTGCTGACGGCATCCACGTCGCGCTTGCGATTGCAGAAGATCAGAGCGTTTTTCACTGGCTGCGAGCGCAACAAAGACTGCAGAACCCGGTCCTTGTCCCTGGATTGAACCATGGTCAGGGTCTGGTCCACGGTCTCGGCCGGCGAGGCGGGTGGTGCGACGGAAATTTCCGTCGGGTCTTTCAGGAATGCGTCCGCCAGGCGGCGAATTTCTGGCGGCATGGTGGCCGAGAAAAACAGGGTCTGCCGTTTCGGATTGCACAATTGCACGATGCGTTCTACATCGGGGATGAAGCCCATATCCAACATCCGGTCGGCCTCATCGATAACCAGCACATCAACCCCGCGCAGCAACAAGCCGCCACGTTCGAAGTGATCCAACAAACGCCCCGGCGTCGCGATCAGCACATCGGCGCCGCGGTCGATAATCTTGCTTTGATCCACAAAGGATACGCCGCCGATCAATAGGGCCATGTTCAGCTTGTGGTATTTGCCGTAGACCTCGAAATTCTCCGCGACCTGCGCCGCCAGTTCCCGGGTCGGTTCCAGGATCAGGGACCGGGGCATGCGCGCCCTGGCCCGGCCCTGGGACAGAATATCGATCATTGGCAGGGTAAAGCCCGCGGTCTTTCCGGTACCAGTCTGGGCGCAACCAAGAACATCGCGTCCTTGCAGGATATAGGGTATGGCGCGGCGTTGGATGGGCGTCGGTTCGCTGTATCCAGCATCGGCGACGGCTTTTAGAATTGAAGTACTAAGACCAAGTTCTTCGAAGGGCATGAAATTCCGTTACTGCGTTTGTTTTCTGCGATAATTTTATTCGATAATTTTCTACGATTATTTTCAGCAATTTCCTGGGGCCAATCGGGCTCTAAGCGGAACAGCCAGAATCCGGACATTCGTATGGCAAATCCGAGATTGCTGCCATGCGACATAATCGCTCGCCGCCGCCCTGTCAACGGTGCTGTGGGAACGTGTCAGTAGCGAATGATATGTCCGGATTTTGTAGCAGACGATATGTCCGGTCTTTGGAAGCGTTCCAAGGGCTT
>JAQBYC010000025.1 GCA_027623205.1 Pseudomonadota bacterium | reverse complement strand
TGGAACGCTTCCAAAGACCGGACATATCGTCTGCTACAAAATCCGGACATATCATTCGCTACTGACACTCTTGTGCCGCCGCTCTTGTGCCGTTGCGCCCAGCCTGATGTAATCAGCTGAATTGAATTGGACAGGAAGTTTTAGATGGCTCGCGAATTGATGAATCCCTGCGGTGTCTTCGCCAACGAAGATATGCCTCTGGCGCCGCGCCGGTCTCTTGCTGGCTACGGCGTCGAGAAAATCGTTATCGGCTTGCATTCGAATCAAAAGGCCAACGCGGACCTGTTTCTTGACAATATTCAGGAACTGCTGGCCGAACGGTTCGACAACGTCGAATTTCTGCGCGGCCAAAAGGCGGCGTCGGTTCCGGCGGACTTCAGCGATGAATTCCTCAACCGTTGTCACATGGTCGCCGCTGCCTTCGGGGATTGAGGCTCTTGCACGTCGTGGTGTATCCATGACGGCATCACATTGGAGAAACGCGGTATCCCCGTCGCCACTGTCTGCAGCGACGAATTCTACGCATTGGGCAAGGCGGAAAGCCAATGCCTCGGCATGCCGGGCCTGCCCATCGCCATTGTGCCCCATCCGGTGGCCAAACTGCTGCCCGACGCGGTGGCTGCCATGGCCCGTGGTGTGGTCGATGAAATTATCCGCATCTGGCAGACCGATGCCGAAGCGCTGCGGGAAGAATTCAGGCTGAAGGAGCCGCTGGCCAAGCAGCGCCTGCGCTATCGATCCATGTTCGAAGGTAATTTCTCGGCCCCTGATGCCCCTGAACGCCTGCAGGGCCCGGATGACCTGGAAGGGGTCAATCGCCTGTTCTACAGCCGGGGCTGGACCGACGGTCTGCCGATCATTCCGCCGACCCCCGAACGCTACACGAGAATGCTGGGCGACAGCGGCCTTGATCCCACACAGATGTTGGCCCGGATAGAGCCACGCCAGGGCCAGGCCACGGTGGCCAAGGTGGCGATCAATGGTGTCATGGCGGGTTGTCTGCCCAGCCATCTGCCGGTGCTGGTCGCCGCGGCGAAGGCCCTGGGCCAACCGGCCCTGAATTTGAAGGCCCTGAACACCACCACCCACCCCTGCACCGTGATGGCCCTGATCTCTGGCCCGATTGTCGAGGCCATTGATGTCAACAGCAGCTATAACGCCATGGGCCAGGGCACCCTGGCCAATGCGTCCATCGGACGGGCTATACGTTCCATCCTACTGAACGTGGGTGGGGGCACGCCCGGAATCCTGGACCGGGCGACCCTGGGCACGCCGGCCAAGTTCAGCTTCTGCTTCGCCGAAAGCCTGACCGGGAACCCCTGGGGCGAAACGCTTTCCATGGAGCGGGGCTTCGATGCGGAACAAAGCACCATTACCCTTTGCGGCGTTGAAGGCCCCCATAACGTCAACGATCATTACGGCAAGACGGCCGAGGAAGTGCTGTTGACCATCGGCGGCACCATGTCCAGTCCGGGGCTGAACAACAGCTATCTGGGCGGCGAAATTATGCTGGTCCTGGGACCGGAACACGCTGAAATCATCGCCGGCGACGGCTTTTCCAAGGCCGACATCAAAGACTTCCTGATCGAACAGGCGATCATCCCCGGTCATGATCTATCCCAGCCGCAACGCGTCATCATGCGACGGTATGTGCCCGGCCGTCTGCTGGCGGACGGCGACGACGGCGCCCATATCGCCTCCAGTCACGACGATATCCAGGTGGTGGTCGCCGGCGGTGCGGGCCGGCATTCCTGCATCATTCCCTCGTTCGGCAACACCCGCGCCGTGACGGAGGTGATCGTGGCGCCATGAGGCTGGCCGGCCTGACCATGTACGATCTGGAACCGGTACGCGCCGCCACCGATGCCTGGTGGGCTGGTCTGGCCCGCGCCTGCGCTCGGGAGGGCATCGCGGATGTTCCGGACCAACTGTGGCGCGGCGGGCAGCGGGAGGAATTGTGGCGGGCGCCGAACTTGTTGCTGAGCCAGACCTGCGGCTATCCCCTGCTGAAACAGTTCACCAGCCATCTGACCCTGCTGGCGACGCCGGTCTATGGCGCGGTGGGCTGTGACGGCCCGAATTACTGCAGCCTGATCGTGGTCGGGGCCGATAGTCAGGCGAGCACGCTGGAGGATCTGCGCGGTGGCGTCTGCGCCATCAACGATTGGGAGTCCCAGTCGGGCATGAACGTGTTGCGCTACACCATTGCGCCGCTGGCCCGGGACGGGCGGTTTTTTGGCGACGTCACGGTGGCGGGCAAGCATCAATGGTCCATTGCCATGATCGCCCGTGGCGAGGCGGATATTGCCGCCATAGATTGTGTCACCCATGCCTTGATGTTGCGCCACGACCCGGCCTCGGTCGCCGGCACACGGGTGTTGGCGCAGACCCGGGCGGCGCCGGCACTGCCCTATGTTACCGGCGCTGGCACGTCTTCGGACGATTGGACCCGGCTGCGGGCCGCCGTCGACCGGGCCCTGGCCGACCCGGCCCTGACGACGGCGCGGGATGCCCTGATGATCCAGGGTTTCGCTGATCTGTCCTTGCCGGACTACGGTATCATGTTGGAGATGGAAGCAGAGGCGGCCGCGGCAGGTTACGCCGAACTGCGATGAGTGGGGCTGGCGGAGACAGCCCATGAACAGTGCCATGGCGGAATTCGACTATATCATCGTCGGTGGCGGTTCGGCAGGCTGTGCGCTGGCGGGGCGCCTGTCCGAGGACCCGGCCAGCCGCGTCTGCCTGTTGGAGGCGGGACCACCCGACACCAGTATTTTGGTGCGTGCGCCCATTGGCATCGGCGCGATTCTGCCCGGTAAATACCTCAACTGGGCCTTTGAAACCGTGCCCCAGGCCGGCCTGCACCAGGCCGGGAAAGCGGGGCGGCGCGGCTATCAACCGCGGGGCAAGGTGCTCGGGGGCTCGTCCTCCATCAACGCCATGATCTATACCCGGGGCCATGCCGCCGACTATGACCACTGGGCTGAACTGGGCAATCCTGGCTGGTCCTATGCCCAGGTCCTGCCCTATTTCAAGAAGTCCCAGAACCAGGAGCGGCGCGCCCCGAATATCGATGGCGATTATCACGGCACGGGTGGCCCCCTGAATGTGGCAGACCTGCGCACGCCCAACCCCCTGGCGCAGGCGTTTGTCGATGCGGGGATGGAACTGCGGCTGCCCCGCAATGACGATTTCAACGGCGCCGAACAGGAAGGTGTGGGCCGCTTTCAATTCACCCAGGTCAACGGCGAACGCTGTTCCGCCGCCAGGGCCTTTCTGACCCCGGCCCTGGCGCGGGACAATCTGCAAGTGTTGACCGGGGTGCAGGTGACGAAGGTTGTCCTGGATGGCAAACAGGCCGTGGGGGTGCTGTACCGCCAAGGCGCGCTGACGCAGGAGCTGCGGGCGGCGCGCGAGGTCATTCTGTCGGCGGGGGCCTTGCAGACGCCGCAATTGCTGTTGTTATCGGGCATCGGCCCGGCCGGGGAATTGCGCAGTCATGGCATCGCCGTGGCCCATGAACTGCCCGGCGTTGGACGGAACCTGCAGGATCACATCGATATCACGATCCCTTATCTGTCAGCCTCGCCTCATGCCATGGGCCTGACTTTCGCCAGCGCGGTAAAACTGATCGGGGGGATTTTGGAATGGCGCCGGCAGCGCACCGGGATCATCGCCTCCAATTCCACGGAAAGCGGCGGCTTTGTGAAAAGCAGCGCCGATCAGGCCATTCCCGACCTGCAATTGCATTTTACCGCCGCCATTGTGGACGACCACACCCGCAAGCGCCATTTCCGGCGCGGCTATTGCTGTCATGTCTGCCTGTTGCGCCCGAAAAGCCAGGGCAGCGTCGGCTTGAACAGCGCCGACCCAATGGCCCCGCCACGGATCGACCCGAATTTTCTGGCCGCGCAGGAGGATCTGGACAGCCTGGTGGCCGGCTTCAAGCTGGCCCGGCGTATATTGCAGGCCCCGGCGCTGGCGCCGTTTCGGGGCCGGGAACTGATGACGGCGGAGGTCCAGACCGACCAGCAGATCATGGCGGATATCCGCAACCGTGCCGACACCATCTATCATCCCGTGGGCACCGCAAAGATGGGCCAGGACGCCATGGCCGTGGTCGATAGCCAGCTGCGGGTGCATGGCATGGCGGGCCTGCGGGTGGTGGATGCCTCGATCATGCCCACTATTCCCGGCGCCAACACCAATGCACCGACCATCATGATCGCCGAGAAGGCGGCGGACATGATCAAGGCGTTTTGAGGCAACGTGGTAGCCGCAAATGCAAATATGGTCTGCCCCTGCCTGATCCCGGCCCTGACGCACTTGGGATGCTTGATCACGAAAGCGTGACCGCAAAGATCCCAGTTTCGATTTACCATAACGCCGATTGTGGCGCTCGTTGGCAAATTGCGACTATCTTCGGGCGGTTCTGTGCGGCAATGGGGAGTTGATCATGACGCAAGACAAGATTGTGCCCTTCCTGACGGCGTGTATGGCGTTGTTTGGCCTATCGATGACGGCCGCCGGGGCATGGGCGGCGCCTCAGGCGCTGGCGGTGGTGGCGACGGATAGGCCAGTGCAGCTGGCCTGCAACGGTGATACGTGCAGCGCCGAGTTCACCACTTTCTGCCTTCAGCCGGCGCGATTTTCGCCCAAACCCGGCACCAAATACTGGCTGACGGAGAAAAGCCATATCACGGTCAGCGGCACCGCCCGTGATGGCCGCCGGATGGTCCTTGACGCGCGGGACGCGCTGCGCTTTCAATCCTTGCGCGGACATTCCGCCATTCAAATTAGTCTTGCCCCGGGCCTACGGAAACACCTGGGACTGCAATTGGTTTCCGTCAGCCTGGCGGCGCATGTCACGTTGGCGCCCGAGGCCGTCGAAGGGGATGATAATCCGATCAGCGCCGGTGAACTGGCCCATGTGGTAGACGCGTTGCGGCCCATCGGCGGCATTGTGGTCGACAGGAATACGGAAGCCATGGCCGCGGCGCGGGTGACCAATAACCTGGTCAACCTGCTACCCAACCATGACGCCGATGCCACGGCTACGGCGCGAGACTGGGGCAAATTGCTGCTGCAGGCCCGGCGCGGCGGTTTGAGCCCCATGGCCGCGCATATGGCCCAGAACGCCTATGAACTGTGCCGCTATTACTCCGGAAGGGCGGTGCCAGGCGATATGCGCCGCTGTATGCAGGGTCAACACGACCGGCTGATGAAAGGGCTTAACTCAAACTATTGGAAAGCCATCAGTACCGGTAGCTAAAGGGTTTCCGGGCTATAGCGCGTCGGCGATGGCCTGGGCTAGCGTAGCGGTGTCGGCCTGGCCGCCCAGGTCCGGCGTCCGTACCGAGCCGTCGGCCAGCACCGCGGCGATGGCCGCCTCGATGGCCCGGGCGGCCTCGCCCTCGCCCAGGTGATCCAGCATCATGGCGCCGGTCCAGATCTGCGCCACGGGATTGGCCACGCCTTTGCCCGCAATGTCGGGGGCGGAACCGTGCACCGGTTCGAACATCGAGGGGTGGTCGCCTTCGGGGTTCAGGTTGGCTGCCGGCGCCAGGCCCATGCCGCCAACCACGGCGGCGCCCAGGTCGGATAGGATATCGCCAAACAGGTTCGAACCGACCACCACATCGAACCAGTCGGGATGCTGGACGAAATGGGCCGTCAGAATATCGATATGGAACTTGTCCGTCTCAATCTTGGGATATTCGGCGGCAATCACCTCGAACCGCTCGTCCCAAAAGGGCATGGTATGGATGATGCCATTCGACTTGGTTGCCGAGGTGACATGACCGGGTTTCTCCCGCCCGCCGGCACGTCTGCTCGCCAGTTCAAAGGCATGGCGAATGATACGGTCGACGCCATAGCGGGTAAAGACGCTCTCCTGGATCACGGTTTCGCGGTCGGTGCCGGCATAGATGCGTCCGCCCATTTGTGAATACTCGCCCTCGGCATTCTCGCGGACGATGACCATGTCGATATCGCCGGGACCGCGTCCGGCCAGCGGGCTGTTAACTCCCTCGAACAGCTTCAGCGGCCGGACGTTGGCATACTGGTCGAAGGCCCGGCGGATCGGAATCAACAGGCCCCACAGGGAAATATGATCCTCGACGCCGGGATAACCCACCGCGCCCAGAAAGATGCCGTCAAAGGCCCGCAACTGCTCGACGCCGTCGTCGGGCATCATCTGCCCGGTCTTGGCATAGCGTTCGCAACTCCAATCGAACTCCGCCCATTCGAAGCGAAAACCGAACCGGCTGCCAGCTTTTTCCAGCACCGCCGCTGCCGCCGGCACCACTTCGTGACCAATCCCATCGCCTGGTATCAGGGCGATCCGATAGTCCTGTTTGCGTACCGGCTTGCTCGCTGCTTCACTCACTGGCTGCTCCATCGTTCATGGGCCGGAATATTTCGGACCAAGAGAATGTTGAAAATAGGATAGGGACGTCGCTATGGCAGAGACGATATGGCGAGATGGCCGGCGACGCAACTCAGTCCGTTGACGGACGCCAAAGTAGAACAATGGGAAGATGATTTTTACCTGTAAATTGGTGGTTGGGACGGCGCACGGAGCCGCCGTCGCTTTCGTGCACCGGCATCTGTTTGTCTGGCTGCCTACAGGCTGCCGCAGAATTAATGTTGACAGAATTTCTGGCAAAAGTTATTAAAGTATAATTGCGAATGCGTATCATTTGCAGTAAGAAAATATAATCAAATACCGAACTTCAAGATTGGCAGTCGCCTTGCGAGGCAATGGGAGAAGATGAAGATGAAGTTCAAAAGTGTGTTGACCCGCGGGATTGTCTGTTCGGCGGTACTCGGCGCGGCTGTTGTATCATCGCCGGCGCTGGCGGCGGACGGTGAAGTAAACCTTTACTCCTCGCGCCAGCCGTTCCTGATGAAACCGCTGCTGGAGGCCTATACCCAGGAGACCGGCGTCAAGGTCAACATGGTGTATCTGACGAAGGGCATGCTCGAGCGGCTCAAATCCGAAGGCCTGAACAGCCCGGCGGATTTAATTCTGGTGTCCGACATCGGCAATCTGCACAACCATGAGAAGGCGGGCCTGTTGCAGCCCGTGTCATCGGCGACGCTGTCCGCCAACATTCCGCCGCAATACCGCGATCCGGATGGCAATTGGTTCGGCCTGACCATGCGCGCCCGGGTCATCTATGCCTCCAAGACCCGGGTCAAGCCGGGCGAAGTGAGCAGCTATGAGGATTTGGCCGACCCCAAGATGAAGGGGCGGGTCTGCATCCGTTCCGGCAAGCATGTTTACAACGTTTCCCTGCTGGCCTCGATTGTGGTGGCGAAGGGCGCGGCGGCGGCCGAGGCATGGGCCAGGGGCGTCAAGGCCAATCTGGCGCGCAAGCCCCAGGGCAATGACCGGGCCCAGGTCAAGGCGGTGTACGAGGGCGAGTGCGATGTCGCCGTGGGCAACACCTACTACATGGGCAAGATGGCGACCAACGAGAAGGATCCGGTGCAAAAGGACTGGGCGAGTTCGGTCAGGATCATCTTCCCCAACCAGAATGACCGTGGCGCCCATGTCAACATCAGCGGCGCCGCGATCACCAGAAGCGCCAGGAACAAGGCCAATGCGATCAAGCTGATCGAGTTCCTGAGCGGCGATCGGGCGCAGCGGATCTATGCCGAAACGAATTTCGAATACCCGGTAAAGGCCGGCGTTCCGTTGAGCCCCCTGGTCGCGTCCTGGGGTGAATTCAAGCCCGATACCGCCTATTTGTCGAAGATCGCCAACCAGCGCAACACGGCGACCAAACTGTTGGATCAAGTCGCCTTTAATAAATAGGCAATCCACGGCTACCGCAGATTCACGACAATTGCTCGTGACTCGGAAATCCCAACACCAATCAAGCCGAACGCGAAAGGAGAACGAGGCCGTGTGTGACAAAGATAGAATGTGCGCATGCCGTATCGTGGTGACGCGCACCTACCGCGAACTGAGGGCCCGCAATGTGCCCGAAAATTGGGCCCACGACGCCGCGGCCAGAATTTTCAACCTGCATCATCCCGCGGTGCCGGAATATCATGCCCGCCTCGCCGTGGCCCAATGGCTGGACGAGGCCGCTAGCGTGTCAACCCGGAAAACCGGGCAGGTCCTGGTTTTTGAGCTGGATCCAATTCATGACTAGGGCAAACATCAAACCTGACCTTTTTCAGGCGTTCGTCCTGCCAGGCGGGCAGTCTTCGCGCGTGTCCAACGGTCGCATGTGGGCTATTCTCCAGGGCGATCTGAAAATCTGAACTGGCATGGGAGACGGCGGATGAGCATCGAACTAGGCAAGGATTCCATCGATATCGACATTGTGGTGCGCGATGGCGAAGCGGCGCTGAAATTCTATCGCGATACCCTGGGATTGGAGCATGTCGCGGATACGCCGGCAACGGGTGGCGGCACCATGCACCGTCTGATGTGCGGCACGACCCTGGTGAAAATCGTCAAACATGACGACGTACCTGAAAAATCGGACAACAGCGGCGGTCCGCGTGGGGCGTCCGGCATACGCTATTGGACGATCACCGTACAGGATCTGACGGCAATGACCGAGACATGCCGCGCCGCCGGCTACGTCGTGGCGATTGAACCAAAAGAGGTACGCCCAGGTGTCCGTATTTCCATGATCGAAGACCCGGACGGAAACTGGGTCGAATTGCTGGAAAACAACGCCTGATCTGCGATCGGGACTGGATTAGTTATCATGCCCTTTTGGGGGCATTGTTCAGTTCCACGCCTTCAAGTCCTGCTCATTTCCTTGTGCGCAGCAATGAACTTGCGATACGCCGGCTTTTATCACAGGCCAACATTACAGCGCCTTGACGATATCCTCGACCATCTTTTTGGCGTCGGCGAACAGCATCATGGTGTTGTCGGCGTAGAACAGGGCGTTATCGATGCCGGCGTAACCAGGTGACAGGCTGCGTTTGACGAACAGGCAGGTCCGGGCGCGATCCACGTCCAGGATGGGCATGCCGGCGATGGGGCTGCCGGGTTCGTGGGCGGCGGGGTTGGTGACGTCGTTGGCGCCGATCACAAATGCGACGTCGGTGTTGGCGAAATTTGAATTGATCTCCTCCAATTCAAACACCTCGTCATAGGAGACATTGGCCTCCGCCAGCAGCACGTTCATATGGCCGGGCATGCGGCCTGCCACGGGATGAATGGCGTAGGTGACCTTGACCCCATGTTTCTTCAGCTTATCGCCCATCTCGCGCACCGCGTGCTGGGCCTGGGCTACGGCCATGCCGTAGCCAGGTACGATGATGACGGACGAGGCATTCTTCATGATAAAGGCCGCATCATCGGCACTGCCGGCCTTTACCGGCTTGTCGCTGCGGGTGGCGGAGGCCGCCGCGTCGCCGCCAAATCCGCCCAGCAGCACCGAGATGAACGAACGGTTCATGGCCTTGCACATGATGTAGGACAGGATGGCGCCCGATGATCCGACCAGGGCGCCGGTGATGATCAGGGCGGTGTTCTCCAGGGTGAAGCCGATACCGGCGGCGGCCCAGCCGGAATAGCTGTTCAGCATGGAAACGATGACCGGCATATCGGCGCCGCCAATGGGGATGATCAGCAAAAAGCCCAGGACGAAGGCCAGGGCGGTCATGGCCCAGAACCATTGCGGGTCCGGCTGAATGGTAAACAGCACGACGAGCACGACAATCGCGGCGCCAAACAGGGCATTCAGGGCATGCTGGCCGGCAAAGGTAATCGGGTTGCCGGTAACGATGCCCTGCAACTTGCCAAAGGCGATGATGGAGCCCGAGAAGGTAATCGCGCCGATCACTACGCCGATGCCCATTTCGATCCGGCTGGCCAGTTTCAAGGCGCCGCCCGCGTCCGCGATGCCATAGGCGGTCGGATTATAATAAGCGCCGGCGGCGACCAGCACCGCGGCCAGACCGACCAGAGAATGAAAGGCGGCCACCAGCTGCGGCATATCTGTCATGGTGATGCGCCGGGCGATAAAGGCGCCGATGGCGCCGCCGATCACCAGGGCCGTCAGGATCCAGCCATAGGAAACCACTTCGGGGTTGATCACCGTGGTGACGACCGCGATGGCCATGCCGATCATGCCATAGACGTTGCCGCCACGGGCTGTTTCCGGTGAAGACAGGCCGCGCAGGGCCATGATGAACAGGACCGAGGCGACCAAATAGGCCAGGGCCGTCAGGTTTGCCGACATGATCCGAGGCCCCTATTGCTTTTTCTTGTACATGGCCAGCATGCGCTGGGTGACGAGGAAACCGCCGAATATATTGACCGAAGCCAGCCCAATCGCGACGACGCCCAAAATCTTGGAGAAAGACATGTCTATCGGCCCGGCGGCGATCAGAGCGCCGACGATAATGACCGACGAGATGGCGTTGGTCACACTCATCAAGGGCGTGTGCAACGCGGCCGTGACCGACCACACGACATAGTAGCCGACAAAAATTGCCAATACGAAAATCGCCAGGCGATAGATGAAGGGATCGATGCTATTCGCCACATCCATTACGCATTACTCCTTCGCACTCAACATTGGATGGATGAGGGCGCCATCCCGGGTCAGGCACACACCCGAGACCGTCTCGTCCTCGAAATCGAAAGACAAGGCGCCATTTTCACCATTGATGTGCGGTGACAGAAAATTAAACAGGTTCCGGGCATACAGGTTCGAGGCATCGACCGCCAGCCGGGCCGGGAAATTGGCATGGCCGATGATCTTGACGCCGTTCACCTCGACCACCCGACCCATTTCCGACAGGGCGCAATTGCCGCCGTTCTCCACCGCTAGGTCCACGATTACCGATCCGGGCTTCATGGAGGCGACCATGGCCTCGTCCACCAGCACCGGGGCCGCCCGGCCGGGGATCAGGGCGGTACAGATAACGATATCCTGCCTGGCAATGGTTTCGGCGATCAGGGCGGCCTGCTTTTTCTTGTACTCGTCGCTCATTTCCCTGGCATAGCCGGCCTCTGTCTCGGCCTGGGCGGATTCCTCATCCGCAACCATGACAAAAGTGGCGCCCAGGCTTTCCACCTGCTCCTTGGCAACGGGACGCACATCGGTGGCCGAGACCACGGCGCCCAGGCGCCGGGCGGTGGCAATGGCCTGCAATCCCGCCACACCGGCCCCCATGACAAAAACCTTGGCTGGCGCAATGGTGCCCGCCGCCGTCATCATCATGGGCAGGGCCCGGTCAAATTCCTCCGTCGCGTCCAGCACCGATTTGTAACCGGCCAGGTTGGCCTGGCTGGACAACACATCCATGCTTTGTGCGCGGCTGATCCGGGGCATCAGTTCCATGGCATAGGCATCGATACCGGCGGCCGCGTAGGCGTCGCAATCGGACCGCCGGATTAACGGATTAAGCATGGCGATCAGGGTCTGGCCCGCGCGCATGAGGGTCAGTTCATCCATTCCGTCCTCACCGGGCATGATGGGCCGGCGCACCTTCAGGATTACATCCGCGCCCGCCAGGGCGGCGGCAGCATCGGCCGCTATGGCCGCGCCGGCATCCTGAAAATCCTTGTCACTGAAATGGGCCGTGGCACCGGCACCGGCCTCAACCACGACTTCGACGCCAAGACCGGCGAATTTCTTGACGGTTTCCGGCGTCGCCGCCACCCGCCGTTCGTTGGCCCGCCGTTCTTTCATTACGGCAATCTTCATACTCATATCCCAACTCGTCAGACCGTGCCGCCGTGCCGGCATCGGTTAGGCAAACCAAACACGGCATACGTTGCGGCGTGATGCCGCAAGATGGGTTCGTTGGCAGACCCTGGCTGTTCGCGATGGTGGGCGCCAAAGTCCTTTAGCCCAACTACCCATCGGAACGCGCGGACTATAGCAAAGCGGGCGCGGCAATCAATGGGTCGTTTCAACCTAACGGCATATTTTCACAGGGATTTTACCATTTTTTGGTTAATTGCACCGCGCGATGGCTGTTGGAGCATAGTTGCGCTGTTTTTGAGATTGCCCTGGATCGCCGGCGACCCCGGTTGCAACGACGCCCTGGACGACGCGCAACGCGCCCGTTGATGAATACCGAATTTGTCTATGGCAAGGGCAGGTCGAATTTTTTCAGCAGACGGCTTTGCCTGCGGCGCATTTGGGCCAGGTCAAAGCCGTCGATCAGTTCGTGGAATTCGCGGTACCAGTTCACTTCCGCATTCAGGTGCATGAAGACACCGCCCAGGCCGATGGCGGCCCGGTCCATGAAGACGAACTCCCTTGGCGGTTGTACGCCGCCCAGTTCGCGCAGACGGCGGTGGACCTTTTCCGCGACGTCGCGGCCGTAAACGCCGGCGATGTCGTCTTCCCGAATCCGCCGGCTACGGTCCTCCAGCAACGGGCCATAAACGAAATTGGCCCACAGGTTCAGGGTCTCGATCACCTCGTGGCTTAGCCCGGTAAAGCCCCAGGTTTCATAGGCATGCACGGCCAACTCTTTGTCGCCATCACGGATGGCCCGGTACAGGTCGATCACGCCGCCGACGAATTTCCCCTCGAATACGCGGATGCAGCCGAAATCCAAAAGGTTGATGTCTAGATTTGGGCGTACGGCGTAATTTCCCAGATGCGGATCGCCATGGATCACGCCGCAGTTGTAAAAGGGCAGGTACCAGGCGCGGAACATGTTCAGGGCAAGGGTGTTGCGGGTTTCCAGGTCGGCCTCGCGGAACGCCAGCAGGGGCTGGCCCTCCAGCCAGTTCATGGTCAGCAGCCGGCCGGTGGACAGTTCCGGCACGATAGTGGGGACGTGAATATGGCGCTGTCCCTTCAAGATTTCGGCGAACAGCGACATGTGCCGGCCTTCGCGGTGATAATCCAATTCTTCGCGCAGACGCTCACCGATCTCGGCATGAACATGGGTGGTGTCGATGGTGCGGTCATAGCGGCCATAAATCGAGAAGATCAGCTTTAACTGCGCCAGATCCGCCTCCACCGCCGAATTCATGTCGGGATACTGCAGTTTGCAGGCCAGGGCCATGCCGTCCAGGCTGGCGCGGTGCACCTGTCCCAACGAGGCCGCGGCGGCGGCCTCGTGTTCAAAACTGTCAAAACGGTCCTGCCAATCGGGGCCCAGTTCCGCGGCCATGCGGCGCTTCACGAACAGCCAGCCCATGGCTGGGGCGTTCGCCTGCAGCTGCATCAACTCATCGACATATTCCTGGGGCAGGGCCTCGGGTATGGTGGCTAGAATTTGCGCCACCTTCATCAACGGTCCCTTCAGACCACCCAGCGCGTTCTTCAGATCCTTGGCGTGGCCCGGGCGATCGATCGAAATGCCGAACATGCGGTCGCCCGCCAGACGCGCCGCCAGACCGCCCACGGCGGTGCCAACTTTGGCGTAGCGGCGGACCCGGCCGCCAATGCTGTCGCCTTCACGGTCCTTTTCCTTTTTTCCGCTCATCCGTGCACCATCAGGACAATTCTTCCAGTTCATCGATAAAGCGTTCGATCACGCCCAGTCCCTGTTGCCAGAAACCCGGATCGGTCGCGTCCAGGCCAAATGGCGCCAACAATTCACGATGCCGCAAAGTGCCCCCGGCGCGCAACATATCAAGATACTTGCCGGCAAATCCGGCACTATCCTTTTGATAAACCGCGTAGAGGGAGTTCACCAGGCAATCGCCAAACGCATAGGCGTAGACATAAAACGGCGAATGCACGAAGTGGGGAATATAGCACCAGTAGTTGGCATACTCGTCGTGCAGGCGGATCGCCGGACCCAGGCTTTCCGCCTGTACCGCCATCCATATTTCGCCAATGCGTTCCACCGAAATCTCGCCCTGGCACCGCTCGTCATGCAATCGCCGTTCGAAGTCGTAAAAGGCGATCTGGCGCACCACCGTATTCAACATGTCCTCGGTCTTGCCGGCCAGCATGGCCCGGCGCCGGGGGGCCGAGGTTTCCGCCTCCAGCAGAGCGCGAAAGGTCAATTGCTCGCCAAACACGCTGGCGGTTTCAGCCAGGGTCAGTGGTGTATCCGCCATCAAAGCGCCTTGTTCCGCGGCCAGGACCTGATGCACGCCATGGCCCAGTTCGTGGGCCAGGGTCATGACATCGCGAACCCGACCCTGATAGTTCAACAGCAAATAGGGATGTGCCGAAGGTACGGTGGGATGGGCAAAGGCGCCCGACGATTTGCCGGGGCTGGCGGGCGCATCGATCCAGGCGTTGTCGAAAAAGCGCTGGCCGATCTGGGCCATGACCGGAGAAAACTGACCATAGGCAGCCAATACCCGATCCCGGGCCTCGGAGAACGTAAAGCTGTGTTGACCCTCGTCGGGCAGGGGGGCGTTGCGATCCCAGTAGTCCAGTGCCTCGGCGCCGAACCAACGCGCCTTCAAGGCATAATAACGATGGGACAGACGGGGATAGGCGGCGGTCACCGCCTGACGCAGGGCATCCACCACCGCGTCCTCAACATGATTGGATAGATGCCGTGCACTGTCGGGGCGGGCAAAACGGCGCCATTTATCCTCAATCGCCTTGTCCTTGGCCAGGGTATTGGTGATCAGGGCAAATAGGCCTTTCTTGTCATTGAAGCCGGCGCCCAGGGCCTTGGCCGCTGCCTTGCGTTGGGTGCCATCGGTCTCCTGCAGCAGATGCAGGGTCTGTTCCAGCGACCGTTCCTCGCCATTTATGGAGAAGCGCATATCCGCCATTGTTTCGTCGAACAAACGGACCCAGGCGGCCCGCCCCGTGACCTGTTTTTCATGCAGCAAACGCTCTTGCTCGTCAGACAGTTGATGGGGCCGGCTGGCCCGGACGTCGCGCAACCAGGGGGCATATCGGGCCACACCGGGATCGGACGTCAACAACGCGTCAAGGGATTCATCCCCGATTTTGTTCAGTTCCAAGGTGAAGAAGATCAATTTGGAAGTGATCCCGCTCAACCGCTCCATGGTGGTTTGGTAGAAACGGCTAATCTCGCGGTCGGAAACATTCGCCGCATGGCGGAGCTGGGCATAGCTGCCGATCCGCCCCAATAAATCCTCATCCTGCTCGTAGCGGATGATAGCCTGGGCCAGATCCGGCGCCGATAAAGCCCCGACCTTGCCGGTGTAATCCTCCGCGAAGCGGTTTGCTGCCGCTTCCGCCCTTGCCAGATCCGCCACCAATTCCACTGCGGTCGGGCTGGTGTAAAGATCGCTCAAGTCCCATTGCGGTAATATTTCCGAGTCCATGATTACCTGCCGCTCCTAATCAATCACCGCTTGTCCCGAAATGGCACAGGCCCTACAATACGTGCATCATAAATAATAAGCGACTGGATTGAGGGCAATGGCGCAAACAGTGTTGATTGTCGATGATGATCCTACCCAGCGGCGTCTGTTGGAAGCCGTGGTCAGCCGGCACGGCTATGATGTGGCCGTGGCCAAGGGTGGCCAGGACGCCGTGGCATTCATGAAATCCGAAGAGAGCAATGGCATCGACCTGATCCTGCTGGATTTGGTGATGCCGGAGGTGGACGGGTTTGCGGTTTTGCAGCAGGTCAAGCCGCGGCGACCGGATCTGCCGGTGATCGTGCTGACGGCCCAAAGTGGCATCGACGTCATCGTCAAGGTAATGCAGGCCGGCGCAGCGGACTTCATCCCCAAGCCGGCCAGCCCGGAACGATTGCTGGTATCAATGGAGAATGCCCTGAAGATGAACCTACTGTCCGGCCAGGTCTCGCGCCTGACCCGGCAGGTTGATGGGCGCATGCAATTTGACGATCTGGTCGGTCGTAGCGACGCCATGACTGCCGTCCTGGACCTGGCCCGCCGGGCTGCGTCATCGAACATCCCAATTCTGATTGAAGGCGAAAGCGGCGTCGGCAAGGAGATGATCGCCCGCGCCGTTCAGGGGTCGGGCGAGCGGTCCGGCAAAGCCTTCGTGGCGGTGAACTGCGGCGCCATCCCGGAAAATCTGGTTGAAAGCATCCTCTTCGGCCATGAGAAAGGCGCCTTCACCGGCGCCAACGAACGTCACGCCGGCAAATTCCAGGAAGCCGACGGCGGCACCTTGTTTTTGGACGAGATCGGCGAATTGCGCCAGGATATGCAGGTCAAATTGTTGCGGGCCATACAGGAAGGCGAGGTTGACCCGGTCGGTGCCCGCGCCCCGGTGCGGGTGGATATCCGTCTGATTTCGGCCACCAATCGGAATTTGCAGCAACAGGTCAGCGAGGGAAAATTCAGGGAAGATCTGTATTACCGGCTGAATGTTTTTCCGATCAGTATTCCGCCTTTACGTGAACGCCAGGAAGACATCGCCCCGCTGGCCGCCCACTTCGTCGCCAAACTTGCCGCCACCGAGGGCAAGGCCGTTCGTGGGCTGTCCGAACATGCCCTGGCTCTGCTGGAGGGATTTGATTGGCCGGGCAATATACGGCAGTTGGAAAATGCGATATTTCGGGCCGTGGTACTGTGCGATGGCGACGAACTGAATTTGGCGGACTTCCCGCAAATCGCCCAGAGCATGGGCATGGCAACGCCAATGGCCATAAATGGGGGGGGCATGGGCGCCCTGCCGGGGCTGGATGCGGCCGGCGAAGTGCGGACCTTGGGCGCCATGGAGGCGGACATGATCCGATTGGCAATCGATAAATATGACGGGCAAATGACTGAAGTCGCCCGCCGCCTTGGCATTGGCCGCTCCACCCTGTACCGTAAGGTGGCTGAATTCGGCATCGACGTGGGACGGTGATCGGCCCCAACGGCATTGGCGGGTGGTTTCGCTGGTCGTTTGCAAATATGTCAGAAAGGCTTACCTTTATAACAGCCGGTGCGTACGGAGCGGTCGGAATAATTGGGGAATTGGCATGACAACTGCCGCGGTTTCGCTCGCCAACGTTTCGTTGGATGACAAATACGCTTTGCAATCCGGTCGGATATTCCTGACCGGAACCCAGGCTCTGGTCCGCCTGCCCATGCTGCAGCGGCAGCGTGATCAGGCCCGCGGCTTGCAAACAGGCTGCTATATTTCAGGTTATCGTGGCTCGCCCCTGGGTGGTTTCGACCAACAGCTTTGGCAGGCCAAGCCGTTCCTGGAAAAGAACCACATCATCTTTCAACCCGGCGTCAACGAAGACCTGGCCGCGACCGCCGTATGGGGCAGCCAGCAACTTAACCTGGGGCCAAAATCAAATTACGACGGCGTCTTTGGCATCTGGTACGGCAAGGCGCCAGGGGTGGACCGATGCGGCGACGTGGTGCGCCACGCCAACCATGCGGGCACCGATCCCAATGGCGGAGTCCTGATGATGTGCGGCGACGATCATGCCGCGGTATCCTCCACCGTGCCGGGGCAAAGCGAGCACAATCTGGCCTCGTGGATGGTGCCCATGTTGTATCCTGCCGGGGTGCAGGAATACCTTGACTATGGCCTGTTGGGATGGGCCATGTCGCGCTACGCTGGCGTCTGGGTTGGCTTCAAATGCGTTTCCGAGGTGGTGGAAAGTTCCGCCTCCGTGTTCGTCGATCCCGATCACTTGGATATCCGGTATCCTGATTTCGAAATGCCGCCCGGCGGCCTCAATATCCGTTGGCCTGATGATCGCTGGAGCCAGGAAGAGCGCTTGCAACGGCATAAGATCTATGCCGCGCTGGCCTTTGCCCGGCTGAATGGCATAAACCGGATCGTCTGGGATTCGCCGCAACCGCGTATCGGCATCGTTGCCGCCGGCAAATCCTATCTCGATACCCGTCAGGCCCTGGAGGATATGGGCATCGACGAGGCAATGGCGGCGCAAATCGGCTTGCGACTATACAAGGTCGGCATGCCCTGGCCGTTGGAGCGGGAGGGCATTCGCGCCTTCGCGGAAGGCCTGGACGAAGTGCTGGTGATCGAGGAAAAGCGCGCGGTTATCGAAAACCAGCTAAAGGAACAGCTTTACAATTGGCGGGCCGACGTACGCCCGCGGGTGGTCGGCAAGTTCGACGAGGGCGGGCAGTTGCTGTGCCCATCTGACGGCGAACTATCACCGGGCCAGATCGCGCGCATCATCGTCTCGCGTATCGGTTCATATGTAACCTCGCCCATCATCGACGATCGCATGGCGTTACTGGACAGCAAGGAAGCCGCTGCCTTGCAGGCTGCGGCGCCAATCCAGCGGGCCCCCTACTTCTGTTCCGGTTGTCCCCACAACACTTCGACCAAGGTACCCGAAGGCAGCCGCGCCATGGCCGGTATCGGTTGCCACTTCATGGCTTTGTCCATGGACCGTTCGACCGAGACCTTCACGCAAATGGGCGGGGAAGGGGTGCCCTGGCTGGGTCAGGCCGCATTCACCGGTGAAAGGCATATCTTCGCCAATCTGGGGGACGGCACCTATTATCATTCCGGCATCTCCGCGATCCGTGCTGCCGTGGCTGCCCAGGTCAATATTACCTACAAAATCCTGTTCAACGATGCCGTGGCCATGACCGGCGGTCAGCCCCACGACGGCCCACTTTCGCCCTGGCAGATCAGCCAGCAGGTCCATCACGAAGGGGTCTCCCGGATCATTGTTGTCACCGACGAGCCGGATAAATACGCCGGCGGCACGGACTGGGCGCCAGGCGTCACGATCCGGCACCGGGACGAGTTGGATAAGGTGCAAAAGGAATTGCGCCAGACAGCGGGCTGCAGCGTCCTGATCTACGATCAGACCTGTGCCGCGGAAAAACGCCGCCGACGCAAGCGCGGTACTTTTCCCGACCCCGACCGCCGGGCCTTTATCAACCAGGCGGTCTGCGAGGGCTGTGGCGATTGCTCCGTGCAATCGAACTGCGTTTCGGTGGAGCCTTTGGAGACGCCCTTTGGCCGCAAGCGGCAGATCAACCAGTCCGCCTGCAACAAGGATTTCTCGTGCATCAAGGGCTTTTGCCCCAGCTTTGTGACCGTTTCTGGCGCCATACCACGCCGGGCCGAGGCTGCCAGTACAGCGGATCTGGACCAGGCCGCTGCTGCCCTGCCCGATCCCGATATCGCGCCGGCGGATGGCGGCTATAACATTCTGGTCACTGGTATTGGCGGCACCGGCGTCATCACGGTCGGTGCTCTGCTGGGGATGGCGGCCCATTTGGAGGGCAAGGGCGTTACGGTGCTGGATTTCACCGGCATCGCGCAGAAAAACGGCGCCGTGTTGAGCCATATCCGCATCGCGCCGTCGCCGGACGATTTACATGCGGTGCGCATCGCCGCTGGCGGCGCGAATCTTTTGCTGGGCGCCGATATGGTGGTCGCCGCCAGCCCCGATGCCCTACGTAAACTCAGCCGCGGCGGCACCCAGGCCATCGTCAACAGTCACTTGGCGCCAACCGCTGATTTTACCCTGAATCCGGACACGGAGTTTCATGCGGATGAGCTGCGTAAGTTGATCAGGGACAGCGCCGGTGACAACCGCACCGAATTCATCGACGCCTCCGGTCTGGCCGCGGCCCTGATGGGGGATGCCATCGCAGCCAATCTGTTCCTGCTGGGTCATGCCTATCAGCGCGGCGCCCTGCCGGTGGGCGGCGCCGCTATTGACCGGGCCATCGAATTGAACGGCGTTGCCGTGGCCATGAACCGCCGGGCCTTCGCCTTGGGGCGCCTGGCGGCGGTTGATCCCGATCAGGTCATCAGGGCCGCGCAACCGGCACTGTCAGCGGAAGTGGCCGTGGCGGAAACCCTGGACGATATCATCGACCGCCGCAGCGCCTTCCTGACCGCATATCAGGATGCCGCCTATGCAGCCCAGTACGTGGCCTTTGTCCGCCAGGTGGAAAAGGCGGAACAGAGCAAGGGCAAGGGCATGACCGGCCTGACAGAGGCGGTGGCGCAAAACCTGTTCAAGCTGATGGCCTACAAGGACGAGTACGAGGTGGCGCGGCTGTATGCCGACGAAAGCTTTCAGGCCGGCTTGGACAAACAGTTCCAGGGTGATCTGAAATTGAAGTTCCATCTTGCGCCGCCCCTGATCAGCCGCCGTGACCCGGACACCGGCCATCTGATCAAGCGGGAATATGGCGCCTGGGTCATGACCGCCTTCAAGCTGCTGGCCAAAATGAAAGGTCTGCGGGACGGCCCCTTCGATATCTTTGGCCGCACGGACGAACGCCGCGCCGAACGCGCGGCCATCCCCGGCTATCGCGCCACGATCGAAACGCTGTTGGCGGACCTGTCCCCGGACAACCATGCGCTGGCCGTGCAGATTGCCGGGATTCCGGCACAAATTCGCGGCTATGGCCATATCAAGGAACGCAGCCAAAAGGCCGCGGCGGCGGAACAGGCCCTCTTGGAGGAAGCCTGGCGCAACCCTCAATCACAACCCGATGCAGCGGAGTGAACCATGACTGACGCAAACCCCGGCACTTGCCTCATCGTTGGCGTCGGCCCCGGTCTGGGGGCGGCGCTGGCGCGGCGCTTTGCCAAGGCCGGCCATGCCGTGGCGGTGGCCGCGCGCAACGCCGAAAAACTGGCCGGCATCGTCGATGGCATCGCTGCCACGGGCGGCTCCGCCAAGGCCTATGCCTGCGATGCCACCTCCGAAGATTCTGTCACGGCGCTGTTCAAGCAGGCCGAGGCGGATCTGGGCGCTATCGACGTGGCGATCTATAACGCGTCAGGCCGCGTGCGCAAGCCCGTGGCGGAGACCAGCCTGGCGGAATTCACCGACAGTTGGGAACGCTGCTGCCTGGGCGGCTTTCTGGTCGGGCGGGAAGCGGCCCGCCGCCTGGGACCGGCGGGCGCGGGCAGCATCCTGTTTACGGGCGCCACGGCCTCCATGAAGGGCTTTGCCAATTCCGCGACCTTCGCCGTGGGCAAGTTCGGTCTGCGGGGGCTGGCGGAATCCATGGCGCGGGAATTGCACCCCCAGGGCGTGCATGTGGCCCATTTCAATATTGACGGCGGCATTGGCGAGCACGCGGAAGACGCCCGCCTGCGGCCCGATGCCATTGCCGAGACCTATTACCAGACCCACGCGCAGCACCGCAGCGTCTGGTCCCACTCCATCGAACTGCGGCCCTGGGTCGAGAATTTCTAGAGATCGAGACCCACATGGATCGCATCAAACGCATTGTTGCATATTACCGGGGGCGCTCGCCGGTCACCTTGTTATGGCATCATGGTCTGTTGTTCGTGGTCAGCGCCATTCTGATGGTTGGCGGGCGGGTGACCTGGATGCCCTGGATGCCGTTATTCTGGCCCCTGGTAATCTGGTATGTGGTCTTCTCGTTGCATTTCCTGCTGGTGCGCAGTCTCAGCGCCAGCGACGATTGGGCCGATGACCGGGCGGATAAATTGCGCCGGTACGCCTATGATTTCCAGCACGTCAAGGATATCTATATCAAGCCCACCAATTTTGAGGCGCCTCAATTCCCGCCCCCCGAACCGGACAAGTCACCGGACTAGACGCCGATCCCAAGCATAGTACCATTGGCATCATATCAAGGACCTCTGGCTTAAGATGCCATCACCGGGGCAGGCTATAAGCCAACGGCCTTCCGTCCGCCATTATTTGTTGTTGGGGGCGCTGGCGTCTGCCTGGGGTTCCAGCTTTCTATTCGTGGAATTGGGCCTGGCGGACCTGCCGCCGGTCATGGTCGCCCTGGCGCGCACGGCTGTGGCGGCCGGGTTGCTTTATGCCGTGGCGCGGCGCCAGGGGCACAACTTGCCCTCTCCGGGGCGGCAATGGTTGATTTTGGCAGTCCTGGCGGTCGTGGGCCATGCCTTGCCGTTTTTTCTGATTGCCCAGGCGCAGACCCAACTGGACAGTAATCTGGCCGGCATTTTCATTGGCGCCACACCGCTGGTCACGCTGGTCGTGGTGCATTTCGGCACCAAGGACGAGAAGATGACCAAGACCCGCATCATGGGCGTCACCGCAGGGTTTTTGGGCATTGTCGTGCTGCTGGGACCGGGCGCCGTGGCGAGTCTGGAGGGGAGCGTTTTGGCAGGCGCCGGGGCGAATCTTCTGGCCCAGGCGTCGCTGTTTCTGGTTGGTTTGAGCTTTGCCTTGAACGCTCTGATCGCCCGGCGCATGCCGCCTTTGCCGCCGGCGGTGGCCGCCTGTAGCGTCTCGCTTTTGGCGACGGTCGTGCTCTTGCCCTTTGCCTTCGCGGTGGATCCGGGCCTGAGCCTGCGCCCCGGCTGGCTGGCGGTCGGCGCGGTTTTTATGCTCGGTGCGGTCTGTACCGGCGGGGCGACATTATTATTTTTCATTCTGGTGCAGGAACGGGGAGCCAATTTTGTGATGTCGGCCAACTACCTGTTGCCCTTGGTCGCTCTGATTCTAGGCGTCGCCTTTCTAGGCGAACAGCCCAGGCCCGAAGCCCTGTTGTCCATGGCTCTGATCAGCGGTGGCATTTGGCTCAGCAATCGGCCCCCATCGAACCACCGTCAATGAACCGACATTTCGCCGCCGATCCAGGTCCGCTGCACATTCAGACTGTCATCCAGCAATACCAGATCGGCGTGATAACCAGGGCAGATGCGGCCGCGCCGGTCCGCCAACCCCAGAAATTCGGCGGGATATAGCGAAGCCATGCGCAGGGCTTCTTCCAACGGTTGTCCAAGCAGAACCATCGTATTGCGCACGGCGGCGGCCATATTCAGGTTGGAGCCAGCCAGAATTCCGTCGGCCGTGGTGCAACGGCCATCCTTGACGGTCACCGTCCGCCCGGCCAATTGAAAACTGTCGGACATTGCGCCCACGGAGGGCATGGCGTCCGTTACCAGCATCATGCGGCGTTGGGCCTTGGCGGCCAGGGCGACACGTAGCGTAACCGCGTGGACATGATGGCCATCGACGATCAGGCCGCACCAGCTGTCCGGGTCGTCCAGGGCCGCCCCGACGATGCCGGGATCGCGGCCTTGCATGGCCGGCATGGCATTGAACAGATGGGTAAAGCCGCATAGGCCCTCGTCCAACGCGGCGGTGATCTGGTCATGGCTGGCCGCGCTATGCCCGGCGCTGACCCGGACGCCGGCCTGGGACAACGTGCGAATAGTACCGCTTGGCACCATTTCGGGCGCCAGGGTGACCACCACCACGCCAAGACCATCGGCGCTGAAAAGCTCCATTGCCCGGGATTCCAGGGGCCTGATGCGCCCGCCGTCATGAGCGCCCCTGCGGGCCGGGTTTAGATAGGGCCCCTCGAAATGCAGGCCCAGCAATCCCCGCTGCCCCTCTCGTAGCGCCGCCCGGACGGCCTCGGCGGCGGCGGTCATGGTGGCCCAATCGTCGCTGATCAGGGTCGGCAACAAGCCGGTGGTGCCAAAGGCCCGATGGGCCCGAGCGATGGCCGCGATCGCCGCCGGGTCCGGTTGATCGTTGAACAACACCCCACCACCGCCGTTGACCTGGCAATCGATGAAGCCCGGCGCCAATAGGCCGCCGTCCAGGTCGACCGCCGCGCTGTCATTGTCGATTGCGCCGGGAGGCGACAGCGCCTGACATGCGCCGTCGGCCAGCAGCAGGTCCCAGCCCTGCAAGATCTCGTCGCCCGTAAAAATTCGGGCATTGCGTAAAAGCTGGTTCATGCGCCGGCCCCGGATCTGGCCAGCATCAGGGCGCCATGCAACGGATCATGCTTGGCCACGGTCAACAGGCGCAGCGCGTATTCTGGCAGCCAGGGCCGTATGGGACCGGCCAGGCCGCCGGTCAGGGCAATCCCCGGCGCGCCCTTGGCGCCCAGCGCCGCAATCAACTGCGCGATTTCCGCCGCTGTTTGCCGCACCAGTGTCCTGGCGCCGGCATCGCCGGCATCGCCGTCCCCGGCAGTGTCGAACACCCAAGGCGCAAATGTAGCATAATCGCCCGGCGTCGCGCTTTCCGACCACAGGAACATCGCTTCCGGCCGATTCTGAAAATGGGCCATGATACGCCGTCCCAAAGGGCTTGCAGGCAGTATGCCGTCGTGTTCCGACAGGGCCTGGCGCAGGGCGGCGCGGCCCAGGGCGCCGCCGCTGCCCTGATCCGAGATGGCGAAACCCCAACCGCTGACCGTGTATATTCGACCCGCCACCATAGCCAGGCCGCAACTGCCCGTACCGGCGATAACAACACCGCCATCGGCGCCGTCGTGTGCGCCCAGGCAGGCCGCATAGGCGTCGGTCTCGGCGCGGAAGGTGGCAAAGGGATGGGCGAAGGCCGCCAGTTTTTTCTGCTCGCGCGCCAGGGACAGCCCGGCCAGCCCGGCGCCGGCGTGCAATTGGCCGATCAATTCGCTGCCGCTGCCCGGCAAACCTGCCTGTGCCAGCGCCTGGTGGGTGGCTGTGGTAATTTCGGCAAATACCGCCCCCAGGCCCAACAGGGTATTGGCGGGCCCCGCCTGACCCTGACCCAGAACATCCCCCGCGCCATTGCACAGCCGAACCCGGCAGCCGGAGCCGCCGCCATCAATACCCAGAAACAATGGCTCCTTAAGCACGCTGCCGTTCACCCACCCAACCCAGTATTGTTATTTCTTGGCGGGACCAGCAATAGCAGGTTTTGTGTGCCGGCGCATGGTGATCGTGTCCCACCGCGTGGTGTAGGAGCCGCGCGGGGCGCTTGGTTTCCAGTGGGTTCTGAGAATCCGCGTTGCCTCATGGTGCCGGGTTTGCGGTGCCATATGAGGACGGCCCGGCGAAGCCTGGCGCCGACGTGCAATTAAACCAGATCTAATGCTGCTCGGCGAAGCGGTCTGTTCCGGCGCGTAGCCGTCCACACCGTTGTTGGATCGTGCTACGGTACCGGCTCAGCAGCCAAACACAGGTTCGAAATAGCATGCTCCAGATCTTCGTTGATGCCGATGCCTGTCCGGTCAAGGATGAAGTCATCCGGGTGGCCGAACGCCATGGCCTGCGGGTTCATCTGGTCAGCGACGGCGGTATCCGTCCCCATGCCTCGCCGATGATCCAGGTTGTCGTGGTCGCCCAGGGCCCCGATGCGGCCGATGATTGGATCGCGGAACATATCGAACCCGGCGATATCGCCGTCACCAATGATATCCCCCTGGCCGACCGTTGCCTAAAAAAGGGCGCCGGCGCCATCCAGCCGAACGGCAGGGCCTTTTCCCAGGACTCCATCGGCATGGCGGTGGCGACCCGCGACCTGATGGCGGGTCTGCGCGAGATCGGCCAGATCACGGGCGGGCCGGCGCCATTTTCGAAAAAAGACAGATCCCGCTTTCTGCAGGCGCTGGAAACAGCCGTTCAAGCGCGGCGGCGCGCCTAGAGCATGTTTCTTTAAATCATGCTCAGACTCTTCAAACTTAGAATAATTGGTTCAATTGCTTCATGCTGAAAATTCCAAGCGCATCTGGATCAAAAGTGCTCCAGGCAGACCCATGCGCTTGCAATGCCGGATATTGACCCAGGGCTAATCCTTAAGTTGCGCCAGCACGTCTTCGAGCACCGCTATAGCGTTGGCTTTGTCTGTCCCGTTCAGGTGGTTCCGGTCGATGGTGAGCGTCAGGCCGCTCTGCTCACGATGGATAAGACCGGTTTCCAAGGCAAGTTCATCATAGATACCTTTCACCCGGAAGGTCATGACCGGTTTGGGGAAACCCTTGACGGTAATGGCTTCACCCTGCTCGGCCAACAGCCACTCCTTGACCAGCGAATGGGTCTCGTTCGCCAGCAGGATGCCGCCTACGTCCGCGTGGGACTGCAGCCTGGCAGCCAGGTTGACCTCGCTGCCGATGATGGTGTGGTCCATGCGGTCCTCACTGCCGAAGTTTCCGACCGTGCAATAGCCGGTATTGATGCCGATGCGGAGTTCGAACGGCTGTTCCAGTCCGTCCCCGCGCCATATGGTTTGAAGTTCGCGAATGCGGCGCTGCATCGCGATGGCCATGCGAACACAGGCCGCAGCATCCTCCCTGACGCCTCTGGTGTCCGGGTCGCCAAAATATAGCACCATGGCATCGCCGATGAACTTGTCGATCGTGGCGCCATGCTCCTGCGCGATTTTCGACATCTCCGTCAAATACTGGTTCAGCAGTGCGGTTAGTTCTTCGGATTCCAATCGATCGGTGATTTCGGTGAAGCGCGCAATATCGGAAAAGAAAATCGTCAGCTTCTTGCGTTTGGATTCGATCTCGACCTTTTGTTCGCCGCTGAAGATTGCCTGGTAAAGCTGCGGCGAAATATACTTGGCAAGCTGATTGGAGACGGTTTCCAGCATCTTGTTCTGTTCCAGCGCGGTCTGGTTCGCTTCCTCGGTCCGCCGTTTGGCGTCAAGCAAATCAGCCTCGGCGCGTTTGCGGTCATCGATGACATAGATTGCATTGAGCCAGCAGTCTTCGCCTTCGTATTTCAAGGGCAGGGAGGACAGCAGGGCCCAGAACGGTTTGCCCTGGGCGTTCTTCAGTTGCACCTCGTACTCCTCCAGCCGTCCCCGCTCCTCCTGCAAGTCCGCCATTTTCTGCTGCTCAGCCGGATCCATGAAAAAGTCCTGGATACGCAGTCCGCTCACCTCGCCGGCAGGGATGCCGAATTGCCGGGCTGCCTGTTCAGTAGCCTCGACGGTTCCGGTTTCCCGCGTCAACACCAGGGGAAACGGGATCGCTTCGATCATCGAGCGCATGGCCTGGGTTTCCTGCCGGTGCAACGCCGTCTCCGCCTGCAAGCGTTCCAGGCTTAAACGCACCGTCGTGGTCATGTCCTGCCAGCTTTGCCACATGGTCCGGGCGATCGCCACCGAGCCCGAGAAGATGATCAGCATCAGCAAATCCGCGCTCAGGACATTATTGAGGTAGGCGCTGAAAAAGGTGACCAGCATTATGGGTGCGAAGTAGGCGGCGGAAGCCCTGGGCAGGCTTGGGGTGAGCGCCACGGCGCCATAGCCCAGGAAATACATGACCATGACAATGACGGCACCGTTGATCTGGCTCAATTCAGGCATCAACAGGAAGACGGCGAAGGCCCAGACCAACCCTAACAGGAAGGAGTGGATTTCGATCAGACGAATCCGCCGCACGCTAACCTGGTCCGGTCGCGGTCGACCACGCAAACGGATGTAGCTGCGTAACATGGGCAGCAGCAAAAGCAATTCCAGACCCAGACAATAGACCGCATAACTGGAAACGACCGCGAACCAGTCAATATAGAATACGATCGCAACGGCCAAGGTGTTGCCAAGCAGCAGCACCGGCATGCTGCGCTGCGTTTGAACCGATTGCACGACACGGATTTCTTCCAGGATCGCCTCGGTCCCCACCGTTGAGACCGGCGTCGGTGCTTCTGTATCGACTGTTTGTGCTGCCACCGTCATGGAGATACCTCGAAACTGAGACGCCCGCTGCCCCGGCAAATACCCAGGGGCAAGCCTGATTTGCCTTGCATTGATGGATAATTGCCCCACCGGGAACCAGCTTAGCAAAGCGTGCGTTTGCGATATACGGCTAATACGGCTTAAATGAGCCTGCCGTCTCTGACTGTCAGATTTTGCCTTGTTGCCAAAGGTCACCAGCGCGGTATTCTGTAACTATGTCGTCACTCATGTCGCCGGGAAAGACTTGGCAATCCCGGCGGATCCGTTTTCATGGGAAACCCTTTGACAGTACGAGGAATCGCGCCATGGCCGACCAAATTGGACCACTCACCGGTGTCAAAGCCGTCACCTGCTCGACCGCACAGGCGGGAACGGTGCCCTACATGTTGATGGCGGATCTGGGCGCCGAGGTCATCAAGATCGAAGTGCCGGGGGTTGGTGACGGTTCCAGAACCGCCGGCGAATTGAAGGGCGAGATCAGCTCGTTCTTCGAGACCAACAACCGGGGTGTGAAAAGCCTGACATTGAATCTCAAATTCGATGAGGGCCGGAAAATACTCCATAAACTGGTTGAGAAGGCTGATATCTTCGGCCAGAACTTCCGCCCAGGCGCGGCCGAGAAAAATGGTTTCGGCTATGAGGAACTCAAGAAAATCAATCCGGCGCTGGTTTATGTCTCGGTTTCCGGTTACGGCCAGCTTGGGCCCCACGCGCAGTTGCCGGGAACCGATGCCGTCGGCCAGGCGTTGGGCGGTGTGGCCGAGGCCTATGCGGGACCGGGCGAGACCATGCGCACCGGTGTGGTCTCGGTGGCCGATGAATCCTGTGCGATTCTGACATTCGGCGGCCTTTTGGCGGCGCTGTATTATGCCAAAAACACCGGCATCGGGCAGAAGGTGGAGACATCGCTGGTCGGCGGCGTGGTCCGTCTGATGGGTTGGACGCTGACCACCGCGATGTGGCGAAACGCCAATCCGATCACCGGCGCACGTATCAATGGCACCCGTGAACGCCCAGGCATTGCGGCGACGTTCAACGACCGGGACGGCAAGCCACTGGTGTTTCAACTGGGTCACACGGACTGGACGCGCGCCATGGAGGCCTTGGGCTTCCTCGCGACACTTGAGGCGCGCGGCGCTGCCGACCTTGGGCTTGCCCTGGTTTCCGAGGCCAGGAAGGATACGATCCTGGGTGCCCTGGCTGAACTATTCGCCACGGACAGCCGTGATCGATGGGTGGAAATCCTGCGCGCCGCCGACATTGTCTCGGCGCCGGTCAACACGCTGCTCGAGGCATCGAACGACCCCGACGTACTCGCCAACGGTTATATCAGCGAGGTCGAGTATCCGGAGCTCGGCGAGACCCTCAAGGTGCATGGCTCGCCATGGCAGTTCTCGGAAACCCCCGCCAAAATTGGTGTCGCACCCAAGTTGGGGGAGCACAATGTAGAAATCCTTTCCGGGCTCGGCTACAGCGATGCGGAGATCACCGCCCTGCGGCAACGGAAAATCATCTGAGACGGCCGACAGCGGTTCGGAGACTATCAGTTTGCCCAGCCCTTGATCAGCCGCCCAATTCTCGGGATTGACCACATCATCGAGCCTGACACGCCAAATAATACTAAAGCGATGCAGAATAAATCCGCCAACCATGTGCCCAAGCCGCCGCCCAGCCACCCGGTTTCATGCAGATCCTCGAAAATGTTTCCCCAGTATATTTTCGAGTGAACCAGGCCCTCTTTCGGCGTGAATGTTCGCCGGGTATAGGGAGTTTTGACATAGTGGTGGCCGGTTGGAATGGAAAGAATGACCCAGCCCTTGCTGGTCTCGGCAAAGAAACTGGGCCTGCCATGATAGTCCTCTTGCCAGAGTTTTTGGACCGGCTGCCGCGGCCAAATTGACTTTGCCAGACTGCGCGCGTTTTCACGGGTGATAGGGGCCGGCGGTTTCAGTTCGTCCAGCCGGCTTTCGGAAAATTCATCCTGCGGGAAGAATGACAGGACAAATCCGGAATGGTTCATGTACAGACCGGTCAGACCCATGCTCAGCGCCCAGGGCAGGACAATTATACCCAGCCAACCGTGAACAGTACGAAGGATCCGCAAAAAACTGCCCTGCATGCTCACAGGCCCACTCCCTACCTAACGATCGCCGTTTGCATTGACGAGCCTTAGTCCTGCCGGCCCGGCTATGAGATGCCTCCAGTCACATCGATGGTGAGGCCGGTGACAAAGTCGGCATCCCGTGACGCAAGAAAGGCTATCACCCTTGCCTGATCGACGGCTTCGGCAACGCGACGCAGCGGGGTTCGTTCAATTTCGACCGCCTGTTGTTCGGAATTCCGTTTTTCCCAATGGGGCCGGATTCTTTCTGTCAATGTCAGACTCGGCGCAATGGCATTGACGTTGATGCCGGAAGGCCCCAGTTCGTAGGCAAGCTTCCGTGTGAACGCAATGATGCCGCCCTTCGCCGCCGCATAAGCGCTGCTGCTCGCCCCGCTCAATCCACGTCCGGCGATCGACGCGAGATTGATAATTTTGCCGTGACCGGCCCGTTTCATCCCGGGCACGACGGCATTGCAGCATAAAAAGGTGGCATTGAGATTGAAATCGATCAACTTCCGCCAATCATCAAAGGATAGTTCGTCAACCGTCGCTGCCGGATTTTCAATAATGGTGCTGCCGCCGACAGCGTTGACTAGAATGTCGATATGGCCTTGCGTATTTAAGATTTCGGCGACGACCTCTCGAACCGAAGTTTGATCTGCGGCGTCGAGCGTTTTAGGTATCAACGTGCCTGGTGCGCCGAGCATTTCATTTTTCAGCTGTTCCAGTCGCAAACCGTCAACGTCGATGGCGATGACGGTGGCACCTTCCTGGACCATGATCTCGGCCGTTGCTTTGCCGATGCCGGCGCCGGCGGCAGTGATGACAGCTACCTGATCTTTGAAACGCATGGTTTACTCCTCGTTGTCTGGTTCTCATCCGCGTGCGTCGCCGAAGGCTGCGAGCGCGTTGAGCGCCCGTGGGAACCCGGAATAGGGGCCAGTTTGCATGATGATTTCAACGATCTGCTCCCGGGTCAGACCGGTATTGAGCGCCGACTGGGCGAACTTGACCAGTTGGGACAGGTGATCGATTGCTGTAAAGGCGGCCACGGCGCAGATCATACGCTGACGGTGGCTGAGGTCCGGGCGGTTCCAGATTTCGCCGTAGCCATAGGCGATCGCCGTCGGGTACATCGCCGCTGTCGTGGTGTTGTCCGGCGCGGCGTAGCCCTGGTGGGCCCGGTCACCATGCAGCCCAAGCATTGTTTCCCGCCCCAGCGCCATGAGCGCCTCGGCGTCCATATCCGGCATCGCCGTATCCGGCACGGCGACACCCTGTTCCGCGAATACGTCGTTGGCAAGCGCCAGCGCGTTCAGAATGGTGGGAAATCCGGAATACAGGCCGCACTGGATGAAGACCTCCTGGATCGCGCGGGGCGGAACGCCGATATGCAAGGCCGCGCCAATATAACGCCGTAGCTGCGGCAGGCGCTGCTGCGAGGTCAGGGCTGACAGCACGGTCAGCATGCGATCATCCAGCGCCAGGCCGGGCCGCGCCCAGATGGATCCCCATACGAATTCTTCCGCCAAACGGTCGAGACCGGGCGCCAGTTCCGTTTCGGGACTATTGGAAGGAAACCCGAGCCTCTCCCGTATTGCCATCCCGGATCGCCGCAACGCTTCGCGTGTCGTCATGACTTTATTACCCTGTGTCCTCTGGGATCAAACCTCGTCAGTGGCCATGGTGGCGACAGGGCGAGGTTCCATCAAGACCCTGTCTGGCGGGAAGATTGCCGGCGAAATTGCGGCGCATCGGAGAAATCGCACCTAGTAGCCCCGCTCCCAATCGATGACATTTACCAGTGGCCGGTCGGCGAGGTATGCGGCGAGGTTGTCGCAAAAGAGCTCTATGGCGCGATGCCGGTTCAGATCGCTGGCCCCTGAGATATGTGGCGTGATCAATACGCGGGGATCTGACCAGAGTTGCGCCAGCGGCGCCTTCTCAAACTCACCGTCATAGACGTCGAGCGCGGCGCCGCGCAGATGGTCACGTTGCAGCGCGTCGAGCAGAGCTGTCTCGTCGACGATTTCTCCACGGGCAACGTTGAGCAGAACGCTTCCCGTTTTCATCAGAGCGAAGCGGCCGGCGTCAAACAGGTGGGTCGTCTGCGGCGTCCACTGACAGCAGATCACCACGAAATCGGCCTCCGGCAGGAGGTGATCAAGATCGGCGGGGCTACCGACCATCGCGAAACCCTCGGGTAGCGGCATGTCGTCGCGCGGCTTGCGGCGCGTGCCGACAACTCGCATGCCGATGGCGGCGCAAAGTCTGCCGACATCCTGCCCGATGCCGCCGACGCCGACAATGCAGGCGGTCTTGCCTTTCAGCAGGAGCGGGCGGTAGGCGCGATGGGAGAAGCGGTTGGCATCGCGATCGATCGCAGCTTGAGGCAAACCCTTGGCAAAATGTAGTATTCCAGCGAGCGCATACTCCGCCATTGCCAGCGTATTTCCTAAACCGCGCGAGGTAGATACCACGACGTCGCTGCCCCAGAGATCGCCCCGAAGCAAATTGCTGGCACCGGCCGGGCGCTGATGAAGCCACCTTAATTTCTTTGCTCTGGCGCGCAGATCCAGTGGAAAAGGCCAACCGCCGAGTATAACTTCCGCCTTGGCTAGCAGACGGTCGCGTTCCTCACGGCTGCCGCTGCCTCTGGCGTCGGGCTGTAGATAACGGTCGCAGGTGAAAGCCGGCCAGGTCTCGCGAATTTCGCCGTCAAACCAGCCGCCAGCGTCGGTCAACTTGATCGCCGGATCCACGGCCTCGATCATGGCCCGCTCCTCGGCCCCGATCCGTTGGATGCTCAAGACCTCAAGTGCACGCATGTCACACCTCTTCCTGGCGCCGCAGTTACTTGCCCCATCGCAAGGCCAGAATATCCAAAGCAGCTGCCTGCCGTAAAAGTTGTTGCCGGGTTTCCGGATGCAGCGGTTCCAAAGGATGGCGAACCGCATCACATTTTATAACCCCGCCTTCCTTCATCGCGGTCTTGGTCGCTCTTAGACCGCATTGCCGGTTCTCAAAGTTGATGAGGGGTAGGATACGGGCAAAGGTTTCGGCGGCCGACCCCGGTTTGCCCGCAAGATAGTCCATAATGACAGGCCGAATAAGCTCCGGCAACAGGGCGCTTGGCATGGTGCCCGTTGCCCCGGCTGCCAAATCGGCCATCAAGGTGATCGATTCTTCACCATCAAACGGCCCCTTGATCGCTGCGCCGCCGGCAGCAATCAGGTCCCGTAATTTGCCGGCCGCACCTGGAACCTCGACCTTGAAATAGCCTATTTGCGGTATTTGACGGGCCAAGTCCGCCAGAAAGGGGACCGACAAGGTTACCCCGCTCAACGGCGCGTCCTGTACCATTATCGGAATGGCGATCGCATCCGCGAGTCTTTGAAAATAGGCGAAGTTCCCCGCCTCGGATGCCTTTAAGCCGGTGCCATGATACGGCGGCATCATCATGATCATATTTGCGCCCGCTGCTTCGGCTTGCCGCGCCCTTTCTACGGAAATCCGGGTGCTGAAATGACTGCAGGTAACGATAACCGGCACCCGCCCCGCCACGTGCTCCAAGCAAGTGACGAGTAGGCGGTCGCGCTCGGCATCAGCCAGCAAAAACTGCTCGGAGTAGTTTGCTAGAATACAAATGCCGTCCACGCCCTGATCGATCATGCAGTCCAACACCCGTTTCTGGCCTTGCAAATCGAGGCTTTCGTCTTCGCTGAATGGCGTCGGCGCGATCGGATAGACCCCGCGATAGGGTTGAAGCTGCGCTGCGGATGACATTTTTCCTCCAACTCGGTGATCGGCTGTCTTGGCGAAATGCGGTCGAGTATCGGCCCTTCCGCGTTTTTAAACATGATGCGCTACGGCCGTTCACCGGTTTCATGATCCGTGACGCAACGGGAAGTGCGTTTCACTTAGCTGACACGGCGCGGCTTGAAATCGTCGTGCGCTGCATCAATCGTTGATGTTTGGTTGTATCGTATTCGGTGGCGCGATGCACGGCGGCCTGGTTGTCCCAGACGATGACGTCGCCCTCGCGCCAGTCGTGGCGGTAGGTATTTTCAGGCCGGGTCGCCCGCGCCAACAGATCGTCCAGCAGCCCCCGGCTTTCATCTTCCGGCCAACCCACCACGCATTTGGCGTGGACGCCGATCATCACGGATTTCAACCCGGTCGCCTTGTTGGTTCGCACCAGCCGGTGCCGGACGGGCGGCGTATGAGCCAGTTCCTCGGGCGTAAAGGTGAACCCGACCAGACCGCGGGAATAGGCAAAATCATGCTCGACGACCAGGTCCTCGATTTCCGCCTTTTGCGGTTCACTGAGCGAGGCGTAAGCCGCCCTGGTCGAGGCGAATTCCGTGGCCCCTCCCTCCGGTGGCACGACGCGCGCCGTCAACACCGAACATAACGAGGGTATCGCCTTGAACGTGCTGTCGGCATGCCACAGCATGTTGGCTTTCTGATAGAACATGCGCCGGTCGTCTGGCGGAATTACCGCGCCGGTCTTGATATCCAGGTTGGATTGGCGCGCGAACGGCGTTCCGGCGCCGGGATTAACCCCGGCCGCCGCTGTGCCCTCCAGCGGCCCGAATCTTTCGCTAAAGTCGATCTGCTGTTCGTCGGTCATTGGCTGATCGGAGAAAACCAGGACAAGATGCGCGTCGAGGGCGGCGCGGATCGCACCAAATGGCCCATCGTCGAGCGGCTTGTTGATACTGACGCCGGAGATCCGGGCGCAAAACACCGGAGCGATGGGCGTGACGGTTAGGGACATGGGACTTCCTTCCGGCTGCTTCACGGTGGTTTACAGCTTGGGCCAGACCTGTTGCATGAACCGGGCCATGGCATCGCTGTTGCAGTTTACATCGGCGCTGCTGACGCTGACGACAATTTCATCCAGCCCCGCCGAACGATAGGCCCTGAGGGTTTCGATGATGTCGTCGTCCGTGCCCGTCAGGGCGGTGCGGTCCTGCACCGGTGCGCCGGGCGGCGTGCCGGTAAAGCGCATGGGCAGGGTCAGGGAATAGCGTAGCACCGCCGGATCCCGGCCCGCCGCCTCGGTCAGCCGGATGATATCCCGCCGGCCTTCCGCGAACTGGTTTGGTGATTGCCGCAGGGTATGCCAGCCATCGCCAAAACGCGCCACGCGGCGGCGGGCGGCGGCACTTGAGCCGCCGATCAACAGCGGCGGGTAGGGGGTCTGCAATGGTTTTGGTGAAAATTTCAAGCCGCCGTAGCGGTAAAATTCGCCTGTAAACTGCGGCGTGTCCTGGGTCCACAGCGCTTGCAATGCGCCCAGTATCTCATCCGTGCGTTTGCCGCGCGTGGCGAAATCAACGCCCAGATTCTCGAACTCATCGCGTGTGGTCGCCACGCCAACGCCCAAATCCACCCGCCCGCCCGAGAGCTGATCCAAAGTGGCGATCATCTTGCCCAGCCGCGCCGGATCGTGCCAGGGCAATACCAGCACCGACGTGCCCAGCCGTACCGATTTGGTGGCGCAGGCGATGGCGGTCAATATCGTCAAGGCGTCATGATAGGGCTTGTCGCCAAGCCGTTCCGCCACATAAGTGGCGTGAAAAAGATGCTCTCGGACCCAGACGCTGGAAAACCCCAATTGCTCCGCCGTAACCGCCAGTCCGACAAGATCGTTAGGATTTTCAACGCCCTGATTATTGGGAATACCAAAGCCGGCCCTCATGACGAGGATCCTCCACAGCCGAATGTTACAGGCGGATTATACCGCCTTGCGTTGTCAGGGGTCATCGGCGTTTCAGTTCAAATTCATACCAATGGTCATGACCATTCTATCCCCAATTGCGGCCAATTCCGACCGGTTTAACTATCATCGCCGCGGGTGAGTGTGCACAATCAATCGTGTATTGCATTCAAAGACGGGGAGCGGACATCATGCAGCAGGGTAATCCGACATCATTGCGTGTTCCCGATCCGGGTGTCGCGGCACTGTTCGCGCAGGATGCCCGCTGGCAGGCCTGGCTGGATGTAGAGGCGGCGCTCGCGAAAGCGGAGGCCGAGCTCGGCATGATACCAGCGGAGGCGGCGGACGAAATCGTCCGCAAGTGCGATCTTTCGTTGTTCGACCGGGAGCGTCTTGCCGAGGCTTTTCACCGCACCGGACACACCCTGGTGCCGCTGGTCTGGGAATTGTCGCGTCTCTGCGATGGTGACGCTGGCAACTATGTGCACTGGGGCGCCACCACGCAGAACATCACACAGACCGGGGACCTGCTGCAACTGCGCAGGGCGCATCGGATTTTCTTGCGCCAGCTTGGCGCGGTTTTCGCCGCCCTGGCCGATCTTGCCGAAAGGTCGAAAGACATGGCGCTGCCGGGCCGCACGCACGGACAGCACGCGGTACCCGCGACATACGGGCTTAAGGTTGCGATCTGGATCGATGAATTCGCCCGGCACGTGGAGCGTCTTACGGAGTGCGAGCCGCGTGTCTTCAGGGCATTGCTGGGCGGCGGCGCCGGGACCGTCGCCTCGTTCGGTGACCGGGGCCTGGAAGTACAGGCGCGGATGGCCGCCCATCTCGACATGCCGCCGATGCCGGTTCCCGCGCGCAGCATCATGGATCACCTTGCCGAACACATCATGCTGCTGGCACTGTTGGCGGCGAGTTGCGGGAAATTCGCCAATGAGATTTACACCGGCATGAAGCAGGAATTCGGCGAGGTCGAGGAGCCGATTTTCCCGGGCACGGTGGGCAGCAGCACCATGCCGCAGAAGCGAAACCCCCATCTCTCCCAGGATATCATGGCCTATGCGGCGCAAATCCGGACCATGGTGCCGCTGGCGCTTGAGACCGTGATGACGGAGCACGAAGCGAACCGGCAGACATCCCTGATGATGCGGTATGCGCAAAATCAGGTCTGCGTACTTTTGGGCGATACGCTCGAGCGGGTTCGAATTCTCGCCGAGGGTCTTGTCCTGAAGCCCGCGCGCATGCGCGCCAATCTGGACCTCACCGAGGGACTGATCATGGCCGAACCGGTCATGCTGGCGCTGGGCGAACATGTGGGACGTCAGGAGGCGCACGACATCGTTTATGACGCGGCGCAGGCGGCAGCCAGGGGCGAAGGAAGCTTCAGTGATCTGCTCGCGGCGGACGCGCGCTTCAACCGGCACCTCTCGAGAGACCAGATCGAGGGCATGCTCGACCCGACCCGCTATACCGGCCTGTGCCGCCAGCTTGCCGAGGCGCAAGCCGCCCGCGCCCGCGGCATGGCGGCAGCGCTTGGCGCTTGAAGTCAAATCAGTTCGACCTGAAAATACCTCATATTGGATGTTCCAGGATTTTTCCGGCGCCGAGCGGTATGCTGACAGTCGGCCCGTGCGCCAGATAGAGGAGGACCTGTCATGAATGTAGAAATCCGCGACCCACGCTTTCGCGCGGTGGTGGGCGACAACGTCGAGTTCGAGCGGCTGGGCGGTGGTTTCGACTTTACCGAGGGACCGATCTGGCATCCCACGGCGGAAAACCTGATCTTCAGCGACATGCCGGGTAATCACATGCGGCGCTGGAGCGCCGCCGACGGCGTCACCACCTTCCGCAAGCCGTGCAACATGGCCAACGGCAACGCCTATGACGGCGCGGGCCGCATCGTGACCTGCGAGCATGCCACCAGCCGGGTGACACGTAGCGAGCAGGACGGCAGCATTACGGTATTGGCCAGCCACTATGGCGGCAAACAGCTCAACAGCCCCAATGATGTCATTGTCAAAAGCGACGGCGCCATCTATTTCACGGATCCGACCTATGGGCGTCTTGCGTATTTCGGCGTGCCGCGCGATCCCGAGCTTTCTTTCCAGGGCGTCTATCGCATCGCGCCGGACGACAATGCCGTAACCCTGCAGGCCGACGATTTTGCGCAGCCCAACGGTCTCTGTTTCTCGCGCGATGAATCCCGGCTCTTCGTGAACGATACCGAACGCGGACATATCCGGGCGTTTGATGTGCGCGCCGACGGGTCCATCGCCAATTCAATCGTCTGGAGCGAGACGGTCGGGGCGGGCGAGGGGCCCCCCGATGGACTGAAGATCGACAGCGGCGGGAATCTCTACTGCAGTGGTCCGGGCGGCGTTCACGTCTTCGCCCCCGATGCAACCTGTCTGGGCGTGATCCTGACCCCCGAGGTAACCGCGAACTTCACCTGGGGTGACAGGGACATGTGCAGCTTGTTCCTGACCGCCTCGACCTCGCTCTATCGCATTCGCGTCAAGGTGCCGGGCAATCCGGCCGCCGTTGCCGCCTGATCGCGAAAGCTCCCCTTAGTCCGGCACGATGATGGGGTCCAGGGCCGGTTTACCCAGCACCAGGTCGGAGCCCTTTTCGGCAATCATCATGGTTGCCGCATTGAGATTGGCCGAAACCATGACCGGCATGATGGAGGCATCGATCACGCGCAAGCCTTGCATGCCGCGCACCCGAAGCTGATCGTCGACTACCGCCGTCGGATCCGTTTCGGGGCCCATGCGGCAGGTACCCATGACGTGAAAGGTGGTGTTGCCGTATTCCCGCGCCGCCTCAAGCAGCTCTTCGTCGGTCTGCACATCGTCACCGGGGCTCACCTCGAAATCCATATACGGTTTCATGGCTTCTGTATTGATCAGCCGGCGCGCCAGCCGCATGGCGCAAATCGTCACCCGGCGATCTTCTTCCTCGGCCAAATAATTTGGCTGGATGAGCGGTTTGTCGAACGGATCGGTCGTGCGCGCGCGGACCCAGCCCTTGCTTTCCGGTCGGTGCTGCCAGCAGGCAACGGTAAAGCCCGGATGATCGTCAAGCAGCCCGTGCACCCCCTGTTTATAGCTGGCCGGGGTGAAGATGAACTGCAGATCATTGCTTCGGGCCACTGCGTCGGAATGCCAGAAGCCATAGACCATGGACGGGCTCAGATTGACGATACTCTTGGCGCCGATGAAATACTTGACCACCTCGCCGACGATGTTCAGGCCCTGGGCGCGCTCGTTGATGGTTTCGGCATTCTTTACCCGCACCGTAAAACGGGGTGCGTAGTGGTCACGCAGGTTTTCGCCGACGCCCGCCAACTCGTGCATTACCTCGAGGCCGAGCGATTGCAGCAGCGCCCCTGGGCCGACGCCCGAAAGCTGTAGAATTTGCGGCGAATTAATCGCCCCCCCGCTCAGGATGACCTCGCGGTTGGCCCGCACCTCCAAGCTGCGGCCGCCCCGCCCGCCCTTGCTGTAGGCGACGCCGACGGCGCGCTTGCCTTCGAGCAGAATGCGGGTGGCCTGCGCGTTGGTGCGGACGGTCAGGTTCGGGCGCGATTTCGCCGGGTTGAGAAAGGCCCGCGCCGTGCTGACCCGGCGGCGGCGGTAGGCGGTGCGCTGGACGTACGAGATACCCTCTTGCCTGGCGCCGTTGTAGTCCGCATTGCGTGGAATGCCGATCTGTTCCGCACCATCAATGAAGGCGTCGCACAGGGGGTGGGAATAATTCAGGTCGGTGACCTGAAGATTGCCCTCTCGGCCCCGGAAGGTGTCGTCCGCGCCACCGATCCGCCGCTCGCAACGGCGAAAATAGGGCAGGGCATCGGCATAGCCCCAACCCTGGTTGCCGCGTTGGGACCAGCCGTCGAAATCCATCCGCTGACCGCGGTTGTAAATATGGCCGTTGATGGAACTGGAGCCGCCCAGGGTCTTGCCCCGGGGCACGTCGATCTTCCGGCCGCCCGTCCAATGGCTGGGCTCCGCCTGGTAAAGCCAGTTCACATTCGGGTTGGTCAGGGTTTTTATGAAGCCTGCCGGAATATGGATATAGGGATTCCAGTCCGGTGGCCCGGCTTCCAGCAGACAAACCGTATGGTTGCCGTCCGCGGTCAGGCGGTTGGCCAGAATGCACCCGGCTGAACCGGCGCCAATGATCACATAATCGAAAGAATCCGCCAAGTTTTCTACTCCTGTCAATCTTTTGTGGGCGCCGGTTTCCAGACTTCGCCCGAATTCCCCACCGGGATCCCCTGCGCCGTGGTCATCAGATAGAGTTCGCCGTCCGCGTCCTCGCCAAGACCATGCAGCCGCACATCCGGCCGCTTGGGAATTTCGATGGGCCACAGGGCGCGCCACGACGCGGCCGGCGGTTCGACCAGCAATAGCGGCGCGCTCAACCCCTCCGCCACCAACACCAGGTCAACCGCCGGCGCGGTGTCTTGCGCCAGGGCGGCGGCGAATGGTGCCGTCATGCCAACAGCCAATACGAGGTGAGCCATATACCGCAGCATTTATTTTCCCTGTTGCCGGAGGGCAGGTCGCGGACCCACTGTTAGGCAGCCTCCCCCGGTTGTCAACACTGCCGGGCTCGAGATTGCGCCCGCTGAGCCAACGGTTGTTTTCGCGGCTTTCCGAGCGTTGGATTCGTGCTATGAAACAGGCAACAAGAAATTCGAGCTAGGCGCCGCGCCGTTTCAGGGCCGGCCGATATACAGGAGATATTGAGCATGTCAGACGCGGTTGATTTCACGAAACAAGGCGCCATCGGCGTCATCACGGTCAACAGCCCGCCGGTCAACGCCTTAAGTGCCGCGGTCCGCGATGGTCTGGGCGCGGCTTTTGACAAAGGCCAGGCGGACCCGGATGTGAAGGCCATGGTTTTGCTGGGCGGCGGCCGCACCTTCATTGCCGGCGCCGATATCCGTGAATTCGGCCAGCCGCCCAAGGGCAAGCCGTTCCACGAGGTTTTGTTGGCAATGGAAAACAGCACCAAACTGATCGTTGCCGCGATCCATGGCACCGCCCTTGGTGGCGGTTTGGAAACGGCGCTGTGCTGCCATTACCGCTTTGCCGTGCCTGCGGCCCTGGTGGGTCTGCCGGAAGTGAAACTGGGCCTGTTACCCGGCGCCGGCGGCACCCAAAGACTGCCCCGTCTGGTGGGCGCGGAAAAAGCTCTGGATCTGATCACCTCCGGCGCCTTCGTGCCGGCGCCGCAGGCCAAGGAAATGGGCATCGTGGACGAGGTTGGCGACGATTTACTGGCGGGCGCGGTTGCGTTTGCCGAAACGTTGGTGGCGGAAAATGCGCCTTTGCGCAAGATCCGCGATATCCCCTGCGAGGCGGATGCGGGGCTGTTCGATACCTATCGCAAGGCCAATGCGCGGAAGTTCCGCGGCTTCCTGGCGCCATGGAAATGCATTGATTGTGTCGAAGCGGCGACGACCCTGTCCTTCGATGAGGGCATCGCGCGGGAGCGGGCCTTGTTCATGGAATGCGTGACCTCGCCGGAATCAGCCGCCCAACGGCATGTTTTCTTCGCCGAACGTGAAGTAGCCAAAATTCCCGATGTGCCCAAAGATACGCCTATGAAGGACATCAAGAAAGTCGCCATGATCGGTGCGGGCACCATGGGCGGCGGTATCGCCATGAACTTTGCCAATGCGGGTATTCCGGTGATAATGCTGGAAGTGACCCAGGAAAACCTGGACAAGGGCATGGGCATCATCCAGCGCAATTACCAGAATACGGTGAACAAGGGTGGGTTGTCCCAGGCCAAAATGGACCAGCGCATGGCGCTGTTTTCCTCGACCACGGATTTAGCCGATATCGGTGATGCGGATCTGGTGATTGAGGCGGTGTTCGAGAAGATGGAACTGAAAAAGGAAATCTTCGCCAAGTTGGACGGCGTGATGAAACCCGGCGCCATCCTGGCCTCCAACACCTCGACCTTGAGTATTGACGAGATCGCCTCGGCCACCAAGCGGCCCGAAAGCGTGATCGGCATGCATTTCTTCTCGCCCGCCAACGTCATGCGCCTGTTGGAAGTGGTGCGGGGCGCCAAGTCATCGCCCGAAACCATCGCCACCGCCATGGGCATTGGCCGCAAGGTTGGCAAGATTTCCGTTCTGGTGGGCAACTGCTTTGGCTTTGTCGGCAATCGCATGCTGCACGGCTACACCGGCGAAGGCACGTTCCTACTGGAAAATGGCGCCCTGCCACAGCAGGTGGACAAGGCAATCTTTGATTTTGGCTTGCCCATGGGTCCCTTTGCCATGGGCGACATGGCCGGCCTGGATGTGGGCTGGCTGGTGCGCAAGGCGCGCGCCGCCGACCGCCCAACCAACGAGGAATATGGCGGCACGATTCCCGACCGTATCTGCGAGTTGGGCCGCTTCGGACAAAAAACCGCCGGCGGCTACTATGACTACAAGGAAGGTGACCGCACGCCGATCCCCAATCCGGAGGTGCAGGGGATCATCGAACAGGTCTCGAAAGAGAAAAACATCGCGCGGCGGGAGTTTTCCGAGGAAGACATCGTCAAGCGCTGCCTGTATCCGCTGATCAACATTGGGGCGCAGATCCTGGCCGAAGGCATGGCGATGCGGCCCTCGGATATCGATATCATCTATATCAACGGCTATGGTTTCCCGGCCTATCGCGGCGGACCGATGGCTTGGGCGGATGCCATTGGGTTGGAGAATGTCCTGGCTGATATCAAGCGTTTCCATGCCGAATTCGGCGAACGCTGGCGCCCGGCGCCGTTGCTGGAAAAACTGGTTGCTGAAGGTAAAAACTTCGCCAGTCTGCAAGCCGCTTAAGACCAGGCCACTGGTAATAAGAAGGTCCCTCCGCCATTTGCCGGAGGGGCTGATTATTTCATAGCCTAATGTATCTCGTTTGAATCCGCCATGGCGCGGCCCAGGGCTTCGACGTCGAAGCCCGGCTGGCGACAGGCTTCCAGGATGACGGCTTCCCGGCGTTCCAACAGTTTGCAGGCATCCGCCACGAGGCGGGCGACGGCGTGGGGAATGACCACGGCGCCGTGACGGTCGGCGTGGACCAGATCGCCGGAGTTGACCAGCATGCCGGCCACATTGACGGTCTTGCCGAAATCCTCCAGATGTACATGGGCATGGGACGGCCCGATACGATCGGCGATGAACTGAAAACCCGGCGCCACGGCGTCAAGGTCACGGACCGAGCCGTCGGTAATGGTGCCCAGGCAACCCAGGGCATGATGGATGGTGGAATTGACTTCACCCCAAAAGGCGCCGCAGCCACGCTTCGGGCCATCCATATCCTGAATGACCGAGATCGTCGGGCCGATACCGTCCGCCACATAGCGGTAATAGCTCAGACGTTGGTCGCGCATTTCCGCCGCCGGGCGGCTGGAGGGTTCGGCGGCGCGAATGTTGGCGGTGCGGGCGTAGCCGACCATGGGGGGCAGGTCAGGAAAGGCGCAGACCAGGGGTTCGACGGTAAAACCAATGGCCCGGCGTTCCGGCGAGGTGATTTCCAGAGCGTTACAAATAGTCGGCGTGTCCCAGGCGCGCAGAGCCGCCAGTTCAGTCTCGTTCAGGGGTTGGTCGGTCATGAGTCCTCGAATTTCTGGTCGTTGGATACCAAGCTGTTAAACGCCAAGATATTGGTGCTGGACGTCCGGATTGGCGCGCAGTTCCGATGAATTACCGCTCCATACCAGATGGCCTTTCTCGACGATGAAATGGCGGTCGCATATCGCGGTCAAGGCTTCGACATTCTTGTCGATCACCAGGATGGCTTGACCTACGCCTTTCAAGCCCGCCAGACAAGACCAGATTTCGGTTCGGATCAAGGGGGCCAGTCCTTCGGTCGCCTCGTCCAGCAGCAATAATTCTGGATTGGTCATCAGGGCCCGGCCGATGGCAAGCATTTGCTGCTCGCCGCCCGAAAGCTGATCGCCCATGCTGCCCTGGCGCTCTTCCAGGCGGGGAAACAAGGCATAGACCCGCGCCAAGGTCCAAAATTCGCCGCGGCGTCTGGTTGGGCCTTGCCGTTGGCGTGCCGTCGCGACCAGGTTTTCCCGGACGGTCAGGTTGGGGAAAATCTGTCGCCCTTCGGGCACCAGGCCGAGGCCGAGCTGGGCGATGCGAAAGGGGGCGAGACCAATCAGGCTGGTTTGTTGAAACGACAGACTGCCGGCGCGCGGTTGGATCAGGCCCATGATAGTGCGGATGGTGGTGGTCTTACCCATGCCGTTGCGGCCCATCAGGCTGACCACCTGGCCAGCCTGCACGGACAGGCTCATTCCGAACAGCGCCTGGCTTTGGCCGTAAAAGGCATCGATGTCGGAAAGTTCAAGCATTGGCATCTGCCGCGGAATCCAGCGAAGCATTTTCCGTTCCCAGATATGCGGCGCGGACGGCCGCGTTGGCGCGGATTTCTTCCGGCCGGCCGGTGGCAATGGCGCGGCCGTAGACCAGGACCGTGATACGGTCGGCCAGGGCGAAAACCGCGTCCATGTCATGTTCGATCAAGACGATGGTGAGCCGCCCTTTCACACTTTGTAACAGCGCGACCATTCGCGCTGATTCATCCCGCCCCATGCCGGCCATGGGTTCGTCCAGCAACAGCAGGCTGGGTTCGGTCGCCAGTGCCATGGCGATTTCCAATTGCCGCTGCTCGCCATGGCTGAGGTTGGCGGCCGGTTCATTCGCCCTGGCGCCCAGGCCAATTCGTTCCAGGACCTCTCCTGCCGGCTGACGCAGGGCGGCATCCCCATGGGCCGGGCGCCAGAATCGAAAAGAGTGCCCCGCGTGGGCCTGAACGGCCAGGGCAACATTGTCCAGCGCCGTAAAATCAGGGAAGATCGAGGTGATCTGGAAAGATCGTGCCAGACCCAGAGCGGACCGGGCCGCCACGGACAGACGGGTGATCTCGCGCCCGGCAAAACTGATCCGCCCCCTGTCCGGGCGCAATTCGCCCGATATTTGCGCGACCAAGGTGGTCTTGCCGGCGCCATTGGGACCGATGATGGCGTGGATTTCTCCCTGGGCGATATCCAGATGCAGATCATCCGTGGCGATCAGACTGCCGAAGCTTTTGCATAGCCCTTCCATGCGCAGGACCGGCTCAACCATGACCGTTGCCTCTGGCAAGCCATTTTCGGGCAAAGAGGGCGTGAATGCCACCGCGGCCGAACAACACAATGACGATCAGGATGGGTCCCATGACAATCGCCCAATGCTCGCCAGCATCGGTCATGAACATTTCCATCCATTCCGGCAGGTATTCTTCCAACAGCAAAAACCCGGTGGCGCCCAGAACCGGCCCGATTAAGGTGCCAATGCCGCCCATGATCACCATGATCATGATCTCGCCCGAACGGGTCCAATGCATCGCATCCGGAGAGACAAACTCGTTCAAATTGGCAAATAGGGCGCCCGACAGGCCGCACATGCTGGCGGCAATGACAAAGGCGGTCAATTTGTAGCGATAGGTCTGAAAACCCAGGGCCTGCATGCGTTTTTCATTGGTTCGGCAGGCGCGGATCACCATGCCAAAGCGGGATTGAACCAGCCGATGCAGGATGAACAGCATCAGGGCCAGACAGGCCAACACCAGGTAGTAAAACTGGTTCGAATCATTCAGATCGATCAGCCCGGCGAACTTGCTGCGTGAGGCGGCCATGCCGTCGTCACCGCCGAATTCTTCCAGACTGATTGCCAAAAAATACAACATCTGGGCAAAGGCCAGGGTGATCATGATGAAATAGACGCCGGAGGTGCGCAGGCTCAAGGCGCCAAAGATCAGTCCGATCAGGGCTGCGGCGGCGATCGCCAGGGGAAACTGGATAAAGCCGTTGTCGATGCCGTAATAGCTGAAAATACCCACCGTATAGGCGCCAATGCCCATATAGGCGGCGTGACCAAAACTGACCATGCCGCCGTGGCCCAGAATAAAATCCAGGCTGATGGCGGCAAGGGCGAAGATCATGATCCGGGCCATCAGGTCCACATAGAACGGTTGACCGAAAATGCTCGTCAGTGGCGGCACCAGGGCGAACAGGGTCAGAGTGATCAGCGTCAGCCAGATTTGCCGTCTGTTCATGGCCCAGCCTATCCCGTCCTGGCTGGAAACAGGCCACGGGGGCGAACCACAAGGATCGCCGCCATCAGGATATAGATCAACATTGAAGCCAGGGCGGGACCGGCGGTATCGGCCGCCGCATCCGAAACAAAGGCGCGCAACAGCACTGGCAGGAAGACCCGGCCCACCGTATCGACCATGCCGACCACGATGGCCGCAATAAAAGCCCCCCGGATGGAACCGATGCCGCCAATAATGATAATCACGAAGGCGAGGATCAACAGCGGCTCTCCCATGCCGGGTTCGACGCTGGTCAGCGGACCCAGCATCATGCCCGCCAGTCCGGCGAAGACGGCACCCAGGGCAAAGACCAAAGTGAACAGCGACTTAATATTCACCCCCAGGGCGCCTACCATCTCGTTGTTCGAGGCGCCGGCCCGGATCAACATGCCCAGTCGGGTGTGTGCCACGATCCCATAGATAATGCCGGCAACCAGCAGACCGACGGCGATGATCACCAGGCGGAATACCGGATAGGGGACGCCGGGGATTATTTCAACATGCCCGGAAAGATAACTCGGCAGGCCCGAATAAAGGGATATGGGGCCCCAGACGATGCGTACGACTTCGTTGAAAAACAGGATCAGGCCAAAGGTCGCCAGGACCTGGTCCAGATGGTCGCGGCGATAGAGGGTGCGCAGCGCGATGACCTCGACCAGTACGCCGACGGCAAAGGTCGCCGGCAAGGCCAGGAGCATGCCCAGCAGGAATGAATCGGTCCAGGCAACCAATGCTGTCGCCAGATAGGCACCGATCATGACCAGACTGCCATGGGCCAGATTGACCAGATCCATGATGCCGAACACCAGGGTCAAACCGGCGGCGATCAGAAACAACATCACCCCGAACTGCAATCCATTGAAGGCCTGCTCTAATAGCAGCAGCGGATCCATTGCGCGCCTCTTAGTGATTGGTATTGCAGGCCCGGATGCAAACGGCAGCATCACGAGCGGATCATTCCTGATCCGCTCCGACTCAATTCAGATCAGATTTGCCGGACCGTCGGATCGCTGTCGATCCGACGGTCCCGATCTGTTCCAATGGCGCCTCTGGTAACAATCCAACTCGCCCTGCTTACCACTTCATGCCGCAAAATTTGGCATAGGAATCGCCATGGGCGGAAATGATCACCCCACGGGTCTGCGTGACATAGCTGCCATCGGCATCCTTCACGGCTTCCCGCAGATAGATGTTCTGAATAGGGAAATGATTGTTGTTGAATTTGAAGGTGCCGCGGGTGGTCGGAAAATCGCCGGCCCGCATCGCGGCCCGCAATTTGGCCCGGTCAGAGATCCCGCCGGCGTTGCGGATGGCGGTGTCCAGGAACATCACGGTGTCATAGGCCTGCGCGGCGTAGAAGGGCGGTGTCGCGCCATACTTCTGGCGGTATTCGGCGACGAAACGGCGATTGACGGTGTTGCCGAGATCCGGGCTCCAATGCTGTACGCCGAAAGTTCCCACCGCGGCATCCTTCAGCGCCGGCAGCGAAATGGCGTCCACGGTATAGGCCGAATACAACGGTATTGCGCCCGACAGGCCGGCCTGGGCATACTGCTTCACGAAATTGATCCCCATGCCGCCCGGCAGAAAGACAAATACGGCGGACGGTTTGGCTGCGCGCAGGGCGGAAATCTCCGCCTGATAGTCCTTCTGGCCCAGCTTGGTATAGACCTCGCCCGCGACCTTGCCCTTGAACATCCGCTTGAAGCCCTTGATCATATCCTTGCCGGCCTGATAATTCGGGGCCATGACATAGACGTTGTCGATCTTCTTGTCGGTCATATATTTGCCCATGCCTTCGGGCATCATGTCGTTCTGGAACGCCACATTGAAGAAGTTTTCGGAACAATCCCTGCCCGCCACTGGCGATGGTCCGGCGTTGGAACTGATCAGGAAGGTATCGGATCGGGTCACCGTGCCATGCACCGCCATCAGAAGATTGGACCAGATAATGCCCGAGATAATTTGTACGCCATCCCGCTTGATCATCTTGTTTACCAGCTGCTTGGCCACGTCAGGCTTGCGTTGATCGTCGCCATAGAAAATTTCCGTGTCCAGGCCACCGAGCCTGCCGCCGACATGTTCCAAGCCCAGTTCGAAGGCGTTCTTCATGGGCTTGCCAATAATGCCGGCGGGGCCGGACAATGTGGTGATGAAACCGACTTTAACGGTTTCCGCGGCGACCGGCGTTGCCGCCAGGGCGATACCAATGGTCAGGCCAATGGCCAGGCTGGTGGTTTGAGCCAAAATTCGTTTCGACATTTCCTGCTGCTCCCAAGTTGAAGTGTTGTGCGCCAATCCCGTTGCCTGGCCGGTCCAAGTTCAGTGCAATGGTTTGGCCAAGCGTTGTTTTAAGTGTACCGAAAAGCATCTCAAGACTAAAGCACCTAAGCGAGTGCCGATAGCTATGGGCTGCGGGAAATTTGGCGCGGGCAAAATTCCACCGCAGCTATTTGTTTTCTGGATCTGTTCATCCGCGGCGGGCGGCCGTGCTTTCGCGCGCATGAGCCATGTCAATGACACATACAGATGTCCGGTTTTTGTAGCACATTAAATGTCCGCTTTTATTTGCTAGG
>JAQBYC010000159.1 GCA_027623205.1 Pseudomonadota bacterium | reverse complement strand
GCCTAGCAAATAAAAGCGGACATTTAATGTGCTACAAAAACCGGACATCTGTATGTGTCATTGACAGCGCCCGTTGCTCTTGACTTTCCTGTGGATTGTCGCAAGGCCTCAGTTGCGGGCGCCGATGCCGCCATCGATCGTCAGGACCACGCCGCTGATATAGCTGGCCCGGGCCGAGGCCGCGAAGACCACCAGATCGGCGCATTCCTCGGCCTTTGCGGCCCGGCCCATGGGCCATTTTTGGGTCAATTCGCGCCAACGCTCCGGATCGCCGAATTCGGTTCCCGCACGGGCCCGCAACAGCGTCGTTATCCGATCGGTCTCCACGGGTCCCGGATTAACCGCCAGCACCCGTACGCCGTTATCCAGCGAGGTCGAGCCGATGGCCCGGGTAAATGCCATCAATGACGCGTTGCCGGCGGAACCGGCGACATAGTTGGCATCCGGCTTCTCGCCGGCCAGGCCAATCACGTTGACGATCACGCCATCGCCGCGCGCGGTCATCGCGCCCAAATAATGGCGGGTCATGTTGATATAGCCGAATACTTTCAGGTCCCAGGCCTCGCGCCAGCGGGCCTCGTCAATGGCGGCGACATCGCCGCCGGGAATGGCCCCGGCATTATTGACCAGAATATCAACCTCGCCCACCGCCGCCGCCAGCGCCGCGACGTTGCCTTGTACCGACAGATCCATCGGATGCACCTTCACCGAGACCCCATAAGCCTGTTCTATGATGCCCTTGGCGGCCTGCAAATCGTCCGCCGTGCGGGACGTGAGGTGCAGATCGCAGCCCTCGGCCGCGAAGCCCTTGGCGGCGGCCAGGCCGATGCCTTTGGAGCCGCCGGTGATCAGGACAGTTTTGCCCCGCATTTCCAGATCCATGAACTTACCTCCTCTGCATTTTGTCGGCATAGCCTAGGTCGTATGCGTGGCTTCCACCAGAGAGGATTATCTTATCGATCATTCAGGTAGGTGCTTTCTGCAACAAAAGGCGCTATGAAGCGGCTGGTAACATTCAGTAGCGGCCCGGGGCAGGCCGCGCCGCCGGCACACCGCGCCGCGCGCCGCCCCACCGTTCCGTCTTTCATGCCGTTCCGTCTTGCAAATCGAGGAGACCGCCCATGACATCCGTAGGCAAAGATACCCTGAACACCCGCCGCACCCTTTCCGTTGATGGGGCCGATTTTGACTATTTCTCGCTTGCCGCCGCATCGGAAGGGGGGTTGGGCGATCTATCCCGTCTGCCCTATTCCCTGAAAGTATTGCTGGAAAATCTGTTGCGCCACGAAGACGGCCGTAGCGTGACCACCGACGACGTCAAGGCCGTGGCGGCCTGGTTGGTGGACTGCCGTTCCGATCAGGAAATCGCCTTTCGCCCGGCCCGGGTTCTGATGCAGGATTTTACCGGGGTGCCTGCCGTGGTGGATCTGGCCGCCATGCGCGAGGCCGTGGTCGCCATGGGCGGCGATCCGAAAAAGATCAATCCGCTGTCTCCCGTGGATCTGGTGATCGATCACTCGGTCATGGTGGATTATGCGGGCACGGCGGAATCCCTGGCCAAGAATATCGAACTGGAGTTCGAGCGGAATGGCGAGCGCTATGCCTTCCTGCGCTGGGGCCAGGGCGCCTTTAACAATTTCCGGGTGGTGCCGCCCGGCACCGGAATTTGCCATCAGGTCAACGTTGAATACCTGGCGCAAGTGGTCTGGAGTTCGGAAAACGGCGGCAAGATGATCGCCTACCCCGACACCCTGGTGGGAACCGACAGCCACACCACCATGGTCAACGGCCTGGCGGTCCTGGGCTGGGGTGTCGGCGGTATCGAAGCCGAGGCGGCGATGCTGGGACAACCCATATCGATGCTGCTGCCCGAAGTGGTCGGCATGAAATTGACCGGCAAGTTGCCGGCGGGTACCACCGCCACCGATCTGGTCCTGACCGTCACGCAAATGCTCCGCGCCCAGGGCGTGGTGGGTAAGTTTGTCGAATTCTACGGCCCCGGCCTGGATAACCTGCCCCTGACCGACCGCGCCACCATCGCCAACATGGCGCCCGAGTATGGCGCCACCTGCGGTTTCTTCCCCGTGGACAAGGAAACCCTGCGCTATCTGGAATTCACCAGCCGGGATCCGGCGCGGGTCAAATTGGTCGAGGCTTATGCCAAGGCGCAAGGCATGTGGCGTGACGGCAGCAGCCCCGATCCCGTCTTCACGGCCACTTTGGAATTGAATCTGGGCGACGTGGTGCCTTGCATTTCGGGTCCGAAACGGCCCCAGGATCGCGTTGCCCTGGACAACGCCGCCGCGGCGTTCAGGGAGATACTACCAACGCTGATGTCGGGGGCCGATACGGACAAAAAAATGCCGGTGGCCGGCGCCGACTATGACCTGCGCAGTGGCGATGTGGTGATCGCCGCCATTACCTCATGCACCAATACCTCGAACCCGTCGGTCCTGGTCGCCGCCGGCCTGGTGGCGCAAAAAGCGCTGGCCAAAGGGCTTCGGACCAAGCCCTGGGTCAAGACCTCGTTGGCGCCGGGCAGCCAGGTGGTGGCCGATTATCTGGCCGCCGCCAATTTGCAGGGGCCTTTGGATGCCCTGGGCTTCAACGTGGTCGGTTTCGGCTGCACCACCTGTATCGGAAATTCAGGGCCCTTGGACGAACCGATCGTGGATGCCATCATGGAAGGCGATCTGGTCGCCTGTGCGGTGTTGTCGGGCAACCGTAACTTCGAAGGCCGGATCAGCCCCCATGTCCGGGCCAATTATCTGGCCTCGCCGCCCCTGGTGGTGGCCTATGCCCTGGCCGGCAGCCTGAGCCGGGATCTGACCACGGAACCCCTGGGCAAGGGCAGCGACGGCGAACCCGTCTATTTGGCCGATATCTGGCCGAGCCAGCAGGAAGTGGCCGATACCGTGGCCAGAGCCCTGACGCCAGAGATGTTCGCCAACCGTTATAGCGACGTCTTCACCGGCCCCAAGGAATGGCAGGCGGTAAAGGCCAGGGACAGCCTAACCTACGACTGGGATGCCGTGTCGACTTACGTCCAGCACCCGCCGTATTTCGACGGCATGGCGGCGGAGGCGGGCGGTTTTTCCGACCTGGCCGGCGCCCGCGAATTGGCCATTTTGGGAGACTCTGTGACCACCGATCATATCTCCCCGGCCGGATCCATTGCCCAGGACAGCCCCGCGGCGGTCTATTTGAACGAACGGCAGGTGCCGGAGCGGGAGTTCAATTCCTACGGCTCACGCCGGGGCAACCACGAGATCATGATGCGCGGCACCTTCGCCAACACCCGTATCCGCAACGAAATGGCGCCCGGCACCGAGGGCGGCGTCACCCGGCATCAGCCCAGCGGCGAGGCGATGCCTATTTATGCGGCCGCCATGCGCTATCAGGCCGATGGCGTGCCCCTGGTAATCGTCGCGGGCAAGGAATACGGCACCGGATCGTCCCGCGACTGGGCCGCCAAGGGCACCCAATTGCTGGGGGTCAAGGCGGTGATCGTGGAAAGCTTTGAACGCATCCACCGTTCCAACCTGGTTGGCATGGGCGTGCTGCCGCTGCAGTTCAAGGATGGCGAAAGCCGCAAAACCTTGAATCTAACGGGCACCGAAACCTTCGATATTACGGGCATCGCGGATGGTATTGCGCCGCGCATGGACGTGGCCTGCACCATCAACTACGCCGACGGCAGCAGCCGCGAAATCACCGTGTTGTGCCGTATCGATACATTGGACGAGGTGGAGTATTATCGCCACGGCGGCATTCTGCCCTATGTGCTGCGCAATTTGATGACCGACGCGGCCTAGCGCATGCTTCCCTAAAACAGGCTTGGACTCTTTATAGAATGGAGCAATTGAACCATTTACTTAAGTCGCGCTTGCAACGCCGGTTCATTGAAAATTGCTCTGCGGCAGGCCGCGATTATCCCGGGCCATAGGGGCCCACAAGCGCCCCTATGGCCCGGCTGGCGGGCGACGGGGGATGGACGCTCACCGACAATTGACTTTCCGGTGATGATCTCGGCGCCTAAATTCCGTGGCATGAAAAACCTGCCTTGGAAGAGCACCGCCCGCCTGCTGCGGCATTTGGCACGTCGCGTCGCGGTCGTGCTGATAAGCCTCGGGCTGCTGTCAATCGCCGTGAACCAAATTGCCGCCGCCGGACCGGGCAAGCCGCCGGTCGTGGTGGAATTGTATACCTCCCAGGGCTGCAATTCCTGCCCGCCGGCAGATTTGTTGCTGGGCAAGCTGGCGGCCCGGAATGATATTATCGCCCTGACCTTCAACGTGGACTATTGGGACTATCTGGGCTGGAAGGATACCCTCGCTCAGGCTGCCTATACGGAACGGCAACGCCACTATGCCGCCGCGTTCCACAGCCGCACCGTCTATACGCCGCAAATGGTTATCGGGGGCCGGCAGCACGTCGTGGGCTCGGATGCAAGCGCCGTCGAGGCGGCGATCGAAGCGGAACAACGCCACCAGAACGCTGCGGAAGGCGCCGCACCGGCGTTGCGGATAGAACATTTGGACAGCCGCATTCTGGTCGCTCTGGCCGCGTCCCCGCATAAGCACGCCGATGCCACGGTATGGCTGGTGCGCTTCGACCAGCGCCGCGACGTACCCATCGAACAGGGCGAAAACGCCGACAATAAGTTGAGCTATTTTAATGTCGCGCGGGACATGCGTTCATTGGGCCAATGGAACGGCCAGGCCCTGCAATTGGAGCTAAGCCGGGCCGAGCTGTCGGAGGGTGGCCCGGATGGCTGCGCCATCATCGTACAAAAAGGCCCCGTGGGACCCATTTTGGCTGCCGCCCAGATAATCTTTTAGGCCATTTTCGAGGTTGACTTACCGACCCCCTCCCGACCACCCCCAGTAGCTCTTGGGATCATAATCCTGTGGGTGGTCGGGAGGGGGAGCGGGTGGCTCGGTGACTCCATGAATATCGAAGACAAATGCAGATGCGCAATTGTCAGGTAAATACGCCGGCTTCGATCGGGTTTCGATCAGGCGTCTCCCTTCCGCAGTCTTGCCTTGTAATCATGTCCGGAAATGGTGCCGCCGGCCTTGGCAACCTTGTCCTGGATCAGGGGCGGCAGCACGTCCTGCAGATCAACAATGCGCTTCCAGGCCGGCAGCGGCGTCGCCTGGCCTTCCCGTGGAACATAGGGGGAGGTCTCCACCTTGCTATAACGGTGGACATAACGGGGGCAGTTGACAAAAACCCGGCCTACGGCAATGCGGACCAGCAACTCGGCCTCGGGATAGCTGTTCAGCAGCACATCATCGTCGATCAGGCTGGCCGTGCCCTCCAGACGCAGGCGATGCGGCGTTTCGAAATCCATGAACAACAGGCCCAGCTTGCCGTTGTTGGCGATATTGCCCATGGAATAATACATGCCATTGCCATCATAACAGGGAAAGACGACGGTCTTTTCGTCCAGTAACCGGACAAAGCCCTTCTCACCGCCCTTGTATGAAACGGTGGGTTGTCCGTCGGCGGTTACACTGGCCAGAAAAAACATGTCGCGGCTTTCGATAAAGGCCCGGTCCGCCTTGCCAACCCGATCATTGACGGCGACCTGCTCTATGCGTTCCGACAGCCGGCGGGTGCCGAAGCGATCCTGCAGGGTCCGGTGATCGTCACCAAGAAAATCGCTCATGATCCCGTGCTCCGCGTTCCTATCGGGCGAGGACCGCGTCGATGGCGGCCACGACATCGTCTATCTTCATATCGGCGGTGAAAATGCCCCGGACTCCGGCGTCTTTCAAGGCCGCCTGGTCATCGGCGGGAATAGTGCCGCCCACGAATAGAGGAATACCGCCGCCGTCCAGCGCCCGCAATTGCCGGACGGTTTCGGCCACCAGTTCCAGATGGCTGCCCGACAGGATCGACAGGCCCACCGCGTCCACGTCTTCTTCCACCGCCACGTTAGCGATGAAATCAGGCGCCTTGCGCAGGCCGGTATAAATCACTTCCGCTCCCGCATCACGCAGGGCCAGGGCGATGACCTTGGCCCCTACGTCGTGGCCATCCAGGCCCGGTTTGGCGATCAGAATGCGTTTTCCCGCCAGGCTCATGGCGCCAGCCTCCTCATAAACCCACCGGTTCCTGAAATTCGCCCCAATGGTTTTTCAAAGCGCCAACCATCTCGCCAATACTGACATAGGCGTGCGCGCAATCGATCATATAGGGGATCAGATTATCATCGTCCCGCAAAGCGGCCTCCGACAGGCGGTGCAGGCTTTCAGCGACCGCTGCGCCGTCGCGCGCGGCCCGAACCTCGTTAAAGCGGTCAATCGTCTGGCCCGCGGCTTTCGCATCCAGTTTGAAGACTTCGCCAAAATCACTGGCGCCTTCGTCCTCGCGGCGGAAATAGTTCTGCCCCACTACCACCCGTTCACCCGCGTCGGTTTGCAGCTTTCGCTCCAAGGCCCGTCTGGCTATGCGGCTCTGCAGATAACCATCTTCGATGGCCTTTTCCGCGCCGCCATACGTCTCGATTTCGCCAATCACCTTGGTAATTTCGTGGTCCATCTGATCGGTCAGATACTCCACGTAATAACTGCCACCCAGGGGATCAACGGTTTTCGAGATGCCGCTTTCATAGGCCACAACCTGTTGCGTGCGCAAAGCGGTCTCGGCGCTGAATTCCGTTGGGATCTGGTAGGCTTCGTCATAGGCGCAGGTAAAAATCGACTGTGCGCCACCAAACACGGCCGCCATGTTCTCGATCCCCACCCGGACGATATTGTTATAGGGCTGGGCCGCCGTCAGAGAAGAGCCGCCACAAACCACGCCGAAGCGGAACATCAGGGCTTTAGGATCCGTTACCCCATAGCGGTCATGCAGCAATTTCGCCCAAACCCGGCGCCCGGCACGGAATTTGCAAATTTCCTCGAAGAAATCCATATGCACGTAAAAGAAAAAGCTGAGTCGCTTGGCGAAACGATTAATATCGCCGCCACGGCGCAGCATTTCGTCGACATAAGCCAGGCCATTGGCCAAGGTGAAGCCCATCTCCTCCACCGCGGTGGAACCGGCATCGCGTACGTGGGCGCCGGCGATAGAGATCGGATTGAAACGCGGCGTCGCGTCATTGGAAAACAAGATGCAATCCGCGATCAGGCGCAAGGACGGCCGGACCGGAAAGATCCAGGTACCCCGCGCCACGTATTCTTTTAGAATATCATTCTGAATGGTGCCGGTCAGGCTTTCCCGGGGCACTCCTTTTTTGTCGGCGGCGGCGAGATACATCGCGTAAATCATCGGCGCCGTACCATTGATTGTGAACGAGGTCGAGATGCCAGCGAGATCGATGCCGTCGAACAAGGTTTCCATATCCGCCAGCGTGGCGACAGAGACGCCGACCTTGCCAACTTCGGACCGGGCCATGGCATCAATGGGGTCGTAGCCGCATTGGGTTGGCAGATCCAGGGCCACGGATAGACCGGTCTGGCCCCGCGCCAAAAGAAATCGGTAGCGCTGGTTGGTTTCCTCGGCCGAACCAAAACCTGAATATTGCCGAATGGTCCATAAACGGCCCCGATAGCCATTGGGGAAAATACCCCGGGTAAAAGGATATTCACCCGGTCTGCCAGGATCATTCCGGACCATGTCGGCGGTTGCGACCTGGGGAATTTCGATACCGGATGGGGTCATGGACGAAGGCATGGCCGGTGCCGCCGAAACATCGGCTGGCCCGTCGCCCCCATAAGCGCTGCTGCTCATTTCGTTTTCTCCCTATTCAGGATGCCGTCGGCCGCCGACCAATGATCGTCATGCACCCAGGCGGCGGCAAAATTCCGGGTTTCCAGATCCAGCAGTTCCTGCCGGGACGCCCCGCGCCGCTGCGCAATATTCAACGCCTTGAAAGCGCGCATGACGTGAGGGGCCTGGGTCAACATCGGCTGCAGAAACGCAGAAACCATACTATCCAAATCGCCGCTGGCCAAATCGCCGCCGGCGACGGCGTCGGCCAGACCAAGCCGCATGGCGTCTTGGCCAAGCAACAGTTCGCCGCGGCTCAACAAACGCATGGCTCTGGCCGGACCGACCAACCGTGCCAGATCCACACCGCCGCCCCAGGCAGAGGTGATTTTCAAACGCCCTTGAATAAAACCGATGCGGGCGTGGGCGGCAAAAATACGAAAGTCACAGGCGACGGCCAATTCAGCTCCGCCGCCCAGGGCATCGCCGTTCAGCGCCGCGATTACCGGTACCGGAAATTGCCGGATTGCCTCCAATGCCGCCTTGCCCTGCAACGACAGATCGGTTGCCCCGGCCAGGCTCCGCACATTGGCCAGATCGGCCAGGTCACCGCCGGCAGCGAAGCTTTTGTCGCCGGCGCCGCGCAACACCGCCGCCAGCAACGCCCCGTCTTCCGCCGCCGCCAAGAACACGGCGCCCAGTTGCGCCAGCACCGATCGGCTCAAGGCATTGCGTTTGGCCGGCCGGTTAATCAGCACATAAAGCACTTGATCCCGGGTTTCGACCTGCAGTTCTTCGCTAGCCATGGACTTGAGCGCTCCAACATTTCGGCCAACAAACATTTCTAATGTGCCGATGGGCGGTCACCGTGCCGCGTGGCGCCGTCGTGGAGTTGAATTCACCGACCACCGCCACCCTGATCAATGCCATCAAATCGCGATGCAGGCCGGACGCGGCGACAAGATCATCGGCCGCGCGCCGGGACAAAACGTCCGCCCGGGTCAAGACCATATGCTCCCAGGTCGATGCCTGGTTCCGTTGACCGTCGCCAAAGCCGTCAAAGCGGGTGGCCACCGGCTCATGGTGCTTGCATCCGACAGATTCTAAAATGCCATCTTTGGCGATATTCTGATTTTGTTTTCGGCTAGGCATGGTCGATTACCAACCTGACGTCAGGCGTATATCATTAAGTTAAGGGCGACAAAATAATACCACTGTTCTAGCATAGCGTCATAACGTCGCACATATGCGCCTATATTAGGAAAACCGTCCCACGAAATTATTGGAAATTGGATCGTTATATTAAGGTCGCACAATGGCAATGATGCCAAAACCTAAAACTAAACTTGAACGATCTCTCCCGTTTGATGTGGTGGCGGTCGCAGCTTCGGCGGGCGGCTTGAATGCTCCTTGCCTATCCGGTTGACTCCCATGCCCACTAGATCTAGCGTTGGGCATGGATGTCCTTGCCCGTGA
>JAQBYC010000158.1 GCA_027623205.1 Pseudomonadota bacterium | reverse complement strand
ATTGGCACAAGGAATCACAAATCAAAGCTGCTGGGAAGAACGAATCTGATTAATCACGACACGCTCTAGTATGCAGCGTATACAGAAAGGCCGTTAGGACGCGCCCCAGCACCCCCAAAAGCCTGTTTCGCTTTCTGCGCTTGATGGCCGGCTCGATCCGCGATCTGGCGCCGATCATCGTCGTCGTCGCGTTTTTTCAGTTCGCCGTCCTGCAACAACCCATTCCCAATCTTGGCGGCATCCTGCTGGGCCTGCTCTCCGTGGTGGTCGGCCTCACCCTGTTCATCCAGGGGCTGGAACTGGGCCTTTTTCCCATTGGCGAAGCGATGGCGGTCGCCTTCGCCCGCAAGGGCAGCCTGTTCTGGCTGCTGGCCTTTGCCTTTGCCCTCGGCTTCGGCACCACGGCCGCGGAACCGGCGCTGATTGCGGTGGCGGCGAAAGCGGCCGAGGTCGCCGCCGCGGCCGGCGTGGTGGGCGCCTCCGCGGCGGCGCAGGCCGAATATGCCTTCTATCTGCGGGGCACCGTGGCGCTTTCGGTCGGCGCGGCATTGGTGTTGGGCGTCTTCCGCATCCTCAAGGGCTGGCCGATCCAATACCTGATCATCAGCGGCTACATCGTGGTCGTCATTCTGACCTTCTTTGCACCGGCCACGATCGTCGGCATCGCCTACGACAGCGGCGGCGTGACGACCTCGACCATCACGGTGCCGCTGGTCACCGCGCTGGGCGTTGGCCTGGCCACGGTCATCAAGGGCCGCAGCCCGATGGTGGATGGTTTCGGCCTGATCGCCTTCGCCAGCCTGTCGCCGATGATCTTCGTCATGCTGTTCGGCATGCTCTGGTCGGCACCGGGTTGAGGCAGCGGCCATGGACACCCTGATGCACCTGTTCTGGACCGCCGCGGCCACCATCCGCGATGTAGTCCCCATTGCCGCGATACTTTTCGGCTTTCAATATCTGGTGATCCGCCGCCCCCTGCCCCACCTGCGCAATATTCTTATTGGCTTCATCTACGTTATTGCCGGACTGACCTTGTTTCTGGTCGGACTGGAGCAGGCGCTTTTCCCACTGGGCGAATTGATGGCGGCGCAACTGACCGACCCGTCCTTCATCCACGGCGTCGGCATTGTGGTCGAGGGCGTGCGCTGGCAGGACTATTACTGGGTCTATCTGTTCGCCGCCGCCATCGGCTTCGCCACCACGATTGCCGAGCCGTCGCTGATCGCCATCGCGATCAAGGCCAATCAGGCATCGGGCGGCGTGATCGGCATTTGGGGCCTGCGCCTCGCCGTGGCCGCCGGCGTCGCCGTTGGCGTGGCGTTGGGCACCTACCGCATCGTCACCGGAACGCCATTGCACTATTACATCATCGCTGGCTACATCATCGTGATCATCCAGACCACCCGCGCCAACCGGGCGGTCATCCCGCTGGCCTACGACAGCGGCGGCGTAACGACCTCGACCGTTACCGTACCCCTGGTCACGGCCCTGGGCCTCGGGTTGGCCACGACGATACCGGGCCGCAGCGCGTTGATCGATGGTTTCGGATTAATTGCCTTTGCCAGTCTGTTCCCGATTATCACTGTCATGGGCTATGCACAATTCGGCGAATGGCTGGGCAAGCGCCGCCGTTTGAAAGGAACCGCAGATGAAATTTAAGCTGATAATGGCCTTGGTCGATGACGACCATACCGATACCATACTCCAGGCCGCGCGGGCGGCCGGCGCCACCGGGGCCTCCGTCATTACCTCGGCGCGGGGCGAGGCGAGGGGCTGGTGCCCGAGAAGACATTTCTCGGCCTTGACCTCTCGGGTCAGCGGGATCTTATCCTGTTCCTGGTGGCCGAGCAGCTGAGCCGCGATATCCTCGAGAAAATAGCGGTTGTCGGGCGCTTCAACGAAGAGCGCGGTACCGGCATTGCCTTTCAGATCGCGATCGAGGACGCCGTGGGCCTCAAAACCCAATTCCCAACCCTGTCCCATGAAATCGAGGATCAGATATGAGATCGATTCCCCACATCAAAGTCAGCGAGGTCATGCAAACCGAAGTGCACATGGTCGATCCCATGACCCCCGTGCGTGAAGCCATGCGGTTAATGCGTGCCCATGGGGTGAGTTCCCTGGTGATCGCGCGCCGCGATGCGCAGGACGAATTGGGCCTCATCGTCGTCTCCGACATTGCCAAGAAGGTCATCGCCACCAACCTTTCGCCCGATCGGGTCGACGTCTACGAGATCATGTCAAAACCGGTGATCACGCTGCACAACGACATGGACATCCGCTATGCCGTGCGCCTGCTGGGCAACTTCGGGCTATCCCGCGGCCTGGTCATCGACCACGACCGCAACCTGGTCGGCATTGTGACCATGCGCGACATGGTGCTGGCCTATGTCGAGCACGAAGAGAAAACGGTCGAGGCCTAGACCCTCGCCTCAAAAGCTCGCTTTGGTTTTGGCGGCGGCCACGTCCGCCGACATATCCCGCGGGTCGGTGGCTGCAATAGCGAGTTCCGAGACCATGGCCCGGCGCGGCAGACTAACCGCCATCATAACAGCGGCCGAGATATCCTCGGACAGCATCATGCGGGCCCGTGTCTCGGCATCGGGCGGCAGGGCCCGGTTATCGAGAATGGGCGTATCCACCTCGCCGGGGAAAATGGTGGTGCAGCGGATACCATGGGGGCGCATTTCCTGGGCCAGGACATTCATGTAGGACCGGGCCGCCGCCTTCGCCGCGCTGTAGACGGCACCCGCCATGATGGAGGGATTGATCGCCGCCATGGACGAGATCATCACCACATCACCCCGCCCCTGTTCGATCATCGCCGGCAACAGGGCCTTGGTCAGGATCGCCGGTCCCATGGTATTGACGTCCATGACATCGCGCCATTCCTCGGCGCCGATATAACGGGTGCTTCTGATGCGCGAACTGAAACCGGCGTTGTTGATCAGGATATCGATGGCGCCATGTTCGGCCAGCAAAGCCTGGGCGCATAGTTCGATGGCGTCCGGATCGGTCAGATCGCAGGTGACGGCGCTTGCCGCACCGCCCCCCTCGGTGATCACCTGTACGGTTTCCGCCAGCGGACCGGCCCGGCGCCCACAGACAATGACCGTGGCGCCGGCCGCGGCCAGATCAATGGCGACGGCGCGGCCGATGCCCGTACCACCCCCGGTCACAAACGCGGTTTGACCCTGCAACGAACCCATGACGTACTCCCTGTTGAATGCTTGTTTCGCGATGCCCCATGCGCCGCCAGGATACTTTACACCAACTGGGCAAATTCCAAGGGCTGTTCGTCAGGAAATTGCGCGGCGGCTGGTATACTTGATGTAGGATGACCGTGATGCAGGCGTTGCGAAAAGGCGTAGGTGATGGCGACGGGCGGGAATGGGAATAAGGCCAAGGCGGTCGGCATCAATCATGTCGCGCTTGAGGTGGGCAATATCGACGAAGCATTGGCCTTCTACGGCGGCTTCATCGAATTCGAGATCGAAAGCCGCAGTGAAATGGCGGCATTCATCTATTTCGGAGATCAGTTCATCAACTTCGCCCTGGGACGCAGCCAAGGCCCCGACGAACGCCGCCACTTCGGTATCGCCGTGGACGACAAGGATTTGGCGCGCGAGCGTCTCGAGGGGATGGGCATCGAATTTCTGGACGGCCACTTTCTTGACTTTCTCGACCCCTGGGGCAACCGGGTGGAGATAACCACCTACGTCGCCATTCAATATACCAAAGCGGATCACGTCCTGAAGGGCATGGGGCTAGGCCATCTAGCGAAGACAGAGGCCGCCTTGGCGGAACTGCGGCGAAAAAATATGGCCCCCTGATAAGGGTGTGGATCCCGGTAGCAGCGTTTTCAATTCGGCGCTTCTCGCCACGTTCGCAACATCAAGCCGCCTCCGAATAGTGTCAATTGAAGGCACTTTCACGGGAACCTCGCTCGGCGCCAACCGGCCACCCGCAGAATTGCGTGTGAATTCATCACCACTTCGCAATAGCAAAGGGCTGAAATTTCCTGCGGCCAATGCTATCATCCGCGTTGGCGCCGCCACATACCGCAAGGGGAAGCAGACAGCATGGCCATAAGCGAGACGATAAAGGCGGGGCCGGTGGCCGGTGGCCTGGATCATATTCCGGGCCACCTTGGCATGCCCGTATTCGGCAATACTTTTGCTTTCCTGAAGGATCCCTTTGCCTTCCATCAAAGCCGGCGGCAGCAATGCGGGCCGGTTTACAAGTTCAGTGTCTTTGGCGGCCGCACCGTGGCGTTGTATGGCGCCGATGCCCTGGAATACGTGCTGATGGATCGCGAGAAGAATTTCGGCTCGCGCGACGGCTGGCGGCTGCTGCAGCAATTGTTCCCCAACGGCCTGATGCTGCGGGATTTCGAAGACCACCGTAGCCACCGCCGGATCATGCAGGTAGCCTTCAAGCCGCAGCCCATGCGGGACTACATGCTGCATTTAAACGAAGGTATCGCCAACACGCTGCCGGCGTGGACGCCATCGCCCCGCTTTCAGTTCTATCCGGCGATCAAGAAACTGACCCTGGATCTGGGCGCCTCGGTCTTTCTGGGTCTGGAGATGGGCGATGAAGCGGCCAAGCTGAACCAGGCCTTCGTTGACGAGGTGGCCGCCTCCGTCGCCGTGATCCGCACCCCATGGCCCGGTACCGCGATGCGCCGCGGCGTGAAGGCGCGGGCCTTTCTGCTGGACTATTTCCGCGATTTGATCCCCGCCCGCCGGGCCGGCGATGCCGACGATATGTTCAGCCAATTCTGCCGCGCGACATCCGAGGACGGCGCCTTTTTCAGTGACGACGAGATCGTCGACCATTTGAATTTCCTGTTGATGGCGGCGCACGATACCACCACCTCGGCGCTGACCACGATGATCTGGGCCCTGGCGCAATATCCCGAATGGCAGGATGCGGTCCGGGCCGAGGTCATGGGCCTTGGCATGGAGCAACTGGACTATGACGCCATGGACCGCCTGGACCTGACCGAACGGGTCTTCAAGGAAGCCCTGCGCTTTCGCCCGCCGGTGCCCTTCCTGCCGCGGTTTTCCCGCCGTCCGTTCGAATTCGGCGGCTACGAGATACCCGGCAACACCAGCATTTCGGTCAGCCCCGGCCTGGTCGCCATGGAGGAAGGGTTGTGGACCGAACCGACCCGTTTCGATCCCGACCGTTTCTCGGACAACCGGGCGGAAGACCGCCGCCACCGCTTTGCCTGGTCGCCGTTCGGCGGCGGCGCCCATAAATGCATCGGCATGCATTTCGCCATCATGCAGGTGCGCGCCTTTGTGCATCAGTTCCTGCAGCATTACCAAGTGGCCCTGCCCGAAGGCTACCAGCCGCGCTGGCAAGCGATCCCGATCCCCAAGCCGAGGGACGGTCTGCCGGTCATCCTCAGCAAACTATAGGCGCACTTATGAAACCCGCGCCGCGCTTCCTTGTCAGTGGTTTCCTGGCATTGTTTGTGGCGGCGCTGTCCTTCCAGGCCCTAGGGGACGGCGACTGCCGCCGTCCGGGCACGCCGTTGGAAGCCAAGGCGCTGGCGGAAAAGGCCGCCGCCCATCTGGCCGAGGTGGGGCTGGGCAAGGCCTTCAGCGATTTCATGACGCCGCAGTCCGGCTTCATGCCCTACGATCTGTACGTCTTCGTCTTCGACGGCGAGGGCCGAATGTGGGTCAATGGCCGCTTTCCGGGTCTGATCGGCAGCAATATCACCGAGGCCCGTGACAGCACTGGCCGCAACTACCTTTTGGAGGCCATGCGCCGGGCCGAGCGGGATGGCGCCGCCTGGGTCGAGTATCAATGGTACAATCCGTGCTCGGGCCGCCCCATGGCGAAATCCAGCCACATCGTCCGGGCGGGGGGGTTCTTCATCGGGGTCGGCGCCTATGGCCGGCTGAGCGTTTAGAGCAAATTTCAACCAATTGGAGTCGCGAACGCGACTCAGATAATTGGTTCAATTGCTCTATTCTGAGGATTCCGCGCACATTTGGCGCAAATGTGCGCGGGCGAACAACGGCGCAAAGGAGACACCCCTTGAACGATATCAGACATCAGGACGCCTTGGGTTGGCGGCGTAAGATCGGCGTTGTCGTGCCGGCAACCAACACCATCGTCGAACCGGAATTTCATGCCATGGCGCCCCCTGGCGTCACCAACCACACCGCGCGGTTTCTGATCCCGAACATGGCGCTGAACAGCGATGCGGATTTCGAACAACTGGTCGTGGCCATCAAGGCGACCCTGGACGACGCCATCGACGGCCTGACGCCGGCCGCCCTCGATCACATCATTATCGGCATTTCCGCCGAATCATTTTGGGACGGGGCCGACGGCGCGCAGCAATTGCAGGACCGCCTTACGGCCAAGGCCGGTTGCCCCCTGACCCTGGGCTCGGCCGCCGCCCGCGCCGCCCTGGAGGCGGTTGGAGCCAGGCGTCTGGGCGTGGTGACCCCCTATTGGCCCGTGGCCGATGAGCGCGTGCGGCATTATTTCGGCGAATGCGGCTTTGACATCGTGGCCCTGAAAGGCCTGAAAGCCAACAGCCCCGTCAACATCGCCGAACAAAGCGAACAGACCCTGCGCCAGGCCATGATCGAGGTGAACAGACCGGAGGTCGATGCCATCATCCAGGTCGGTACCAACCTGGGCATGGCCCGGCTGGCGGCGGAGGCCGAGCGCTGGCTGGAAAAACCGGTAATCGCCATTAACACGGCGCTGTACTGGCACGCCCTGCGGCAAAACGGCATCAACGACAAGATTCCCGGCTGGGGCCGCCTGTTGGCGGAGCATTAGACCATTTTCGAGATTGCCGTACCTATCGGCATGGTGACGATCCCGGCTGCGGTCCCGCCCTGGAATTACTGATCCATTTGGATGACGCTGCCGTCAGCGCCCAGCCCGGCAATCCGGAACGGGTAGGTCTTGCCTTGATAGTGGAGTTCCCCCCGCCGGCGTTCCTGTTGCCCCCATAAGATGCCATCATTATCGAAGGCGGTGCCACTTTATGATCCACGATCGAAAATTCTGAAACCTTTATTCGCCTGTGGATCTTGGAGGGAAACGCAGAACGAGGCGGGCGCCCGTTTCCGGGCACCGGCCATCGTTTGCCGCTAAACGACTTGGCGAGGGGTGCTGTACCGACATACCTTGCGGCACACATGCCTTTTGGCACTCATAGCTTGTGGCACAATGGGATTGGCGACAGTATCCGGGGTTGGCATGGCCTATTGGCGGAGTATTTGGCAGATGGAGAAGACGGCATGGAATTTGGTATATTCGACCATCTGGACCGGGGCCAGGACGATTTAACGGCGCATTATGAAGATCGCCTGCGCCTGACCGAAGCCTATGACGCCGCCGGCTTTTACGCCTATCATCTGGCCGAACATCATGCCACGCCCCTGGGCATGGCGCCCTCGCCCGGCATTTTCCTCTCGGCCGTGGCCCAGCGCACCCGGCGCCTGCGCTTTGGCCCCATGGTCTATTGTCTGCCCCTCTACCATCCCATCCGCCTGCTGGAGGAAATCTGCATGCTGGATCAGATCAGCGGCGGCCGGCTGGAACTGGGCGTGGGCCGGGGGATCTCGCCCATCGAGGTCGGCTATTTCGGCCTGGATCATGAAACGGCGCCGGCCATTTACCGCGAAGCCCTGGACTTGATCCTGGCCGGCCTGGCGGCGGGCCGGACGGGGGCCGACCTGGATTTCGCCGGCGCGCATTATCAGATCAACGGCATGCCCGTGACCCTTGCGCCCCGGCAACAGCCCCACCCGCCCCTCTGGTACGGCTTGTCCCATCCCGACAGCACGGTCTGGGCGGCGCAAAACGCCGTCAACATCATCACCAACCGGGACGAGGCCGGCAGCCGGCAGATCACCGACCGTTACCGCCAGGAATGGCGTAACCTTGGCCAGGCGGAAAAAACCCTGCCCCGCATGGGCATGAGCCGCCACATCGTCATCGCCGAAACCGAGACCGAGGCCCTGGACATTGCCCGCCGGGCCTATGGCATCTGGCGCACCAGCTTTTACCTGCTCTGGGACCGCCACGGCATGAAGCCCATCAATGTGCATTTTCCCGAAAGCCTCGACGAACTGGCCGCCATGGGTCAGGCCATCGTCGGCACCCCGGACCAGGTCGGGGAAGAAATCCGGCGCCAGGCGGCGGCCAGCGGCATCAACTATTTCCTCTGCCGCTTCGCCTTTGGCGATATCAGCTATGACGAAGCCAAACAGTCCGTCGATCTGTTCGCGCGTCACATTGCGACTGTGTAGGCCTGTTTTGGTAATTCTTCGAAGCAGGTTTAGCCATTATTCCGCATCCTGCCGCGCCAAGGCGTACCGCTTCGCGACGGCGGCCGTCTCGGCCTGGATGTGAGCAGCCTGTCGAAACCTCACGTTTACTGATCTGGGCCTACCACTGCTCCCAGTGGACGATTTCGGATGCGGGCGGGCGCTTGGCCGGCTTGAAATCCGTACCAATGGTATAGGCCACGGGCAGCAGCGCCACCTGCATGACGCCGTCCGGAACGCCCAATAACGCATTTGCCTCGTCTTCGCAGCGCAGATGCAGGGTGGTCAGGGCTGAGCCGAGGCCGCGAGACCGCAAGGCCAGTTGGAAGCTCCATACGGCTGGGAAGATGGAGCCCATGACCCCGGCCCAGGCCGCACGCGGCGGATTTTCCTCCATATGCGCCACGCTGATGCAGGGGATCACGTGCACCGGCACATCCTGCAGCCGCTCCGCCAGATACAGGGCCGAAGAAAAGACCCGGCTGTCCTGACTGTCACCGCCCAGTGCCGCCGACTCCTGCACGGCATCCTGCAAATACGATCCCGCGCCCTTGCGGTACAGATCCGCCAGGGCCGCCCGCTTGTTCGCGTCCGTGATCACGATCCAGGACCAGCCCTGCCTGTTGGAACCGGTCGGCGCCTGCAGGGACAGTTCCAGACATTCGTTGATCACCGTGCGCGGCACCGGGCGTTGCAGATCCAGGCGCTTGCGCACCGCGCGGGTGGTCGATAACAGGGCATCGGTCATGGAAAGATCAAATTCAGTCATATTGTCCATCGCTGCTGGGTTTACGTCACGTTGTTGTTCGTTCAAGGCGCCGAGAGCATGTTGCTTCGAAACATGCCCGGACTCTTAAGAATAGAGAAATTGAACCAATTACTTA
>JAQBYC010000024.1 GCA_027623205.1 Pseudomonadota bacterium | reverse complement strand
GGCCTAGCAAATAAAAGCGGACATTTAATGTGCTACAAAAACCGGACATCTGTATGTGTCATTGACAGCTCCCACGAATTGACTTCACAGAATTATGAACAGCCTTGAACCGCCCCGGTTTCCCCATTGGCCTTTTCACGACCAACCGCTGGATCATCGCGGACAACTGGTGCACGGCGGATGATGTGATCAAGATGCCGGATTGCTTCGATAAAGATATTTCCTGGCCGCCTTGGCCTGCTAATATTTGGCTCATCGTCGCCGCTGACCGGGTCGGTCGCGAGGTTGGCCAGCCGTTCATCGGGCAGAGCCTGATCGTCGGCTATACCAGCTGGCCGCTGGCAGGACCCGCCCGCGCCAAGGATGCAGAGATTATCCACGCCGATGCGAACTTGTCCGACGCGCGGCGCAGCCGCAACTGGAACGAATACAATCAAGTCCTGAGACACCGCCGCGGCGGCCATTATGACGAAATGCTGGGCACCGGGACCAAGCCGCGCTGCTATTGGCGGCCTGGTCCGCCGCATTCAGAACAACCATCATATAGAAAAAAGGGCGCCGCGGCCCATTGGAAGCGGCGCCCCGATTTTGCATTCCGAGCTGGTTACATGGATTTCCACTTGGCGCCCTGTTCAAAGGCATGCGCGGCGCGATAAATGGTCGGTTCGTCGAAATGTTTGCCGACAAGCTGCAGGCTCACGGGCAGGCCTTTCGACATGCCACACGGCACCGCCATGGCGGGATGATGGGTGATATCGAATGGTGCCGTATTATAGAGCATTTCCAGCGCCCGTTGGACGTATTCCTCACGCGAGGCATCGGGGCCGGGCAAGGGTGTCGACTTCACCGGTGTCGTCGGCATCACCAGTAGATCGTAGTCGGCCAATACCGCATCGTAAGCCGCCGTCAGCAGCCGGGTGATGTTCATGGCCTTGCCGTAATAGCGGCTGCCATGGTGCTTGTTGATATAGGTTCCGAACATGGTGAACAGCTTGGTCGTCTCCGACATCTCGTCGGCCCGCTGCCGCCAGCCGCGATGTTTATCCATCAGCGAGGTAACATAGAGGTCCGGCCGACTGCAGCCATAACCGTCACCATGCATCATGGTCTGGGTCAACCCCTCAACCCCGATCGGCACCCAAAGCGCGCCGCCCAATGCATGCATGGGGATCGAGACTTCTTTCACCTTGGCGCCCAGGGATTGCAGTTTCTTGATCGCGGCACGGACCTTGGCGTTTACGTCGCTTTCGGCGTTTTCCGCCAGAAAGCCTTCCTTGACGACGGCGATTTTCATGCCCTTGAGGCCCTTGGCGCCGTCTGCCAGAGCCTGGGTGTAGCGATGTGTCTTCACGTTGTACTGGCGTGGGTCGTAGCCGTCTTCGCCGGCAATGACTTCCAGCAATAGGGCATTGTCGGCCACCGTATTGGTCATTGGGCCCGTGTGATCGACATAGACCTCGATCGGCATGATGCCGGTATAGGGCACCAGTCCGTGTGTCGGCTTCATGCCATAGATGCCGCAGTATGAAGCCGGCATGCGAATGGAACCACCCTGGTCGCCGCCCATGGCCATATCGACTTCCCCGGCGGCAACCAGGGCGGCACTGCCCGAGGACGAGCCGCCGGCGGAATAACCCATTTTATGCGGGTTATGCACAGCGCCGGTCGCATTGGTATGGCTGCCTCCCGACAGGCAAAATGATTCACAATGTGCCTTGCCGACAATGGTGCCACCGGCATCCAATATACGCGTTACGACCGTCGCGTCGATATCCGGGACATAACCTTCCAAAGTGGCCGCACCGTTCATCATGGGCACGCCGGCCAGCATGATGTTGTCTTTCAAAACGATGGACTTGCCCTTGAGCTTGCCGCGCGCGGCGCCCTGTACCGTGGTCTTCACGTACCAGGCGTTGTATTTGTTTTCCTCGCCGCTGGGCCGATAGCCGGGCGTCCGGGCGTAAGTCACCGGCGGCAAATTGTCCGGCATGGCATCGATGATGTTGTAGGCCGCAACATTGCCGCGCATCAATTCAATATACGAGGCGATGTCCGCCTCCGTCAGGTTCAGGCCGATTTCCTCGGCAACTTCCCAAAGTTGATCGGGGGTAGGAACTTGGACCGCCATTATGTGTTCTCCACTGTGGTTTCAATTTGTTATAGGATTTCAACGCCCATACCTTGAACAGATCGCAAGCCTAAACTCATGCGTGGTGTCAGGGCAACTCTATCGATGCGACGGGCTGGCGATGTTCAGCTTTGGCGCCCTCGGCAATAGAGAGGCTGCCTGCTCTAGGTTTTCGACAATTGTTCTCTGATGCGGCGTTTCATGACCTTGCCGTTGGGATTGCGCGGAAGTTCATCCGCGAAGGTAATATCGCGCGGCACCTTGTAACCGCCCAAATGTTGCCTGCAATGGGCAACGATCTCGTCAGCCGTGGCCCGCCGTCCCGGCCGGGGTACGATGACCGCGGCCAAACGTTCGCCCCACCGGGCGTCGGCAATGCCGACCACGGCGGCTTCGGCCACGCTTTCATGGCGCAGCAGAACATCTTCGACCTCGCGGGGGTAGATGTTGATGCCCCCCGAAATCACCATATCCTTGCGCCGGTCCATGATCGAAAGAAAGCCGTCGTCGTCCATGGCGCCCATGTCCCCGGTCAACAGCCAGTTTCCCTCCAATGCTTCGGCGGTAGCCGCGTCGTTGCGGCAATAGCCATTGAACAACGTAGGTGATTTGACCCAGATATCGCCTATTTCACCAGGGTCGGCGGGGCTGCGGTCCAGCCGCCGCACGCTGACCTCGGTTCCCAGGATCGCCGGTCCGACGGAACCGGGCTTGTCCTCGAACAGCTCCGGCGCCAGGGCCGTGGCAATGCCAACTTCGGTGCAGCCATAGCATTCATGGATGATGCCTTCGCCAAAAAATCCCACGGCGCGTTGTTTCAAGCTGCGGGCAAACGGTGCGGCGTTGACGACGATGCCGTTGAGCCGGAAACCGCCGCGCTGGCGCAACAGATCCGTGGGCAGCGTTAAGATCTGATGCACATGTGTGGGCACCATGAAAACGGACGTGACCTCGCCACTGGCTAGACGGGCCAGGACATGGGCCGGATCGAAAGCGGCCAGCAGTTCCAGCGTGCCGCCGTTGAATATACTGGCCATGGCAAAGCCAAAACCGCCGCCATGGGCGAGGGGTGCAAAGCAGAGATGCCGATCCTCGGGACCCAAACAGCGAAAATGATGCGCCATGACCTTGAACAGGTGGCTGCGGCAATGGTGCGACAACATCACGCCCTTGGCTTCCCCCGTGGTGCCGGAGGTATAGGGAATGCAAAAGGTCGCCTGTGGATCAGCCGGCGGCACCGGTTCAGCAAGGGATTGCCGCGCCAGGGCGGCTTCGTACCCGGCATCGAGGGACAGAGTGGAGGCGATGTCGAGTCCGGCCAGATTGTGCAACAGGTTGTCAGGGCAGAACACGACCTTGGCCTGACAATTAATCAGGATTTGCCGCAGTTCCTCCGGCGCGGCCCGATGGGTGGGCGTCGCCACCCTGACGCCGGCCCGGGACAGACCGGCGATCAGCTCGATATAGGCCAGACAATTGGGCGCATAGATTGCGGCGCAGTCGCCTGGTCGCAAGCCCAGATCGGCCAGCGCCAGCGCCGCCACCTGCTGGATGCGCTCGGCCAGTTGCCTGAAACTCAAGCAACGATCCTCAAACAGCAATGCCGGTTTATCAGGATGCCGCAACGCGCCAGCCATGACGCCAGAGGCGATATCGGCGCCGACCAGTCCCGGTGTCACTTGAAACGGGCGCAAACTCATGCCGTCACAATGCTTTCCACTGGGCGTTCCGGCGGGCGTTCCGGTGGGCCTTCCGGGGCGCTTTCCGGCAGGCGGAACAGGCTTAGGGCATTTTCCCGCAGCAGTTTTGCCTTGGCCTCCGCGCGCAGACCCATGGCGTTGATCTCGACCATGGCGCGTTCGGGATCGATCACCGGCCAATCGGTGCCGAACAGCACCTTGTTCTGACCATAGGTGTTCAGGTAGTGGACGATTTGCGGTGGCCAATGTTTCGGCGCATAGGCGTCCACGCCGATAAAGACATTCTCGTGTTTCCAGGCCATGGAGATCATCTCGTCTGTCCAGGGTACGCCAATGTGTATCCCGATCAACTTCAACTCGGGAAAATCGATGGCCACCTCGTCCAGGGTGATGGGGCGGCCGACGCTGGGCAGGCGGCGGTCGCGGGAATAAATCAGGTTATGGCCAACCTGCATCATGATCGGTATATCCAGCTCGAAGCATTTGGCATAGTAGGGATAATAACGCCGGTCGTTCGGCGCCAGACCGAACCAATGCGGATAGAGGTGCGCGCCGACAAAGCCCAACTTTTCCACGGCATGCTGCAGTTCATAAATTCCGGCCATGCCGCGAAAGGGATCGACTCCGGCAAGAGCGGAAAACTTGTCGGGATGCGCGGCGCAGACCTCCGCCACCCGGCTGTATTCAATCTCGAACGAGCCCCGCACCGCCAGATCACCGGCGCGCACGGCGATCAACAGCGAACGGTCGATCCCGGCCGCGGCCATCTTCTCCAAATAGCGCGGGATCGGGACACCGTTGCGGATCTCCTCGGGCATGCGGACCTGGGCCTTGAATGTTTCGTCCAGTCCGGTGCGCCCCTCGGCGACTTCCCGTTCCGTGAAGAGATTGCAGACAATATCGATCGCGCCCATACGGTTGCCTCTGTTTTTCAGGTCGAATATTGGCCGTCTTCCTAATCCATCAGGGCGGCTTGGGATCAGACCTGGGCGGCCATGCCATCGCCGGACGGATCCGCGCCGCCATCCAATTTGCCATCGACGATACGGATACCCTGCACGATCGGGATCATATGGCTGAAAGCGTGCCGGCGTGTGGGATAGCCCCGTGACTGGAGTTCCCGTTCCGTGGAACGGAAGATCCGGTTGTTCACTTCGATGGTATCCGATGTCGCCGTGAAGCGTGGGGCCGAAACCGCTTCCTGCGCGGTCATACCAAAATCCGTGACGTTAAGGATCGCCTGCAGATTGCCCATGGTAATGGTTGTCCCGCCGGGCGCGCCAACCAGGAAAAAGGGCTTATCGTCCTTGAAGACAATGGTGGGCGACAGGGCGGAAAATCGCGCCTTCCCTGGGGCCAACGAGCCTGGCTGTCCGGGGCGGGGATCGAACACCATCATGCAATTGTTGTACATGAACCCTAGCCCGTCGGTGACGACGCCGGAGGAGGAACCCAGGGAATGGGTCATGGTCACACAGTTGCCGGCGGTATCGGCAACGCAAATATGTGTGGTCTCCCTGCTTTCGTTGGCCCCCGTATTCATCCGCGGAACCGGTGTCTTCTCGCCGCGCCTGATGCGCGCGGCCAGGCTTTTGGCATAGTCCTTGGACAACAACGCGTCGAACGGAATGTCAAAGAACTTTGGATCACCCATGCGGTTGTCCTTGTCCACGGTCGCGATCTTCATGGCCTCGGCCACGGTGACGATATAGTCGGGCGTATTGTGGCCCAGCGCCGCCAGATCGAAGTTCTCCAGAATGTTGAGCATCAGAATGATCATAAGGCCGCCGCCCGGCGGCTGGTTGGTCGCCACGCGAAACCCCCGGTAACCGGTCCACAGCGGCTCTACCGTCTCCGTCTGGCAGGATTTGAGATCCTCAAGCGTGATAAGACCGCCATTGGCGCGCATATCCGCATCGATCTGCCGCGCAATCTCGCCCGTATAAAAATCATCCACGCCGTGTTCCGCGATGCGGCGGTAGGTGCGTCCCATGTCGGGATTGCGCAGCATCTCGCCCACGCCATAGAGACTGCCATCGAGCTTGGTATAGATCTTGGCGGTTGCGGGATCATCCGTAAGGCCGCGGATGCGGGCTATGCGGCCGCTTTCCGCCGCTCTGGTCCAAAACCCATGCACCGCCGGCCGGACGGGAAAACCCTCTTCACAATATTGAATTGCCGGCCCCATCATCTCGGCCAATGATCGGGTACCGAAACGCCGCAGGGCCTCGTCGAACGCCTTGATGGTCAACGGCGTGGTCATGGATTGATAGCCGATTTCGTTCACTTCGCCTGACAACACGAAGCCAAATCCGTCATCGCACTCGCGGACAATCAACGGCTCCCACATCTCGGGCCGGGTCGCCAGCGGGGCACGGCCATGAAAGTCCAGGCAACTATGAACACCCTTGTCCGCCAGATATACATGCAGCGACCCAAACCCGGCAATGCCGCACATCTGCGGATCAACCGCCGTCTGCACCAAGGCCGCGCCAATGGCCGCATCGACCACGTTGCCGCCAGCCTTGAGGATATCAAGCCCTGTCTCCACCGCCTCCGGCTGGGGCGCTGATACCATGCCGTTTGTCATATTGAACCCTCAAGGCTGCCAGTCATCTGTACCAAGTTTTCGGTACGATAACCTACATCGGCAGGACAAACCATTCGCCTTTGCGGCGGGAAATGAAGGCGGCGGCACTATCCTGGGGTTTTCGCCGAAATATCATCGGGCAATATCAACCTGCGATGATCGGATATCCAATTCGCCGGTCGCGCCGAAACCATGGCCGCCGGTAACACCCCTGGCGTTGCCCTTGCCAAGCGACACCGGCAATTCTACCATTCCTCCGGGATTAATATTTCGATCACGGGATGGGGAGAACGATATGAGCGTGGAAGCATTGGCGCCTGGGGACGGCGCGGCAACGGGGCAGGAAATTGCGATCGCCAAGGCCGATAACCCGCGGATGGTGCCGGGCCGGCGGGATTTTATGCAATATCGCGAGCTGGGCGTTACGGCCGCCAGCGGCGGGCGCATTCGGGCCCAGGTCACTTCATCCTCGGCCGGGCTGTCGAAGCCGACAGGCTGGCATGTGCATCTTTGTGAAGGGCAATTGGTCTATATGTTGAGCGGCTGGGTCGATCTGGAGTTCGCGGGCGGCCGGGTGGAACGGGTTTCGGCGGGGGATTCCATGTATATTCCCGGCGATACGCCGCACAATGAAATAGCGACCTCGGATGCTTTTGAGCTGCTGGAAGTATCCATTCCGGCAGACATGGGTACGGAAATCTGCGACGCACCCGGTTAATACCAACCGTCGTTTCAACCGTTATAAAAGGCCCGGCCCTGATGTCGTAGCCACAGGCGAATCAGGTGCCGTCGCCTATGGGGTTCGGGCCAGTCGGTAAAGGCCGTGCGGGCGTGGCCGCAGGTCTTGTTGTTGACGAATTGGATCTGTCCCGGCTGAAAATGGAACACTTTGCCCATCCCCGGCGCCGTCATGGCTGCCTCCAATGCCGCCAGCGCGGCGGCGGCGGTCTCGTCCATAACCTTGCCTTCAAGTTCATAACCCTGGATCACCATGCGCTTGGACAGCCGCCCGACCAGGCGCTCGCCATTCCAGGCGAACAGCGGGTGGTGCACCACCTTGGTATCGTCGGGGGCGTGCTCCCGCTGGCGGTCGAAGGTGAAGTCCTGATACAGCCGGGCCAGCAGCTCCGGGCATTCGGCCCGCAAGCGGTTGTGCGCGGCGGAAAAACTGACCAGTTGGCTAACCCCGCCCTGCATCGCGGTCTGCCGGCAGAACAGGGCAACGTAATCCGGCGGGCATAGGTTATAGCTGTTGTCGGTGTGCAGGTTCTGGCCGGCGTTGGTGATATCCGGACGCACCCCGTTGCCCGGCTGTTTGCCGGTATCGCGCACGTCATACAGCATCTTGCCGTCCCAGCTTTGCGCCACCGGGCGGGCCACCATCGAAGCCAATATCCAATAAAGGGCAGCGGCCGTCTCATCATCGAAATGTTCGAGAGGCAGACGGTCGATAATGGCGAAGCCCAGGCCCTGGTCCAGCTGTCGTCGGACTTCGGCCATCAGGGTCCGGCAGTTCTCCAGCCCGAAATCGTCCGGTTGCAGAGATAACACCGGCAGTGGATTGGCGGCCAACAGCGCGGCAAGTTCCAGCAACTCGTCCCGGCAGGGCTGGTCGAGAGCAATCAGCCCGGCATCATCCGCCAGATCGTTGCCGGTCCAGGCCTGGGGGCCGCTGATGTCGTGCTCCAGTATTTCCATAAGGTGCCAAATTAGCGGTTCGGACCAGCTTCCGAAAGAGAATTTTGGCATGCGGAATAGGTTTCTCTATCCGAAGCGGCCGGAAATTCGGTTATACTGGTGCCATGCCACATACATCCATGAAACAGATCCACGGCAGTTTCGAACAGTCATTGGCCGAGGCGGAGCGGGCGACGTGGGTGCCGGCGACCATCGCACGGCCGGAAAAGGGTGAGGGCGGGCGCGCCTTTGAACTGGTTTCGGAATACGCGCCGGCCGGCGACCAGCCCCAGGCGATCGCCGAATTGACCGCCGGGGTCGAGGCCGGCGAGCGCAACCAGGTGCTGCTGGGGGTGACCGGATCGGGCAAGACCTACACCGTGGCCCAGGTCATTCAACGGACGCAAAAGCCGGCCCTGGTGCTGGCTCCGAACAAGACCCTGGCGGCGCAGTTGTATGGCGAGATGAAGGGCTTCTTCCCAAACAACGCGGTGGAGTATTTCGTCTCCTACTATGACTATTATCAGCCCGAGGCCTATGTGCCGCGCACCGATACCTATATCGAAAAAGAAGCCCACATAAACCAGCAGATCGACCGCATGCGCCATGCCGCCACCCGGGCCTTGCTGGAACGCGATGACGTGATCATCGTGGCTTCGGTCTCCTGCATTTATGGCATCGGCTCGGTCGAGACCTACGGCAAGATGGTCCTGGATTTGAAGGTCGGTGCGACCGTCGACCGTAGCGCCCTGTTGAAGGGTCTGGTGGACCTGCAATACCGCCGCAACGACAACTTTTTTGGCCGGGGCACCTTTCGGGTGCGGGGTGACGTGGTTGAGCTATGGCCGGCGCATCTTGAGGACCGGGCCTGGCGCTTTGTGCTGTTTGGCGATGATCTGGAGCAGATCGTCGAGTTCGACCCCCTGACCGGTCAGCGTAGCGATGAGTTCAAGAAAGTGCGGGTTTACGCCAACAGCCATTACGTGACGCCGCGGCCAACCCTGCAACAGGCCATGAAGGGCATCAAGGCCGAATTGGCGGTGCGCCTGGAGGAACTGCGCCGGACCGGCATGCTGTTGGAGGCGGAACGCCTGGAACAGCGCATCATGCTGGATCTGGAAATGATGGATGCGGCCGGCTTCTGCCCCGGTATCGAGAACTATTCCCGCTATCTGACCGGCCGCAACCCTGGCGAACCGCCGCCCACCCTGTTCGAGTATCTGCCCGAGGATGCCCTGGTCATTCTGGACGAAAGCCACGTTACCGTGCCGCAACTGGGCGGCATGTTCCGGGGCGACTTCCGGCGCAAATGGACCCTGTCGGAATTCGGCTTCCGACTGCCGTCCTGCGTCGACAACCGGCCACTGAAGTTCTCCGAATGGGAAGTGATGCGGCCGCAAAGCGTGTTCGTATCCGCCACGCCTGGGAAGTGGGAACTGGAACGCACGGACGGCGTCTTTACCGAGCAGGTGATCCGCCCCACGGGCCTTATCGACCCGGTCTGCATCGTCCGCCCCGTGGAGCATCAGGTGGACGATCTGATCGCTGAATGCCGCGAGGTATGCGGGGTCGGCGGCCGTGTGCTGGTCACCACCCTGACCAAACGCATGGCCGAGGATCTAACGGAGTATATGCATGAAGCGGGCCTGAATGTGCGCTACATGCATTCCGATATAGATACGCTGGAGCGGATCGAGATCATTCGCGATCTGCGCCTGGGGGTGTTCGATATTCTGATCGGCATCAACCTGTTGCGCGAGGGCCTGGATATTCCCGAATGCACCCTGGTGGCCATATTGGATGCGGACAAAGAGGGTTTCCTGCGCTCCGCCACCTCGTTGATCCAGACCATTGGACGGGCGGCGCGCAACGTCGATGGCCGGGTCATCCTGTATGCCGACAACCGCACCAAAAGCCTGAACCAGGCGCTGGAAGAGACCGATCGGCGGCGCGAGAAACAGATGGCCTATAACAAGGCCAACGGCATTACGCCGGAATCCATCAAGAAAAATATCGGCGATATTCTGGCCTCTGTTTACGAGAGCGATCACGTTACCGTGGATACGGGCGATGCGGATCGCAAGCACCTGATCGGGCACAATCTGCAAAGTTATGTGGCGGACCTGGAAAAGCGCATGCGCGCCGCCGCCGCGGATCTGGAGTTCGAAGAAGCCGCCCGCCTGCGCGACGAACTGCACCGCCTGGAACAGGTGGAATTGGAAGGCCTGAGCGGCGAGGGCAGTGGCGGCAAAGGCCGCGACGCGAAGGGCGGGAGCGCGGGCGGCCGTTCCAAGGACGGCGGTGCGGGCCAGATCAAGGAGGTCCGGCTTAAACGTGGCGAGGGCTATATCCCGAAACCGGTGGCCACGGAAATCACCCCCGAGATGCTGGATGCTGCCCGTGGACCGAAGGGCCGTTCCAGTGGCGGGCGGGCCGGAACCAGGGCGACAAAATTTCGCCGCAAGCGTGGTTGAAGCCGCGCCTTGTATTCAAGCGGTCCGCACGGAATTTCGTGATCGCAAAGGCTGCGCGGTCGGATTAAGGTCCGCATCAGGCACACCAGCGCCGATGTCAATGAAATGGAAGCCTTCGCCTCTGGGCAGTTGCTTCGGTTCCGCCGCCGGTTCTTCCAAACGCATATCTTCCATGGGCACCGAGATGGCAAAGATCTGGAGCGGTGCGGCAGGCTCGTTCGGCCATACGGGCAGGGATAATACTTCTGTCAAAACAGTTCGCCCTGAACGATGGACAATGGGATACAGCACATGGGCGCCACACGGATGCAGCACGATCCGGCGGGTCCGCGCCACCCTTCGGGGGCGTGTCTCCGGAGCCGTCAGGTCAAAATAGTTGAGGCCCGTCAACTCAATACCCATGGCGGCGCACAGGGCGGTGCCGGCCAGGCGAAATTCCGCCCGTTCCGGCGATATAATTTCGAGTACGCTGATCTGCGGCAGCAGCTTGGGGATGTCCTCTATCCGCACCGTGGACCGCCGCGGCGCCAGGTCGGCGCCACGCCAAACCTGCCAAGCCTCGGCGAAGGCGCGGCATTCCGGCGTATGGATATCATCGAGAAAGAGCACAGCCTGTCATTTCGTCGTTATTGGTTAGGCCATTGCTTATAGGGCGATCCTCTTAATAAACTGTTGTACGACGTTCGATATAGGGCGCCCTGCGGCGGGATCGGCCAAGGTGGCGCCATTGCCCTTGCAACGCGGGAGGAGAGGTTGAAATGCGGATAACACCGTTGGGATTGGATCATGTGGTCCTACGGATCGCCGATTTGGACCGATCCCTTGCCTTTTATTGCGAAATTCTGGGCTGCGTTCTGGACCGGCGCAGGGATGACCTGGGGCTGTATCATTTGCGCGCCGGCCGGGCGCAGATCGATCTGGTGACCCTGACCGGCGAATTGGGGCAAAAGAGTGGCGGCCCGCCTGTGCCGGATGGCCCGAACATGGACCATTTCTGTCTGCGCATCGAACCATTTGATGGCCCGGGGTTGCTCGTCTATTTGCGTGGCCATGGCCTGGACCCCAGTGCAATCGCACGACGCTATGGCGCAGAGGGCGAGGGGCCATCGCTTTATATTCAGGATCCCGATGGCAATACCGTTGAACTGAAGGGGCCGACTGTTGTCTAATGGCGATTGATCTCAGGTGTTGGCGTCGTTCTAGGGGTTGGAAAGCAAATGAAAATCGGTACTGATCTTAGTGTGCTCGCGGAGGCCGGGCGTTCGGATGCGGCTGTTTTGGCGGAGCATCTGGCGCTTGGTGATCTGGCGGAGCCTTTGGGTTTTGATTCCCTGTTTGGGCTGGAACATCATTTCACCGGCTATTCCATGTCGCCATCGCCGTTGCAATTGCTGACCTATTTTGCGGGGCGTACCAGGCGAATTACCCTTGGCACCTGCGTGATCGTTCTACCCTGGCAGGACCCGATCCGGGTGGCGGAACAGATCGCCTACCTGGACCTGCTATGCGGCGGACGCTGCCTGTTCGGCTTTGGCCGGGGGGCGGCCACGGTGGAATATGCCGGCTTCCGCATCCCCATGGAGGAAGCCCGCCCGCGCTTTGCCGAATCCGCCCAGTTGATCACCAGGGCGTTGAGCCAGGAAGTCTTCGATTGGGATGGCGAATATTATCAAATTCCGAAAATGTCGATCCGCCCCCGCCCCATGTCCCATCCCGAACGGCGCTTCTATGCCTCGTCGGTCAGTCCGGAATCGGCGGAGATCATGGCCAAGCTGGGTTTTGGCATGATGGTCATCATGCAGAACGAATGGGTAAAGGCGGCCACGGATATTCAAAGCTTCCGCGATATTGCCATGGGCGTGGGCCACACACCAAAGCCGCCGATTATCCTGACCAACGTTTCGGTCGCCGATAGCCGGGAGGAAGCGAACGAGCGGGCCATGCGGTATCTGGGCGCCAAGTGGGATTCGATCGACAATCACTACAAGTTTTCCGATGGCCACCTCGCCACGGTCAAGGGCTATGAATCCTACGGCAAGATGGCCAAGACCTATTCCAAGCTGAAGGATGAAGAAGCGCGGGAAAAAATGACCAACTTCTACGTCAACATCCAGATCGTCGGCACCCCGGACGATTGCAAGCAACAGATCGCGGAATTGCAGAGCCTGACCGGCACCGATCATATCGTCTGCGACTTCTCCTACGGCGGCATGCCCCACGAGCAGGGCGAGTTGAACATGCGCATGTTCGCCACCGAAGTGATGCCGACCCTGCAGCACGACAGCGCCTTCAAAGGGCCCGTTGAACTGCCCGCGTTGACCGGCAAGCAGGAAGACGACGTTTTCGCTCCGGCGTAGGCCTGGCCAACGTGGAAAATGCCACCCCGCCTGAGCCCGCCTGCCACCTATATCCAGGTTCTCACGCCAAGGCCTGTTCGGCGGCCTTGGCCAGGCGCAGGACCTTGCCTTCGCAGTTTTTGGTTGCCATCAGGGACAGACCCACCGGCAGTTCGCCCGCCCGCTGACAGGGCAGGGTGACGCCGCAGGTTTCCATGATGTTGCCCAGGCGGGTGTTGCGGGTGATCGCCAGATTGGCTTCGTTATAAGCCGCCGGGTCATGCTCCAGACCGGCAATAGGTGGCGCGACACGGGGGCAGGTCGGGTGGATGGCGGCGGCGAAGCCCGCCGTGCGCGCCCGATAGCGCGCGGCGATGGCGGACAGGCCGATATGGGCCGCTTCCGCGTCTATGGCGGATAGTTTGTTGGCTAGCTGAAAGCGCGAGAGGATACCCCAGTACATCTCATCGCCCCGGTTTTCCACCTCGTCATGCCACAGGGCCGAGGCCTCGGCCGAGATGATGTTGCCATGCTTGGCCACCAGTTCGAATGCCTCGGCGAATTCCGGCACCTCCCGCTCGATGATCTCGGCGCCCGCATTACTCAGACGGTCCAGCGCGGAGGCAATGGCCCCGGCCACGGTGGCGTCCAAATCATCGAACATCACGTCCGTGGGCTTTAACAGGCGCACGCCCCGCAACGAGGCGCCGCCAAGGTCATAGGGGCGCGATTGGTTCAGCACCGCAAAGATGGCGTTGGCGTCGGCCACATCGCGGGTCAGGGGCCCGATGGTGTCAAAGGTGGGTGAAAGCGCCAGAATGCCGTCCAGGGGCAAGACGCCAATGGTGGTTTTCAGGCCGACGATGCCGTTCAGCGCCGCCGGTATCCGGACGGACCCACCCGTATCGCTGCCGATGCCGGCGGGGGCCAGACCATTGCGCACGGAGACGGCGGCGCCGGAGGACGAACCGCCGGGCACCCGCTTCACCTCCCGATCGGCGCCATTGGCCGGGGTGCCAAAAGTTGGATTGATGCCCAGGCCGGAATAGGCGAATTCCGACAGGTTGGTCTTGCCCAGGCAAATCATCCCGGCCAGGGTCGCGCGGCGCAACAGCAGCGCATCCCGGTCCGGCACCCGGTCGCGCAGAATAGCCGAGCCAAAGGTGGTTTCGGTACCGGCGGTGTCGGTCAGATCCTTCCATGACATGGGCACGCCGTCCAACGGGCCTTGCCGCAATCCGGCCTTGGCCCGTGACGAGGCGGCCGCCGCCTCCGCCCGGGCGCGGTCCGCCGTGGCCCGGATGTAGATCCGATGTTCGGGATCTTCCCGGGTGATCCGGGTCAAAAAATGCGCGGTCAAATCGACGGGATCGATCCGGCCGTCCTGGATGGCGGCGCCCAACGCCAGGGCCGACATCTCGTGCCATGCTGTATCATTCATTGTCATAGGTTATCTCGGGAATGGCCGCTGGACAATGGCTCCGTCTAGGGCGAAATTGGTGCCCATGGCGCGGGACAATCAAATCAAGACCGATGTACTGATCGTGGGCGGCGGCTTGATCGGTCTGACCCAGGCCCTGGCCCTGGCCGGCACCGGCCTGCGCGCCGTGGTGGTGGAGCGGCAAAAGCCCGCCGTGCTGACCGCCATGGCGCATGATGGCCGGGTATCCACCCTATCCTATGGCTCCGCCGCACTGTATGGGCAGATCGGCGCCTGGGCCCATATGGCCGATTACGCGGCGCCGATCGAGGAAATTCGGGTGGCCGACAACGGTGCGCCATTGTTCCTGCATTTTGATCACCGCGAGGTCGGCGACCGGCCGTTCGGGTTCACCGTGGAAAATCGTTTCATCCGCCTGGCCCTGCACCGGACCTTGGCGCAGGCCGAGGCGGTGGAACTGATCGCGCCCGGGGAATTGACCAACCTGGAACGTAGCCAGACCGGGGTGCGTGGCGTGCTGGCCGACGGCCGGACGATCACCGCCGCGCTTGCGGTTGGGGCCGAAGGTCGCCATTCGCCGCTGCGCGAAGGCGCCGGCATTCGCAGTCTGTCCTGGCAGTATGACCAGACCGCCATAGTCACCACGGTAAGCCACGAAGGGGGGCATGGCGGCATCGCCTCGGAATTATTCCTGGCAGCCGGGCCGTTTGCCCTGCTGCCCATGCGCGGCAACCGTTCAGCCCTGATCTGGACGGAGCGGAGCCGTGACGTTCCCGCGCTGCTGGCCCTGGACGAGGCTGCCTTCAATGCCCAAATCATGGATCGGGCCGGCGACCATTGGGGCCGGATCGAATGCGATGCGCCGCGTTGGAGCTATCCCCTGGGATTGCAGAATGCCGAACGTTACATCGATACACGTTTGGCCCTGATTGGCGATGCGGCCCATGGCATGCATCCCGTGGCCGGGCAGGGGCTGAACCTTGGTATCCGCGACGTTGCCGCCCTGGCCGAGGTTTTGATCGACAGCGCCCGCCTGGGACTTGATCTGGGCGGGGGCGAGCCGTTGCGCCGGTACCAGCAATGGCGCCGCTTTGATGCCCTGACCATGTTGATGATGACGGATGGTCTGGTGCGGCTGTTCTCCAACGATATCACGCCGGTTCGATTGGCCCGCGTTCTGGGCCTGGGCCTGGTCAACAGGATCGGGCCGGCCAAGCGATTTTTTGAACGTCACGCCGCCGCCATGACCGGAGACCTGCCAAAGCTGATCCGAGGCGAGGCCCTTTAGGCGGTTCAGATTTCCATCTCGACAATGACCGGGGCATGGTCGGATGCCGGCTGAAAACCCCGGGCGGATTTCATGACCTCGATGCCGGACAGGTTCGGAGCCAGGGCCGGCGTTACCCAGACATGATCCAGGCGGCGGCCCTTGTCGGCCGCCTCCCAATTGGGCGAGCGATAGCTCCACCAGGAGAAAATTTTCTCGTCCTCGGGTACGAAATGGCGCACCGCGTCAACCCAGTCGTGAGAGGCGTACCAGGCCGCCATATGCTCGACTTCGATGGGGGTATGGCTGACGACGCGCAATAATTGTTTATGGTTCCAGACATCGGTTTCCAGGGGCGCGACGTTCAGGTCGCCGACCAGAACGAAACGGTTTTGCTTGCGCTTGCGCCGTTTGAACCAGGCCGTCACCTCGGTCATGAAGTCCAGTTTGTGGCGGAATTTTTCATTTATTTCGACATCCGGTTTATCGCCGCCGGCGGGAACATAGAAATTATGCAGTTCCACGCCGCCGGGCAGGGTGCAAAATAGATGCCGGGCCTGTTCGATGCCGCACCAGTCTTTCCGCGTCACATTTTCCAGGGGCAGCGCCGTCTTGGCGAAAATGGCGACGCCGTGATAGGCCTTCTGCCCATGCAGGGCATGGTGCACATAGCCGTGTTGTTTGAACAGCTCCAGAGGGAAGACGTCGTTGGTCACCTTGATTTCCTGCAGGCACAGCACATCGGGTTGCCGTGCGGTTAGAAACTGCTCGACGGTGGATAAATGAGCCCGGACGGAATTCACATTCCAGGTCGCGATGGAAATTTTCACGTTTGCGCCGCCTTAGGATTTCGGGTTGTAGCTGACGGAAAGTGTCGCGATGCCCTCGACCGCGCCTTCAAGCCGGTCGCCCGGTCCTACGGCGGCCACGCCTTCGGGGGTGCCGGTGAAAATCAGGTCACCGGCTTGGAGTTGAAACAGGCCGGACAGATAGGAGATGGTCTCGGGCACATTCCAGATCATCTGGTTGATGTTGCCGTCCTGGCGGCTTTCCCCATTCACCGTCAGCCGGATACGGGCGTCGGTGGGATGGCCGATTTGGGCAACCGTGCGCAAGGCGCCAATGGGGGCGGACTGGTCAAAGCCTTTGCCCGTATCCCAGGGCCGGCCCTTGGACTTGGCCTCGCCCTGTAGATCGCGGCGGGTCATGTCCAGGCCAACGGTGTAGCCAAAGACATGCGCCAGGGCCTGATCTTCCGGAATATTGGCGCCGCCCTTGGACAGTGCGACCACCAGTTCGATCTCGTGATGGAGATCGGCGGTGGCGGGGGGATAGGGCAGGGCGCTGCCATCCATGGCCACCGCATCTGCCGGTTTCATGAAGAAAAACGGCGGCTCGCGGTCGGGATCATGGCCCATTTCACGGGCATGGGCGGCATAGTTGCGGCCGACGCAATAGATCCGCCGAACGGGAAAGGGATCGCCGCCCTGGACGGGAACCCAGGGCTGTGGGGGAGGGGTTATGGCAAAGGCCATTGCGGGCTCCTTTTCATATTGTTGCCGCTTTGATGTTAGAAGATGTGAAAGCTGTTGCCGATCACGCCGATCGGCCAGCGCCCGGATTCGAACAGGCGGTATTTCAGGGCAAAGGCATGGTGTTCGTCGTTTTCATTCTCGGCCGCCAATAACAGGCCCGCCTGATAGATCCCCTGGGCCGCCCCGCCGGCGGCGGCACGGATCAATTCCTCGTCATCGATGCCGGCGGCCTCGGCGGCCAGTTCAGCCGATTCCGCCACCGCCTGGACGGCCTGGTTCTGCAGGTGGGTCAGCGCCACCATGACCGTATCCTCATCGGCCAGCAGGCAGGCCTCCGCCACCAGGGCCATTCGAATCTGCTCTTCCGCTTCCCACCAATCGGTGTTCCATTCCGGGTTGGCCGCGGCGTCCGCTGCCTCTTGCCAATCCATGACGGGGGCGATGCGAGCCTCGGGGAAACCCAGGGCGAGCAAATATTCCTCGGCCAAAAGCACCTCCCGCCCATCCAATTCCAGGCCCAGACCGCCAAACCAGGGCACGCCGCCCAGCATGCGGACGAATTGAGAGACGGCCAGCAGGCCGGGAAAATCGGCCAGTTCCGCCTCGTCGAGGAATTCGTACTCGTTCGCTGCCATGGCCAGGATCTTTAGTGATTGCCGCGGTCTTGCCGCCACAGGCCCAGTTTTTCCTGGATCGGCCGGTCGGAAAAACTGAACAGCACCGCGTCCCCCTCCACCTCATGGTGATGGCGGCACCAGCTTGGAATAACAAAGGTGTCCCGCGGTCCCCATGTCATCTCCTGGCCGCCGGCGAAGGTTTTGCCGGCGCCTTCGACCACGGAGTAGACCATGCCGTCGGTCGCGCGATAGGGCGCAGTGGACATGCCGGCCGGCAGCAACTGCATAAAGGCGGCCATGGTCGGCATGGCATGGTCACCCGTGGCCGGATTGACGTAGCGCATTTTCAAGCCGTGGCAGGGATCCCATTCCGCCGCCTTGCGCATCTGCTCCAGGGCTTCGCGGGTGCGCGCATAGGGGTAGTTGAAGACCGGCGAGGCGGGCGAAAGGCTTTCATAACCCACGGGCAACAGACCGGCGCCATAGCGGGCCAGGGAATCGCCGGGCGGGCGCGAGAGGGGTTGGCTATCCTGATCCAGGTCTTCGGCAAAGCTGGCGTCGAAGAAGTTGACAATGGGAATATCCAGACCGTCCAGCCAGACCATGGGCGCGTCGGTTTCGTTGCCGTGATCGTGCCAGGTCCAGGACGGGGTGATGACGAAATCGCCTGGCTGCATAATGGTTTTCTCGCCTTCCACCGCCGTATAGGCGCCCTGGCCTTCGACAATGAAACGCAAGGCGGACTGGCTATGGCGATGGGCGGGAGCGACTTCCCCGGGCAGGATCAATTGCAGGCCGGCGTAGAGGGTATTGGTGATCTTGGATTCGCCCCGAAGACTCGGATTTTCCAGGATCAGCACCCGGCGCACCGCTTCCTTTGCCGTAATCAGGCCGCCGGATTCCAGAATAAAGGGGCGAATATGGTCGTAGTGCCAGACGGCCACGGCCGCCCGGGTTTTGGGTTGTGGTGTCACGAGGTCGGCGAAGACCTCCCACAACGGGGTCAGATTGGCCGGCGCAATGCGGTCATAATAGGCTTGCCGGTTGTCCTTTGTCTGATCCCTATGGCTCATGTTGCCTTCGTTCCCGTTCTTACGCCCAATTTCATTTTTGGGCCGCCAATTCGTGGACGGTATAGAATGGATCGGCGTGCAGATCCTCCGGCCGCGCGCCCAGACGATCCGCCAGGGCGCGAACCGCATCGACCAGTGGTGGCGGACCGGCGGCATAGATCTTGCAACCGTCCATGGTTGCCAGGTCTTCCCCTATGGCGTCGGCCAGCATACCCGTGCGCCGCGTGGTGGCGCCTGTTTCCTCGGACAGGACAGGAATGAAACTGAAATTGGCGTACTTGGCCGCCAGAGCCTCGAAATGCGCCACAAGGTACAGATCCCGTTCCGCACGGGCGCCGAAATACAGTGTAATCGGCTGCGCCATGCCTTTGGCCAGGGCTGTTTCGACAATGGATTTGATGGGCGCCAGGCCGGAGCCGCCCGCCACGGCAACGATTGGCCCCGTGTGCAATTCGCGCAGAAAGGCCAGGCCCATGGGACCGGACAGAGCGACGGCATCGCCCACTTGCACGTGGCTTTGTGCGAATTGACTGACCTGGCCGTCTGCTATGGCGCGAATATGGAATTCCAGGATGCCGCTATAAGGTTCACTGGCCATGGAAAAATCCCGGGGCGGCTGTTTGGCAAGTCCAAGCGAGGCATACTGTCCGGCGGAAAAGGCCAAGGTGCCGCCGTCGGCTGCTTGCAGACGCAGGATGACGATATCATGGGTTGCCCGCTCCACCGCGGCCACTGTGCAATCCAGCGCTTGCATGGCGTGCTGGACCGTGTCTTCCAAATCCAGCCAGGCCACATCGCAATTGGCTACGGGAACGGCGCTACACGCCAAAATCTGTCCCTGGGCGCGTTCATCATCTGTCAGGGCGTATTCGGAATAATCCGACATTTCCACCTCGCCGGCCAGCAAACGGGTTTTGCAGGCCCCGCAATTGCCCGACTGACAGCCGAACGGATAGTCGATGCCGGCCGACAGGGCGGCTTCCAGGATCGTTTCATCATCGCCTACTTCAACGGTTTTATCCGTGCCGCGTATCTTTACCCGGTAGCCCACTGCCTCTCCATCCCCCATATTCTGCTCCATAAATGTCGATCAAGAGCGTATGCGATCTATATAGTCCGAATGTGCGCCGGTGCACAAATTTGCTTTCGCCTGTCGTTGAAGTGTCCTAGCCTCGCTACTCAATGAGTAACATGAAAATCAGCCCCAACCCGGCCGGCGACAGTTATGACTTCGATCTGCTGCCTGGGTTGATTGGTTATAATCTGCGCCGGGCCCAGACCGCGGTATTCCAGGATTTTTCCAAAAGCCTGAAGGATTGCAATATTACGCCGGGGCAGTTCGGCGTTCTGGTGGTGATCCAGGCGAATTCCGGCCTCAATCAGACCCGGTTGGGAAATGCCCTGGGCATTGACCGTTCTACAGTGGTGGCGGTGATCGACCGTCTGGAAAAGCGCGGCCTGGTGGAGCGCGCGCCGGCACCGACCGACCGGCGCTCGTATGCCTTGCGTTTGTCGGATCAGGGGGACGCGCTTTTACGCCGCGCCCGGGGCCTGGTCGAGGCGCATGAAAAGCGTATTGCCCGGGATCTGAGTCCGACGGAACAAAAACAGTTGAACACCCTGTTGTCGCGGCTAAGTGGTTAGCCCCTTGTCAATGAAATCTGGACCGGCCCGCGCCGGCTCCCGACCGCCGTGGATTCAATGATTGGCTGGAAAAAAGACGTTTATGGGAAATGACCCTCGTCTCGAATGCGGCCGCGTCATATTTGAATTTTTGTCAACGGCGGCCATTTAAGTGGGCGGGGCGCGTTGATGGGGACGGAAACGGCGAACGTTTCGCCCCGGCTGGGCTATATTTTGCTGGTCACGACCTGGTTGTGCTGGGGCTTCAGCTATCCGGCGACCGCATTTGTGCTGGAAACCATGGACGTCTGGAGCAGCCGCCTGCTGGTGATGACGGCCGCGGCCATTGTACTGCTGCTATTGGGTCGAATGCAGGGCGCGCCGCTGTCCGTTCCGCGCAGCCACTGGCCGGACTTGATCATCGCAGCGCTGTGCAACATGGCCGTTTTTCAGATCTGCATGACATTTGGCGTGCAGCTTCTTAGCGCCGGCCGCACTTCGGTGATTGTCTATACCATGCCTTTATGGGCCAGCGTTTTTGCGGTATTTCTTTTGGGCGAGCGACTGACCTGGCCGCGGGTCGTGGCTATGGGCCTCGGGCTTGTGGGACTGGGGGTTCTGGTCGGACAGGATCTGTCGCATTTGCGGAATGCGCCTTTAGGGGCCGGTCTGACGCTGCTTTCCGCGGTAGCCTTCGGCCTTGGCACGGTCTGGATGAAGCGCCGTCGATGGCAAAATGATCCAACCGTGCTGGCGGGCTGGCAACTGGTGATCGCCATCGTTCCGGTGGCCCTGATCTGGGCCTTCAGCGATGCCACATTGTCGTTGCCGGCAATCACAACGGAAAGCTGGTTTGCCATTGCCTATCTGGTTTTTATCGCCAATGCCCTTGCCTATTTTTCCTGGTTCCGCGTGGTTGCCGCCTTTCCGGCTACGGTATCAGGAATTGGCGCCATGGCGGTCCCTGTAATCGGTGTTCTGGGTAGCGCCTGGCTACTGGACGAGGTAATCGGCTGGCGCGAATTGATCGCACTTGGCATGATCATCAGCGCCATTGCTGTCAATCTCGCCTCGACGCTGCAAAATCGTTCGGCCTGATGCGAACCGATGCAATGCATTCGTCGCTGATATATCAAGCGCCTTGGCGTGGCGGTCTTGCTCAAACCCCTCTTTCGCCAAGGGTTCGTCAAGCCGGCGCCTGGGGCGGCTTACTGTTGCCGGGCCCCAGACTGAGCTGCATCATGACGGAATCCAGCCAGCGCTCGGCTTTCCAACCGATACCTTCGATAAGGCCGGCGTGGTGAAAGCCCATCTTTTCATGAAACCTGATCGAGGCGTGGTTGCCACTGTCGCCGATCACGGCGATCATCTGGCGGTAGCCACGGACCGCGCAGTCATCGATGACCCGTTGCAACAGGGGCCGGGCAATATTCTTGCCCTGTTGATCGGGGTGTAGGTAGATCGTATTTTCCACCGTGAAACGATAGGCCGGACGGTATCGATAGGGTCCGGCATGGGCGTAACCGGCCAACCGGCCCTCCGATATGGCGACGACATAGGGATATCCGGCCTGCAGGACGCTATCGCGCCGGGCGATCAACTCCGCCAGGTCCGGTGGCGCCAGTTCCCAGGATGCCAAACCATGCAGGACATGGTGGGCGTAAATAGTCTGGATTGCCGCCATGTCGGCATCGGCGACCGGGCGAATTTCCAGCTTGGCCGTCACGCCACCCGTCCCATGCCGGCCGTCTTCATCCGCTTTCCAGCATGGGCCGCCACCGCCTCGCCAAAGGCGGCGAACAGGGCGCGGTAGAGGGCATGTTCGGAAGTGCGGTATTCCGCGTGCCATTGCACCCCAACGGCGAAGGTCGGCGAATCGGCCACGCGCACCGCCTCGATCGTGCCATCATCGGCCAGCGCTTCAATTACCAAGGGGGTGGCCAGGCGGTCGATGCCCTGGGCGTGCAGGGTGTTGACCATGACCTGCCTGGCGCCATTTGCCAGATTCTGCAGTACACCGCCCGGCGTCAGGGTGATGCGCTGACGGGCCCCAAGTTGTACCGAAATGGGCTTTTCCCGCGGCCGGCGATGATCGAAATGCCCGGGTAACTCATGCATATACTGATGCAGGCTGCCGCCCAAGGCGACGTTCATCTCCTGAATGCCGCGGCAAACGCCGAACAGAGGCACGTTGCGTTCCACACAGGCGCACACCAGTTCCAAAGCCACGCCATCGCGGCGGTCATCCAGCAGGGATTTGTCCCGGGCCTCGACACCATTGTAATAATGCGGGTTCACGTTCGAGGCGCCGCCGGTCAGGATGACGCCGTCGATGTTATCCAACAGGGTATCGAGATCCGCACCGCTGCCCAGCGCCGGAAGCATCAAGGGTAGCGCATCGCAAATGTCCCGGACGGCTACGACATAGCGATCGCCGACACGGTGGCTGGCATGGTTCTCATCCTCGTTGAAATTACTGACAATGACGACGATACCCCTGGGGCCTCCGGCTTTACGGCCCGGTGCGTTACGGTTGGCAACGCCTGTTTGTCTATCCTGCATAGCCGTTCGCTATCACGACAGCCCCGGCTCGGCAAGGCTGGGCGCTATCGGTATTTCGTCGCGCCGCCGCCGCGCCGAGCCACCTGGGGTACGAAAAAGCCTGCGGCGCAGGCCATTGGGTTGTCAGTATTGATGCCGTCATGTGCCAAGCGGAACCGTATGAATTTCTATGAGACGTCGGTTTCCGGCTTGGCGATACTTTTGACCAAGCCCGAAACCGCCGCCCGGATCAAAGGGTCATTGATGGCGCCGAAATTGCGCACTAATTCGATTGTGGAGCGGTTCTTACCGCCATGGCCGAGAGGCTCGGCCGCTGCCGTCTCGTCCAGCCCTTCAAAGAAAAAGCTGACGTCGGATTGCAGAATTTTTGAGATTTCGTACAGTCGGCCCGCACTGACCCGATTGGCGCCGGTCTCGTATTTCTGAACCTGCTGGTAGGAAATATTCAACGCATTCGCCAAGTGTTCCTGGGTTTGTCCCAAACCGGTGCGCCGATCGCGAATGCGGCCGCCCACATGGGCATCAACACGTTTCGCAAGCATCCCCATAATGACCTCAATGTTTGGTGGCGGGGCTCAATTCATGCCCCTCCCAATTGCATTCCAGATTGCTAATCACGATCAAGCTCGTCGTGACGATACAGGTAATATGTTGGCGCCGCGTTGTCTAGTTGCATGCAATCCAACCGTAGACGCACTGTTGAATTTCACTGAGATGAAGGACAAAATTTCAACGTATAGCTGTATTTTTAGTATCAACGGTTGCATTGATCTGGTGCGCTATGCCATGTGAGAGATATAGGGCAAATTTTTGCCGTTGACACTACGGGCGGCAAAATTTTTGCCGGTTTTTGAAATTTGCCGGTCTGTCCCGGTTTTGGAACGTGTTATAAATAGTCATGATTGAGCGAGCGACGAAAATTGAAGTCATCTTCACATATGCCCCAAGGAACTAGTCGCAGGACGATGATTGGTCGAGTGCGTCCCGCCGCCGTATTGCTGGCCTGCGCCGTGGCGGCCCTGATGACGGCCTGCAGCAAAGACGAAGACGTTTATGTGGAACGTCCCGTAGAAGAGATCTACAACCAGGCCATGGACAAATTACTCGCTGGTGACGCGGCGGTGGCTGCGAAAGATTTCGATGAGGTGGAGCGTCAGCATCCCTATTCGGTATGGGCCCGCAAATCACAATTGATGGCGGCCTATTCACAATACCAGATCAATAATTATGACGAGGCGATACTTACCGCCCGGCGGTTTCTGCATTTGCATCCCGGCAATCGCGATGCGCCCTATGCCTATTATCTGATCGCAATCAGCTATTATGAACAGATCGCCGACATCGGGCGGGACCAAAAGATAACCGCGCAGGCCTTGGCCGCGCTGCGCGAGGTTGTGGGCCGTTATCCAAACAGCGAATATGCCCGGGATGCCGGGCTGAAGATCGATTTAGCCAACGACCATCTGGCTGGTAAGGAAATGGAAATCGGGCGCTATTATTTGGAACGGGCTCAATATGGCGCTGCGATCAACCGCTTTCGCCACGTCATCAAGTTCTACCAGACCACCACGCATGTGCCGGAAGCCCTGCACCGGTTAACCGAGGCATATTTGTCCCTGGGCATTCAGGACGAAGCCAAGAATGCGGCGGCCATGCTGGGCTTTAACTATCCGGGCAGCGAATGGTACATGGACAGTTATGCATTGTTGACCGGCGACGACCAGCGGACCGGACAAGTGGAGCGACCCTGGTATGGCCGGATGTGGGACTCTGTTTTTTAGAGCGCTGGCATGCTGAGCGCGCTATCCATTACGAATATTGTCTTGATCGATCATCTTGATCTGGATCTGCGCGATGGTTTGTGTGTCCTTACCGGCGAGACCGGCGCAGGCAAGTCCATCCTGTTGGATGCTCTGGGTTTGGCCTTGGGTGGCCGGAGCGTGACGGGTATGGTGCGGGGGGGGGCCGACCGGGGAACAGTGGTGGCGACCTTCGATCCACCGGCCGGCCATCCGGCTTGGGACGTCCTGCGGCAACAGGATCTGACCATAGATAGTGGAATTATATTGCGCCGTCAGATTGGCGCTGACGGCCGGGGCAGGGCTTTCGTCAATGACCAACCCGTTTCAACCGTCCTGCTACGTCAATTGGGCGAAACCCTGGTCGAGGTGCATGGCCAGCATGATGAACGCGGTCTGCTTAATCCCACCGGGCATCGCGCGTTATTGGATATCTATGGCGGCCTGGGCGGACTGATAAATAGTAGCATCGCAGCCCACGATGCCATGCGCCGAACGGCGCTAGCGCTTGCGGAGGCCCGGGAGGCGGTGCGGGTGGCGAGGGAGGAAGAGGAGTATTTGCGCCACGTCTGTGCCGAATTACAGGCGTTGGGCCCAAAGCCCGGTGACGAGGAGATGCTTGACCGCACCCGCACCCAATTACGCCAGGGCGAGAAGATCGCCGATGCCCTGCATGATGCCAAGGTGGCCCTGTATGGCGACGACGGTAGAGACAACGGCGTGGAACAGAGGCTACGCATCGCCCAGCGCGCCTTGCAGCGGGTATCGAAAGGTGCCGGTGGGGCCTTGGATGGGGCGATCGATGGGTTGGAGCGTGCGGCCGCCGAAGTCATGGAAGGCATCGAAGCGGTTGCGGAAGGGGCGCGATCCCTGGATCTGGATCCAACCCGCCTGGAAGCTGTTGAAGAACGTCTGTTTGCCCTGCGCGAAGCCGCCCGCAAGCATCGGGTCGGCGTTGACGGCCTATCGGCGTTACATGACGAGTTCGCCCGGCGCCTGGATAGTATTGATCATAGCGGACGACGCCTGGCGGTCCTTGAAGCGGCGGCTGATGCAGCCAAAAATGCCTATCTGGATGCGGCCGGGCAATTGAGCAAGAGGCGCGTCAAGGCCGCGAAAAGACTTGACCAGGTTATGGCCGCCGAATTGCCGCCGCTGGCTTTGGATAAGGCGACTTTTCAAACCGTGCTCAGCCAGCGTGATGAGGACAGCTGGAGTGGCGAGGGATGGGACAGGGTCGCCTTTCATATTGCGACCAATCCGGGCAGCGTGCTGGGACCATTGAACAAGGTCGCATCGGGCGGTGAACTGTCGCGGGTGATGTTGGCCTTGAAAGTGGCCCTGTCGCAAAACCGGGAACCAGCCACGTTAATCTTTGACGAGGTCGACAGCGGCGTCGGCGGCGCGGTGGCGGATAAGGTGGGTGAGCGTCTGGCGCGCCTGGCTCACGACACCCAGGTCATCGTGGTGACCCATTCGCCACAAGTTGCTGCCCGGGCGCGCCATCATTGGCTTATTGTGAAGCGTGCCGAGGGCGGAATGAGCCGCACCTCTGTGGAAGTTCTGGATGCGGAACACCGGCGCGAGGAAATTGCCCGCATGCTGGCCGGTGCCAAGGTTACCGACGAGGCTCGCGCTGCCGCCGGCAGCCTGTTACAGGCCGCCGGAGGATGATCAATACCGCCGCCCTGCCGGTCTCCGCGTTGAGCGAGGATCAGGCAAAAGCGGAACTGGCCCGTCTGGCATTCGAGATTGGGTTCCACGATAGGGCGTATTATCAAAACGATGCGCCGGAAATCTCCGATGCGGCGTATGACCAATCGCGCCGGCGCAATTCTGAGATCGAAGCGCGCTTTCCGGGTTTGAAGCGTGCCGATAGCCCGTCCGAACGGATCGGTGCGCCCGTAACCGGTGGTTTTGCCAAGGTACGGCATAGCCGGCCCATGCTGTCTCTGGGAAATGCCTTCAAAGAAGCAGACGTAGCGGATTTTCTGGCCGGTATCAGGCGCTTTTTAAAGTTATCTGAAGATGCGCCCCTCGCAATTGTTGCCGAGCCCAAAATCGATGGACTGTCTGCTGCCTTGCGCTATGAAAACGGTATCTTTGTGCAGGGCGCGACCCGGGGCGATGGTGAAATTGGCGAGGATATCACGGCCAATCTGCGTACCATCGCGGATATCCCGCAAAGCATCGCCGGCGCGCCCGACATCCTTGAAGTGCGTGGCGAGGTTTTCATGTCGCATGCCGCCTTCGCGAAGCTGAACCGGCGGCAGAGGGACGCTGGTCGGCCCGAATACGCCAACCCCCGCAACGCCGCCGCCGGTTCCCTCCGGCAACTGGATGCGGCCATCACGGCCGGTCGGCGGTTGGGTTTTCGCGCTTATGCCTGGGGTGAAGTCAGCGCTCTGCCCGGCGCCACTCAGTCCGCTGTGCTGGCAGCCCTGGAATCCTGGGGTTTTCAGGTGCAGGCGCATGAAATCTGTACGAACGCGGCGCAGATGACGGCCTATCATGCAGCCATGGAGGCAGGGCGTAGCAAGATGCCCTACGACATCGACGGCATCGTCTATAAAGTCGACCGTCTGGATTGGCAGGATCGTCTGGGTGCCGCATCCCGCACGCCGCGCTGGGCCATCGCCCATAAATTCGCGGCCGAGCAGGCCCAGACATTGGTCGAGAGTATCGATATCCAGGTCGGCCGCACCGGCAAGCTGACCCCAGTGGCGCGTCTGAAACCGGTCACCGTCGGCGGCGTGGTGGTTTCCAACGCCACATTGCACAACGAAGACTACATTGCCGAAAAACATATCTCTGTAGGCGCGGTGGTTCTGGTGCAGCGCGCTGGTGATGTCATCCCGCAAGTTCTGGAAGTGGTCAAGCCTGGTGCCGTACCTTTTGAATTCCCCATGACTTGCCCCGCCTGCGGCGCGAATGCCGTGCGCGACGAGGGTGAGGTGGACTGGCGCTGCGGCGGCGGATTGATCTGCGCGGCACAAGCGGTGGAGCGCCTGCGTCATTTCGTATCCCGCAATGCCTTCGATATTGACGGCCTGGGCGAGAAACAGATCCGGGCGTTCTTCGAGGCCGGGGTGGTACGAGCACCGGCTGATATCTTCACCTTGCAGCATCGGGACGGGATGGAGGGGCGTAAACCGTTGCGGGACTGGGATGGCTGGGGCGACACCTCGGCCGAAAATCTGTTCGCAGCGATAGAGGAACGGCGCATAATTTCCCTGGATCGCTTGATCTTCGCCTTGGGCATTCGCCATGTCGGACAAGGCAACGCCAAGCTGCTGGCTCGGCGCTACGAGACAAAGGACGCATTTGAAGCGGCAGTATCTGGTGACAGCTTGCAAGAGCTGCTTGATATCGACGGCATCGGCGAGAAAGTCGCCAAGGCTCTGTTGGCGTTCTTTGCCGACGATCATAACAAAGACGTTTGGACAGCACTCGTGGCGGAACTTCGCGTTCAAGACATGGCGCGGGCCGATACGACATCACCCCTGGCGGGCAGGACCTTGGTCTTTACCGGCACGCTGGAACAAACCTCGCGGGCCGAGGCCAAGGTGCGGGCCGAGGCCCTGGGCGCCAGGGTGTCTGGTTCCGTCTCGCAAAAGACCGACATGGTGATCGCCGGCGCGGCGGCCGGATCAAAATTGAGGAAAGCCCAGGAACTGGGTGTTAAAGTCATCGACGAAGCAGAATGGCTGGCGCTGATTGCCACATCAAACAGCCAATAGGGAGAGGACTTATCGTGAGTACGGAACTGGTCACTTATGAATCCAAGGACGAGATCGCCATCATTACCCTGAACCGGCCGGAGAAACTAAACGCCCTGTCGGTCGATTTGGGCGAAGAGTTGCGCGCTGCCTGGCAGCGCTTTCAGGCTAGCGATGACCGGGTTGCGATTCTGGCGTCGGCGACGTCACGAGCCTTCACGGTCGGGGCCGATCTGACCCATCCGCCGGAGATTTGGCGCTTTACACCCGGCGTCGGCGTCGAGGTGGATAAACCAATCATCGCGGCCGTGGACGGCTATTGCGTCGGCGGCGGCGTGGTGCTGGTACAGTTTTGCGATCTTTGCGTGGCGGCGGATACCGCAAAATTCAGTTATCCGGAGGCCAAGGTCGGCGTCTCGGGCGGCTTGATCTCCTCCCTTGCCGCCCGCATTCCCCACAAAGTGGCTATGGAATTCGTCCTGGTCACGGATGATATGTCGGCCCAGCGCGCCTACGAAGTGGGTATGGTCAACAAGGTGGTGCCATCGGACCAGTTGATGGACGCGGCCATGGATTACGCCGTCAAGCTGCGGCAACACGCGCCCATGGTATTGAGCCTGCTGAAGCGTTTCGTAGGCGAAGTCATCGCCAAGGGGCCATCGGAACAGGCCGGCATCGCCCGCCGCGATACCGAGGCCGTGCTGGACAGCGATGACAAGCGGGAAGGCATTGCGTCATTCAAGGAAAAACGGCCGCCAAAGTTCATCGGCCGGTAGGCCCCATGACGGCCCAAAACAAAGCCTGTATCGTGGACATGGCGGATACACCGTTTGAAAATGGGCGGGTGCCTGGCGGCGCAACGGTCATGCAAATCCAGGTCCGGGCGGCGCGCGATGCGGTGACTGACGCAATCACCGTAGCAAAATTTACCTTGATGGAGGCACCATGACGACAGCTGTGACACCCAATGCCACGAACCACGGCGGGTTGGGACCAATGGATTCGCGCTTCGTTGAAACCCATACGATGCCCTGGGAGGAAACCCGTTACCCCGGCGTGGAGGCGAAGACATTGTTGGTGGACCGGCGCACCGGTCTGCTGACGGTTCTATTGAAAATGGCGCCGGGCGCCATATTGCCTGACCACGAGCATGTGCAAATTGAACAGACCTTTGTCATCGAGGGCGCACTCGTCTGCAGCGAGGGTACCTGCAGTGCCGGCAATTTTGTCTGGCGTCCGGCCGGCAGCCGCCATCAGGCAGGAACGCCGAACGGCGGCCTGATGTTGGCGGTCTTTCAATTGCCGAACAAGTTTTTCGAAGCGGACGGTACCGCAACCGACATGCTGGCGCAGGATTGGAAGGAATTCTGGGGCGGGGCGACCGCAAACGAACTTTAGGTCCCGTTTTATCCGAACCGAGCCTGCATCGTTGCAGCACTGCGTGAGTCTATGACAGGTCTGTAGTGGAGGGCGCGGATTTTTCGAGTTCGGCGATGTAGTTCATGCCCATGCGCATCTCCGACATGATGAAATCAGCCTTGGAGACAGGACCGCCGCAGTCGCCGCCGAACTTCTCGTCCCAGGCGTCCATCTTGACCATCAGGCCACATAGAACACCACCAATGGTGACGTAATGAGCCTCGATCACTTTCTTAATGGCCTGGAAGGAAGCGGCGTTGATATTGTCCCACAGGGTTTTTGAATTGCGGTCGAAGCTTTCAAAACGACCGGTGAGTGAGGCGGTGATATCGTTGAAACGCATCTGCAAATTATTGCAGGTTTCTTCGAAACGCGGCATCTGGCGAACTTGATAATTCTTGTTGATGTCGTCCAACTCGTCAAGAAATGCCGTGACCCGCGGAATGATTTCGTCCAGCGCGCCCTTGTAGTAGGCCAGGGACAGGAAAACATCGCCATATTCTTCCAGAAAAGTTGGCACTTCGGCCAGGCCGATACCCAGCTTGTCGGCCATCATCCTGAGGTTCTTAATCGCATCTCCCTTGTCCGGGCGTTTAAACATTGCCAACAACTGGTCCATGCTTGCGATATCGTTGCCGGAGCCGCCATAAATTTGCTGAATAAGCGGCCTGGTGAACTCGGTCATATAGACCGTCAATTCCTTGGCCTTGCGTTCCGATAGTTGCAAACCCTCCTGAGCCTTGATGGGAATGCCCAAACGGCGCAGCTCGATGCGTAAGCTGTAGACATCATAGCTGTGCAATTTTTCCATATGCTCTAAAATTGCCAGATCAGCCTTGAATTCGTCGGTCGCTTCGAAGACGTTCGACAATGCCTCCACTTCCATGCGGCCGCTGCCGGCTTTGCCGGAATTGAACATCTCGAGCATGCTTTTCATACGGCTGTCTTTGAGAAGTTTTGCCCGGGCGAGTGACGGAATATTCAACGGTAACAAGCCAAGGGGAAGGGTGTGTAGGGAATCACGATCGCCTTCGTCCAAGGCCTGATCAATGGCCTGGGATTGTGCGGCCGACCGGCGGACTTCTGCGGTCTCTTCCGCGGTGATTTCCGGGATACCGACTGTTTCAGCGGCTTCAGGCATTACGCTCTCATTCATGAAAGACATGACATCATTGTAATATTCTGAATTGATGAACTTGCGGTTAATTATGGCGGTTGATGGCAGAGCCGACCATTGCGCCTCGGCGTGGTCGGTGCGATACAGCGGTTCCAAGTCCATGTGCTTCACCCACTTCAGATTCAGAGCAGGGTCGACATAAAATGACTGAAAACACACAAATCTTGTTCAAATCCCGTCCCACCGGCTGGGTCGACGCCTCGCATTTCGAAGTAGCGAAGGGGCCCGTGCGGGAACCGGGACCCGGTGAAGTGCAGGTGCGTAACATCTTTATGTCGCTTGATCCCTACATGCGTGGCCGCATGCGTGATCAGAAATCCTATACCCCTGGATTTGAACTGGGGCAGGTTTTGCAGGCCGGAGCGGTCGGCGAAGTGACCGCATCCAATGATCCGTCGCTGGCTAAAGGTGATCTGGTGGAAGGGCGCCTGGGTTGGGAGACCTATTCCGTGGCCAAGGCAGGTCAGGTAAACAAGGTTGACGGCAATGTCGCGTCCCTGTCGCACTATCTTGGCGTCCTGGGCATGCCCAGCATGACCGCCTGGGTCGGCCTGCGCAATATTGGCCAGCCAAAAACCGGCGAGACGGTCTACGTCTCCGCCGCGTCGGGTGCGGTCGGACAGATTGCCGGGCAGATCGCCAAATTGCAGGGTTGTCACGTGGCGGGTAGCGCCGGTTCCGACGACAAGGTGGCCTATGTCAGGGATGAACTGGGCTTCGATGCCGCCTTCAACTATAAGACGGCAGTTTCCCTGGGTGATGGCCTGGCCCAGGCCTGTCCCAATGGCATCGATGTCTATTTCGAGAATGTTGGCGGTGCCATGCTGGACGCGGTCCTACTGAAACTTAATCCCTATGCGCGCATCGTCGCCTGCGGCATGATCAGCCAGTATAATTTGGAGCGGCCCGAGGGGGTGCGGAACCTTGGCACCATGGTTGGCAACAAGATTCGGATGCAGGGCTTCATCGTCTCCGATCATATGGATCTGAAGGCGGCGTTTATGGCCGAAATGTCCGGCTGGCTGGCGGCCGGCAAGGTCAAATACCGTGAGGACATCACCCAAGGTATAGAGAATGCGCCTGCAGCCTTCATCGGCATGTTGAAGGGTGAGAATTTCGGCAAGCAGATCATACAGATCGGTGACCCGCCGGCATGACGGGAACGAACCGTCAAATTATCGGCGCCTAGTACCACCCCGCGCTCCTGCCCGAAAGCCCCCGCAAGGCGTCTCTATGGGTCCCTATCAACGCGGGGTGGTATAAGCTCGCGGTGCAGGATGAAAAGCCCGGCGCCCACCACCAGAGCCGCACCGGCCAGTTTCCATTGATCAGGCACGTCACCCCAGACGCCATAGCCGATCACCCCGGCCCAAACGAGGGACAGGTACTTGAACGGCGCGACGGTGCCGCCGGGCGCCAGCAACAGGGCCTGGATCGTCAGCAGGTGCGAAACGGCAACCAGTATGCCGGCGGTCGCCAGTAGGCTCCAATCAAGCAGGCCAGGCCAATGACCGCCCAGCAAGGGCAGGCTGGCGCCGCCGGCCACAATAGCCACCAACATGGAATAGAACAGGATTGACAAGGAATTTTCGGTGCCGCGCAGGTGCCGGGTCGCCACATCACGCAGGGCGGACAGCAGGGCGGTTATCAGCGGGAAGATATAAAAGAACGGCACCCCTTCGGCACCGGGCCGGACGATTATCAGGACGCCGGCGAAGCCGACAATGACCGCGGCCCAGCGCCGCCAGCCGACCCGTTCGTCCAGCAAGGGCAACGATAGGGCCGTCAACATGACGGGGCCGAGAAAGATGATCGCCAGGGCCGTGGCCAGGGGCAGATCAAGAAAAGAGAGGACCACAAAAATCGATGTGGCGGTGCCCAGGCCGGCGCGAAGCAAGGTTCCTTTTAGATTACGCGAAGCCAGAACCCGCCATCTTCCGGCCCGCGCCACCAAAAGGGCGATGGGCACAAAGGTAAATATGCCACGATAGAACAGGATCTCGCCGGCATGGTAGTCCGCCGTCAGCCACTTGGTAATGCCGTCCTGGGTGGTCAGCAGCAGAGTGCCGGCGATCATGCACCAGGCGCCCTTGGCGCCGTCGGACAAATTTTTGAACATGCTTCAACCTGGCCGGCGGGTCAGCGTGGCATCATGAAAGCCATGCCTACAACGCCATCAACGGCGTTGCAGCAGAAACTCGCGCCCCACCTTGACGCCTGCTTTGCCATTGTAGGCGACGATATCCGCTGTCGCATAGGTCTCGCGCCAGTCGTCGGGTAGGTAAGAGCCGGTGCCGACCACATCGATGGGCGCATTGACACTGCCCATGACCTGGCATTTGAAGAAATTGAAGCCAGAGGACGCAACGATCCGTGCATTCGGAAAGCCGGCTTCATCCAAAGTATCGCGCAGATGAAAGATGGCGGCGGCGGAGACGCCGGTCCCGACCAGCCAGCGCAGTTCTTCCGTATTGCGGTATTGCCGCACCGCGCGCGGCACATGGCGTTCCAACACGGCGTAAGACGCCTGGGTGTCCAGCCCCTCGACGAAACGGCCGCCGTGGGTATCCAGGCGCACGGCCAGGGCGCCTTCTTCGACCAAATCCGGAAACCGGCGGCACACCGCCACGGCATCCGTAATCTCGTGCCCAAAATAGTCGACCAGGACGGTCAAGGGCTCGCCTGGAAAGCTTTCGGCATACATTTCGGCCGCCCGCAAGGTACTCCCCGCATAACCGATCAAGGCATGGGGCATGGTGCCCAGGCCCTTTTCGTTGCCGAAAAAATGCGCCGTTGCGTCCGTCGCATTGCCGATAAAGCCGACCGCGTCCCGGTCCCGCCGGGCCGCTTCGCTGCCGACGGAGGCCGCATAGGCCATCATTTCCGCCATTTCATGACCGGCGCAGTGGCGCGCGTCCATAGCCAGGAATTGTGAATCGGGCAGGGCAGCGCACATTAGATAGGCGTTGTAGGCCGCCACGCAGCAGGCTCCCAGTTTTTGCAGATACAAGGTTTCCAAATCCACCAACTGTGACAGCGGACCGCTCAGATACAACAGCGGCTCTCCGGCGCCGACCCAATCACCTTCCTCGAAACGATTCTCGATCTCGAAAGTGACGCCCCGTTCCGTGGCGATCCGCTTCAGCCAGTCGATCATTAACCGGGGCGCAAAGCTGACCGGGCGGCGCATGAAGACGGCATAGGTGACCTGCGCATCGCCATTGCGCTGCACGATGGTGCGGGTCTTCTTGAAATATTGATCGGTCCAGCGGTCGACATCGCCTTCCAGACCGTCATCTTGATTTGAGCGTCTGCCCGTCATGCGCCATCTCCCGGCAACTTCCGGCTTGGTTTATACCGTACCGTTCCAAAGCGTTGCCTATTGTGCGGCGTCCACTGCTGTCGCCAATTGCGGCACCGGACGTTGCTGTTTCAGCATTTCCGCAATCAGGAATGATAATTCCAGGCTTTGGGACGCATTCAGGCGCGGATCGCAATGGGTATGATAGCGCGAGGCCAATTGCCCCTCATCGATGAATTGCGCCCCACCCAGGCACTCGGTCACGTTTTGCCCGGTCATCTCCACGTGTACGCCGCCGGCGTGGGTGCCTTCGCCCTGATGGACCGCAAAGAAGCCGCGCACCTCGGCTAGAATGCGGTCGAACGGCCGGGTCTTGTAGCCGGTCGATGACTTGATTGTGTTGCCGTGCATGGGATCGCAGGACCAGACAACTTTGCGCCCCTCGTCCTTGACCGCGCGGATCAGGGGCGGCAGTTTTTCCATCACTTGGTCATCACCCATGCGGCAGATGATGGTCAGGCGTCCGGCCTGGTTCACCGGGTTCAGGGTGTCCATCAGCCGGATCAGATCGTCGCGTTCCATCGTCGGGCCGGCTTTCAGCCCCAGAGGATTGTTGATGCCCCGGCAATATTCGACATGGGCGCCGTCCGCCTGACGTGTTCGGTCGCCGATCCAGACCATGTGGGCCGAGGTGTCGTACCAGCCGCCAACGCGGGTGATGGTGTCCTGACGCGTCATCGATTCTTCATAATTCAGCAACAACGCTTCGTGGGAGGTGTAGAAATCCGTTTGGCGCATTGCCGGGACGCTGTCACCGTTGATGCCGCAGGCCTCCATGAATTCCAGAGCTTCCGTAATACGGCCGCACATTTCCCGGTATCGGGTCGCTGCCTCGGTGCCTTCGACAAAGCCAAGGTTCCAGCGATGGATCTCGTGCAGGTCGGCATAGCCGCCTTGCGCGAAGGCGCGCAGCAAATTCAGTGTCGCCGCCGCCTGGCTATAGGCGGTCAAGAGACGGTTCGGATCAGGTTGGCGCGCGGCGTCCTCGAACTCAATGCCGTTCACGATGTCGCCCCGATAGATCGGCAGTTCGACGCCATCGATCACTTCCGTTGGGCTGGAGCGCGGCTTGGCGAACTGTCCGGCCATACGGCCTACCTTGACCACCGGGACGGCGCCGCCAAAGGTTAGGATAACGGCCATCTGCATCAAGACGCGAAAGGTATCGCGGATATTGTTGGGATGGAATTCCGCGAAGCTTTCGGCGCAATCGCCGCCCTGCAGCAGAAAGCCATTGCCTTCCGATACCTGGGCCAGACAGCGGCGCAGGGCGTTCACTTCGCCCGCGAAAACCAATGGCGGAAAGCTGTGCAGCTTGTCCAGCACACCGGCCAATGCGGCGGCATCGGCATAGTCCGGCATTTGCAGGGCCGGGCGCTGCCGCCAGCCATCAGGGGTCCATTGCTGAGCCATGTCTTCATTCCTAACCAGAAAGAAGCGCCCTATATACGGTAAGCTTTTGAGTTTTCCAAGCTTTCAGACCCGATGGCGGTGCCCCGCTTGGTTTTCTCGCCGGCCCGCATCAGTACGATAGGCGCGCAGACGCGATGGCGCGGCCAGCCAACTCGACCACACTATGGCGGCCGCGAATACTGCAGTCGCGGCGGATTGCCGATCGACCGCCATTTTCTCCCGCCGCCCTTGAACGAGCAATCACAGCCGCCGGCCCGGGCGGCGGCGGATAGCAGGAAAAATGGCGCGGCTTCGATCCCGGCGTGGAAGACCTCTGGCATGGCATGCCACAGCAGTTGTTGGGCCCTGGTCCGATCCCAAAGTCCGGGTGTGCCACAACGCCGCTGCGCGGTCACTTCGCCGGGGTGAAAGTCTTCGATAGGGATTGCTTCGACTGACATGTGGTGCCGCAATGAATATGCACCGTACCACCCCTGGCGCGCATGTTCGAATGGCACACTATGTATCTGAACCTATCGGCAACTTACGAAGTGGATGTGTTCGTCGATGGGGCGCGGCGCAAACGCCGTTGCCATGGTCTTGGCCCGCTTAAAACGGGGCGCCGGGACCCTTAAAAAGGTGTCCGAAGCACATCTGGCAATACACAAATATTGCGACAATCTTCCAATTACTCCGCCGCCTGGGTTTCGGGCGCGGCCCATTTTGTCCGCATGGTCACCAGTTCTTCCGCCGCTGACGGGTGAATGCCCACCGTGGCATCGAACTGCGCCTTGGTGGCGTTGCATTTCAGGGCGATGCCGATGCCCTGCACCATTTCGGCCGCGTCGGGGCCGACCACGTGGCAGCCCAGCACCCGGTCCGTTTTGCTGTCCACGATCAGTTTCATCAGGGTCAGCTCGTCGCTGCCCGTCAGGGTGTGCTTCATGGGCTTGAAGGTGGATTTGTAGATATCGACGGCGCCGATTTCGGCCCGCGCCTGTTCCTCTGTCAGCCCGACATTGCCGACGCTGGGCTGGCTGAAAACGGCCGCCGGGACGTCGCGGTGATTGGGCTGGCGGGGCAGGTTGCCAAAGACCGTATCGGCATAGGCATGCCCCTCCATCAGGGCCACCGGGGTCAGGGCGATGCGGTCGGTCAGATCGCCAACCGCGTGAATGTTGGGGATGTTGGTTTGCGACCATGCATCCACCTTTACCGCGCCGCCCTTGGCCAGTTCGACGCCGACGGTTTCCAAACCCATATCGCCACTGTTGGGGTGGCGGCCGGTGGCGTACATGATCAGACCCGTATCCAGGGTCTCGCCGTTGGTCAGGCTCAGGCGATAGCCATCGCCGTGTGGTTCGATGGCGGTAACGTTGATTTCCGTGCGCAGGTCGATGCCTTTTTTGCGGATCTCGCCGGCCAGGTGATGGCGTACGTCCCAGTCAAAGCCGCGCAGGATCTGCTCGCCGCGGTACAACTGGGTGACCGAGCGGCCCAGGCCATTGAAAATGCCGGCGAATTCCACGGCGATATAACCGCCCCCCACGATGGTAATATGTTCGGGCAGGGTTTCCAGATGAAACGCCTCGTTCGAGCTGATGGCATGCTCGATGCCTGGGAGATCCGGCATGGTCGGAGTGCCGCCGGTGGCCAGCAAAATATGCCCGGCGGTGACCGCATCGCCGGCAATTTCGATGGTGTGGGCATCGCTTAGACGCGCCCGGCCGTCATAGCGGCGCACGCCGGCCGAATCCAACAGCTTGATGTAGATGCCGTTCAGACGGTCGATTTCACGGTCTTTGTTGGCCACAAGCTTGGACCAATCGAAGCTGGCCTTGCCCACCGTCCAGCCAAAGGCCGCCGCATCCTCGAAATCTTCCGAGAAATGGGAGGCATAGACGAACAGCTTTTTGGGCACGCAGCCCCGGATGACGCAGGTGCCGCCATAGCGGTATTCCTCGGCTATGGCCACGCGGGCGCCATGGCCGGCGGCAATGCGCGATGCCCGCACGCCACCCGAACCGGCGCCGATTACGAACAGGTCAAAATCGTAGGCCATAATTTTTCCCCCAAAGGCAGACAGCAAGGTCTGCAATATCATGCTTTCCCATACGCAACTAGGCATCACCGTTGGCAATTCCAAGATTGCCCGCTAAAACATGACGTAATCTTGAACGCCGAAAGGCGTTAGCTAACAGTAGGTTCCAATATGCGCATGCTTCCCATCTTGATGTTTGCCTTAGGCCTGCCTGGTCCGGCTGGGGCGGCGGCGGGACAGGACGCGGCCGCGGCACTGGCCGCCGCCACCTCCCTGCGCTGTGTCTTTCAAAACGCCATAGAGACGGACTGGGAATTTGGTGCCTATCAGACCCGCCCGCAAAAGGGATTTTCCTTCACGATCGAGGCCATCGATACGGCACGCGGCAACGCCAAGGCCGTCAGCCGGGAGGGCGCCGCTCACCTGGAAATGATCGCCCTGTCGAGGGTCCGCCATTTTCTCGGTTTCACGGCAGGTGGCGATTTGAACGTCACCTCGGTGCATGGTCAGTTCGCCCGCGACGAGGGAGCATTATTGGCCAGCCACTCTGTTCATATGGCTACGGAACCACCCAAGACGTTCCAGCATTTCGGCGCCTGCCGGCCGATTTTGGAAAAGTAGTTGGCGGCCATCGCGTCGCCTGCGCTGCTGGACAGTGCGCGGCCGGGGGGCTATTTTCCGCCCGCCTTGCGCGTTCGCCGCGCGGTGCGAATTTGGCCGTTCGAATTCGTCGATCGGAATTCAGAATATGACAGTGGGTGGATAGGACGAGATGCAAAGCGCGAACGATATCCGCAAGGCGTTTCTGGATTATTTCGCGGCGGCGGGGCACGAGGTCGTCTCGTCTTCGTCCCTGGTGCCCCACAACGACCCCACCCTGATGTTTACCAACGCCGGGATGGTGCAATTCAAGAACGTCTTCACCGGGGCCGAGACGCGGCCCTACAAACGCGCCGTGACATCGCAAAAATGCGTCCGCGCCGGCGGCAAGCATAACGATTTGGACAATGTAGGCTATACCGCGCGCCATCACACATTCTTCGAAATGCTGGGCAATTTCTCGTTCGGTGACTACTTCAAGGAACTGGCGATTGAGCTGGCCTGGAACCTGGTTACCAGGGAATATGGACTGGACAAGGACCGCCTGCTGGTCACCGTCTATCATGACGATGATCAGGCCTTCGATCTGTGGCGCAAGATCGCCGGTCTGCCCGAAGAACGGATTATCCGCATCGCCACATCGGACAATTTCTGGGCCATGGGCGACGTTGGCCCATGCGGCCCCTGTTCGGAGATTTTTTTCGATCACGGACCGGGCATCGCCGGCGGCCCGCCCGGCAGCCCGGATGAAGACGGCGACCGCTTTATCGAGATCTGGAATTTGGTTTTCATGCAATTTGAGCAGGTGAACGCGGATCAACGCGTCGAACTGCCGAAGCCGTCCATCGACACGGGCATGGGGTTGGAGCGTCTGACGGCGCTGTTGCAGGGTACCAACGACAATTATGACATCGATCTGTTGCGCACCATCATGGACGCCTCAGCCGGGTACACCAATATTCCCGTCGAGGGTCCGCACAAATCCGGTCACAAGGTCATCGCCGATCACCTGCGGGCATCATCGTTCCTGATCGCCGACGGGGTCTTGCCCTCCAATGAGGGGCGCGGCTATGTCCTGCGGCGGATCATGCGCCGGGCCATGCGCCATGCCCATATGATGGGGGCCAACGATCCTCTGATGTGGCGCCTGGTGCCGACCTTGGTGGGCACGATGGGCCAGGCTTTCCCGGAACTGGTGCGGGCCGAGGCCCTGATCACGGAAACCCTGCGTGGCGAGGAAAGCCGGTTTAAGCAAACCCTGGACCGCGGTCTGCATCTACTGATGGGCGAAGTCGACAAACTGGGCGAGGGACAGGCGCTGCCCGGCGATATCGCCTTCCGTCTTTATGATACTTATGGCTTTCCCCTGGATTTGACCCAGGACGTGTTGCGCGGCCAGAACCGCGCCGTCGATACCGAAGGCTTTGATGTGGCGATGGACCGGCAACGGGCCGAGGCCAGGGCCAGTTGGGCCGGCTCCGGCGATACCGGCACGGATCGCATATGGTTCGAATTGCGCGAAGAATGCGGCGCTACGGAATTCCTCGGCTACGACAAGGACCGGGCCGAAGGCGAAGTACTGGCCCTGGTCGTCGATGGCGCCAGGGTGGATGCGGCTGCAACCGGGACGGACGTTTCGATCCTGGTCAATCAGACGCCGTTCTATGGGGAATCCGGTGGCCAACAGGGCGATGCCGGGCAGTTTCGCGGTCCTGCCGGGGTGCGCGTCGAGATCGCCGATACGCAAAAGCGGGTGGGCGACCTGCACGTCCATCGCGGCACCGTGCAGGGCGGCGCCGTGAAGCTCGGCGATGCGGTGGAAATGGCGGTCGATACCGACCGGCGCAATCAGTTGCGCGCCAACCATTCCGCGACCCATCTGTTGCACGCGGCCATGCGCAACCGCCTGGGCGCTCATGTCACCCAGAAGGGCTCCCTGGTGGCGCCTGACCGCCTGCGCTTTGATGTCAGCCACCCCAAGGCGCTGGAGATCGCGGAACTGGCCCAGATCGAGCGGGACGTCAACCAGCAGATCCGCGCCAACACCGCCGTGCGCACCGGACAGATGACGCCGGAGGAAGCCGTGGAACAGGGCGCGTTGGCGCTGTTTGGCGAAAAATACGGCGACGAGGTTCGGGTCGTTTCCATGGGCGTTGGTGACGGCGACGGGGGGCCTTATTCGACGGAGCTGTGCGGCGGTACCCATGTGCGTCGGACCGGCGATATTGGCGCCTTCACGGTGCTTGGTGAAAGCGCGGTTGCGGCCGGCGTGCGTCGGATCGAGGCCTTGACCGGGGCCGCCGCCCTGGAACATTTTCATACCCAGGATAGCCGGTTGCGCGCGGCGGCGGGGATGTTGAAAACCACCCCGGCCGATCTGCCCGAGCGGATCAATGCTTTGATGGAGGAGCGCAAGAAGCTGGAGCGTGACCTGAGCCAGGCGCGTCAGAAGATAGCCCTTGGCGACATTGGTGGCGGCGATGCCGCTGGCGGTGGCGAAGATGGCACCAGGGACGTGGGAGGGATCGCTTTTTTAGGCCGCCGCTTGGACGATGTGCCGGCCAAGGAACTGCGCGCCATGGTGGATGCCGCAAAGAAGAAACTAGGCTCGGGCGTGGTTGCCTTTATCGCCGTCAGCGACGGCAAGGCGGCCCTGACCATTGGCGTTACCGAGGATTTAACGGACCGTCTCAGCGCTGTTGACCTGGTTCGTATCGGCGCGGCGTTGGTGGGCGGCAAGGGCGGTGGCGGCCGCCCAGACATGGCCCAGGCGGGCGGACCAAACGGTGTCGGGGCCGATCGGGCGTTGACCGTCATTGAGGAAGCCATCGAATCGATTTCGGAAGGCTAGACGATCAAGGGAGCGGCGGCGCCATGGCCATCAAGCAGCGGCTATATGATCTGTTGGAGGGCGGCAATCGGGCCCATTTCAGCCAGCGCCTGATAGATTTTCTGCTGGGGCTTTTGATTGTCGGCAACGTCCTGGCCGTGGCGGTTGAATCATTGCCGCACTTCGGGCCGGCGCACGCCACTGGATTTGCGGTATTCGAAGCATTTTCCCTGACGGTTTTCACCATTGAATATCTCGCCCGCCTCTGGGTTTGTACCGAGCATCTCCCACTGAAGCGCCTGAAGGCCGGTGAAGCGCGGCGGCGCTATGCATTGTCGCCCTTCATGATCATTGATCTGCTGGCGATCTTGCCGTCACTGGTGGTGAGCTTGATCGGCCTGGATTTGCGCTTCCTGCGTATTTTTCGCCTGCTGCGACTGTTGAAACTGGCGCGCTATTCACCCACCATCATCACCCTGGGCCGGGTGCTGTACGAGGAACGCCGGGCCCTGGCCGCCGTCGTGATCATCATGTTTGGTCTATTGATGTTGTCGGCCTCGATCATGACGATCATCGAGGCTGAGGCCCAGCCGGAGGCTTTCGGCTCGATCCCTGCGTCAATGTGGTGGGCCTTGGCAACCCTGTCCACCGTGGGCTATGGCGATGTGGTGCCGATTACCGCCCTGGGCCGCATCTTTGGCGGCGTGGTTACCCTGCTGGGCGTTGGCATGTATGCCTTGCCCATCGCGATCATTGCCGCAGGCTTTACCAATGAAAGCCGGCGGCGGGATTTTGTCATCACCTGGGGCATGGTCGCGCGCGTGCCCTTGTTCGCCAAGCTGGACCCGGTTTTTCTGTCCAAGATCGGCGGCCTGTTGCGCTCCAAATCCGTGCCCTCGGGTTACGAAATCTGTCATCGCGGGCAGCCGGCGGACAGCATGTACTTCATCGTGTCGGGGGAGGTGCACATGGATCTTGACGATCATCGCGTGAGTCTGGAAGAGGGGGATTTCTTTGGCGAGATTGCCCTGTTGCACGATACCCAGCGCCGTGCCCATGCCTACGCTGTCACCGAATGCCGCCTGATGCAATTGATGAAAAGTGATTTCCACGGCCTGATGCAGTCGGAGCCGAAATTGCGCGAGGAAATCGCCGAAGTGGCTGCCGAGCGGTTGCGCCGGGGCGAATGGGCGCGCAATGATCTGGGCGATATGCCCGATGAAGAACTACGCGACCAGCCCAGCCAGGGTGAATAAGCCGTACGCGAACAAGTTGTCCGCGGCCATAAAAAACACGCATCAATGCCCTGTCAGTCCAGGTCTTTTTTGAACTATTTCGCGACTAAATCAGTCAAGCAGACAGAAAACAGGGCCCGCCGGATAGGGCGGGCCCTGCGTTGTTTGGCAGGTTCAGACTTGACTGTCTAAAGCAATTTTCAATTAACTGGAGTCGCTATCACGACTTACGTAATTGGTACAATTACTCTATTCTTAAGAGTCCGGGCATGTTTCGAAGAAACATGCTCTAGGCCATGGCCTGCCGCAGGTTTTCGTCCAGCTTGTCCAGGAACTGGGTGGTGGTCAGCCATTTCTGTTGCGGCCCGATCAGGATTGCCAGATCCTTGGTCATGGCGCCGGTTTCCACGGTTTCCACGCAGACCTTTTCCAGGGTGTCGGCGAACTGGGTCACCGCCGGCGTCTCGTCCATCCGGCCGCGATGCTTCAGACCGCCGGTCCAGGCAAAGATCGAGGCGATGGGATTGGTCGATGTCTCCTCGCCCTTTTGATGCTGGCGGAAATGGCGGGTGACGGTGCCATGGGCCGCCTCGGCCTCCACCGTCTTGCCATCCGGGGTCATCAGGATCGACGTCATCAGCCCCAGCGAGCCAAAGCCCTGGGCCACCGTGTCGGACTGCACATCGCCATCATAGTTCTTGCAGGCCCAGATGAATTCGCCTGCCCATTTCAAGGCACAGGCCACCATGTCATCGATCAGGCGATGCTCGTAGGTCAGCCCCTCGGCCTTGTAGGTGTCTTCGAACTCAGCCTCGTACACTTCCTGGAACAGATCCTTGAAGCGGCCGTCGTAGGCCTTCAGGATAGTATTCTTGGTGGACAGATAGACCGGCCATTTGCGTTGCGCGCCATAGCTTAAACAAGCGCGGGCGAAATCCCGGATCGAGTCATCCAGGTTATACATGCCCATGGCGATGCCGGCGCTGGGGAAATCAAAGACCTCGCGCTCGATCACCTCGCCGCCGCCCTCGGGCTCGAATTTCATGGTCAACTTGCCCTTGCCCGGAACCAGGAAATCCGTGGCGCGGTACTGGTCGCCAAAAGCGTGCCGGCCAATCACGATGGGGTGGGTCCAGCCGGGCACCAGGCGGGGAACATTCCGGCAGATGATCGGTTCGCGAAAGACGGTGCCGCCCAGTATGTTTCGGATGGTGCCGTTGGGCGAGCGCCACATGGATTTCAGGCCGAATTCCTCGACCCGCTCCTCGTCCGGCGTGATGGTGGCGCATTTCACGCCGACGCCGTATTGCTTGATCGCTTCGGCGCAATCGATGGTGATCTGATCGTTCGTTTCGTCCCGCTTCTCGATTCCCAGATCATAGTATTTCAAGTCGATGTCGAGATAGGGCAATATCAATTTTTCCTTGATGAAAGCCCAGATAATGCGCGTCATTTCATCCCCGTCGAGTTCGACGACGGGGGTCTTCACCTTGATCTTGCTCATATACCTAACCTCTTGGGCGGCTTGATCCACCTAATGTTTGTTTGTTCGGGCGGACAATATCATCCACACCGGTCAGGTCAAATGGCCGCTCACAGTATTTCCGGGTGACCCGGCCCCTGGGAGGACGGGGCAGCGGCCAGATGGTCGAAAACCTGGTCCACATTTGCCGCGACGGCATAGTAATCCGTGATGCGCGGATCGGCGAAGCCGCCCACGACCACGGCTTTTAGCAAGGCCTCCAAGGGTTGCCAATAGCCCCCGTCATCCAGGATTACCAAGGGCTTGTCGTGCAGGCGCAACTGCCGCCAGGAGATGATTTCAATCGTTTCATCCAGAGTGCCAATGCCGCCGGGCAGGGCGACGAAGGCATCGGCCAGTTCGAACATCATCTGCTTGCGGCTGTGCATGGTGTCGACCACATGCAGCTCTGTCAGACCGTGGTGGCCCACTTCCCAATCCTGCAAATGCTTCGGGATCACGCCGATCACCTCGCCGCCCGCCGCCAGAACCGCATCCGCCGTTGCGCCCATCAGACCGACATGGCCGCCGCCATAGATCAGCCGTATGCCGCGCCTCGCGATTTCTTTACCCAGCGCGACGGCGGTATCACGGTAAACTTGTCGCTGTCCATATCGAGAGCCGCAATAGATGCAAATTGAGGAAACCTCTGCCATGACCGTTCCTGCTCGTCGTTATCTACCGATGTTTCTGTGTGCCGTGACCATGAGCTACACCGTGCTGGCCGGACCGGCCGACGTGGTCCGGGTGAAGGTGACGACAAGCGGCCCCGGCGTCTACAATTTTGCGGTCACCGTCCGCCATGCGGATGCCGGCTGGAAGCACTATGCCGATGCCTGGGAGGTGTTGGGTCCGGATGGGACGGTGCTGGGCACGCGGGAACTGGCCCATCCCCACGAGAACGAACAACCCTTTACCCGGTCGCTGCCGGGGGTGGTCATTCCCAAGGAGATAGACAAAGTGCGCCTCAGGGCGCGCGACAAGGTGCATGGCTATGGCGGGGCGGAGATTGAGGTTAGTCTGCCACGATGAATCGATTCGCGGGAGGGATGGCATTATTGCTCTGCTGGGCGTTGGGCGGGACGGCGGTGGCGGATGCGGTATCGCGCGGCGCCTATCTGGTTCGCGCAGCGGGCTGTATCGCTTGCCACACGGATGCAAAGGGCGGCGGCCCGGTCCTGGCCGGTGGCAGGGCCTTGAAAACGCCTTTTGGCATCTTCTACAGTCCGAACATCACACCGCACCCAAAAATGGGTATCGGGTCCTGGAGTGACGGGAATTTCCTTGCCGCCCTGGGCCATGGCATTCGCCCGGATGGCAGCAATTATTTCCCGGTCTTTCCCTACCCCAGTTACGCCGCCATGCGGGCCGAGGACGCTCTGGCCATCAAGGCCTATCTGTTTGCCCAGGCCCCGGTGGCGCGCCAGAACAAAGCCCATGATGTGGCGCCCCCGTTTTCCTGGCGCTGGACCGTACGCTTCTGGAAATGGCTGTTTTTCAGGCCAGGCCCGTGGCGGGATCAGGCGCACCAGGATGCCCGATGGAACCGCGGCGGTTATCTGGTGCATGCGGTGGCCCATTGCGGGGAATGCCACACGCCGCGCAATTTTCTCGGTGCGATGAAGTCCTCCCGTTTTTTGGCCGGGACGAGGGACGGCCCTGAAGGCGGTATCGTCGCCAATATCACACCAGATCCCAAGACCGGCATTGGCGGGTGGAGCACAGCAGATATCGTGCAGGTGATGCGCGATGGCACCAAGCCTGATTATGACAATGTGCAAGGCAGCATGGCGGAAGCCATCCGCGACGGTCTGGCCTATTTGACGGACGATGATCTGAACGCCATCGCGCATTATCTTCGCACAGTGCCGGCCATTGAAAATAGTCTCCAGCGTCAACCTAAATGATCGGGCATGACGCCTTGGGATTGCCCGTGCGAGGGCGAAAGCCTACTTTGGTCAGACTCTGAAGTGGGAAGACAATGTGCGCAATATTATAATCGTAGGTTTGGTCGCGGTTTTGTTGGCCGGTGTGCTGACCTATTTTTCCGCGCCCGATAAAGAGGCGCCGCCGCCGGTCGCTCGGGAGACCACGGCCGGCGAAGTGCCGGGCGCCACGGCTGGCAATCCGGCGGATACTGCCGTGGACAAGGGGCCTGACACGGCTGCCGCCGGGAGCCAGGGCGGTAAATTGACGGCGCCTGCCCTTGGCAGGCCCTCCGCCATGGACAAGGACAAAGTTATCGTGGCCAGGGAGGCGCCCCAGGGCGCGCCCCTGGACGCATCCGCGAATGCGTCCGGGAAGAAAACGCCCAAGGATACGGCGGATGGGGCCTTGCCGGGCCCAAAACCACCGGCCTTTGATATTGTCCGGATCGCCAAGGACCGCACGGCAATCATAGCCGGGCGTGCGCCACCCGGTTCGACCGTGCGGCTGTTACTGGGCGGCAAGATTTTGGCCGAAACGGCGGCCAATCACCGTGGCGAATGGGTGGCGGTGATTGCCCAGCCCTTAGCCAGCGGTCAGGCGGAATTGGAACTGCTGGCGGTGATGCCCGACGGCCGAATTATTGCTGCTGAATCCGTTGTTGCCGTGGTCGTCCCCGAAGCGGCGTCAGACCCGACCAAAGTGGCCGGAAAAGAGAGCCCCTCCGCGCTGGCGGTGTTGTTGCCGAAAAGCAGCGATGCGCCGGCGATATTGCTGCAAAAGCCGGAACCAAAAGGCGGACCCGCCTCGAACAAGCTGAGCGTCGATACGGTCGACTATGATGACAAGGGCAATGTCATCATATCGGGCAGTGCGCCATCAGGGGCCAAGGTGCGGACCTACGTGGACAACGCGCCGGTGGGTCTTTCCCAGGCGGACCAGAATAGCGCCTGGCGATTGAAGCCAAAGGCAGAGGTTGGACCAGGTTCCCATTCGTTGCGGGTGGATCAGGTGGACGAGTCGGGGCGCGTGGTCAGCCGCATAGAGTTGCCCTTTGTCCGGGTCGCCGCGGCCGAGGTCATGGCCACCACGGCCCGTTTTCGGGTCATCGTACAGCCCGGTAACAGCTTGTGGCGTATCGCCCGCCGGGTCTATGGCAGCGGCGACCGCTACACTGTGATCTATCAGGCCAACGACGGTCAGATCCGCGATCCGAACATGATTTTCCCCGGCCAGGTTTTTAAATTGCCAACGCAGAATTAGTCGAATTTCAGAGGTCGCCGGGGGATCTGATGAATATCTAGAATGTGCGCTGGAATGGCGGATACGCAGGGATCGAAGAATTGGGATAAGTAAAATGATTGGAGTGAGAGATGACTAGAATGCCGGCTCTTAGCCTGGCCGCCGTGCCTGGCCGCCGCCGCGCCACCCTGGAATTGGCCGGCGAGATTGAGCGCCGTGGCTTTTCGGGTATCTATTGCCCCTCGACCGTGGCCAACGTCACCCTGTGCGCCGCCCTGGCGCAGGCCACCAACGAGATCCGTTTCGGCACCTCCATCGCGCCGATTTATGCCCGCACGGTGCTGGATTATGCCCAGACCGTTTCCTTCATTCACGAGATTTCGGGTGGCCGGTTTTACTTCGGCATCGGTGTCAGCCACGGCCCGTCCCTGAAACGCATGGGGGTGAGTGCGGGCAAGCCGTTGTCGGATACGCGCAAATTCGTGGCCGATTTGAAGGCCGTGGAAAGAGTTGGCGAATTGCCGCCCATCGTTCTGGCCACCATGCGCCGAAAAATGATCGCCCTGGCCGGCGAAATTGGCGACGGGCAAGTTTTCGCCAACGCTTCCCGCAGCTTCATGGCCAGTTCGCTGGCCGCCTTGCCCGATGAGAAACGCAATGACGAGAATTTCTTCATCGGCAATATGATCCCCACCTGCATCAGCGAAGATGTGGCGGCCGCCAAGGCGGTCAACCGCCGCACACTGGCCGCCTATGCGCAATTGCCGAACTACCGGAACTATTGGAAAGAGGCCGGCTATGAAGAGGAAATGGCCGGGGTTGAAGCGGCCATGGCGGCGGGAGAGCCCGAAAAGGTGGCGGAGCATTTAACCGACCGCTGGCTGACCGACAATACCCTGTTCGGCAGCGTTGCGCAGGTGCGCGATGGCCTGGAAGCCTGGTTTGATGCCGGCATCCGCACGCCCATCCTTGTCCCTTCGTCGGCCAACGGCAATCAACTGGTGGCGTTCGAGGAAATGTTCGCCGCGTTCCGCTAGCGCAGTTTTCAATTAAACGGAGCACACTACACGACAGTATTGCCGAGAGGCCGGGATTCTGCTGGAGTGAGACGATTCTATTTTCGCGAA
>JAQBYC010000157.1 GCA_027623205.1 Pseudomonadota bacterium | reverse complement strand
AACTCTATTCCGGGGAATGGCAGCACACTATAGGTGGTAGGTGTGGGTGAAAGGCGGATAGGCAAGATTGGTTCAATTGCTCTATCCTAAAAGAGTCTGAGCATGTTTTAAGGAAACATGCTCGAGCGCGCCAACCGTGATCAAGTGATGGTTGCCATACTATCGACGAGAACAGAATAAGAAACTGCTGATGGATATGGTTAATAAATTGGGTAATTAATAACTGTCGCGCAGGCGCGTTGATTGAGTTTAGATTGCGCCAATTCTTGTGCAGGCCGTCGCATGAACTTTGAGGGGTAATCCCATGTTGAGTACAGAGCAAATCGCCCTTTATCATGAAAAAGGTTACATGGTTCCCGACTATCGCCTGGGGGAGGAAACCCTGGCCGCGATCCGTGGACAACATGACCGTCTGCTCGCCCGCCATCCCCAGTTCAGGGATAATTGCCCCGCGTTGTTATCCTATGATCTGGCGTTTCTGAATTTTGCCCGTGACGAGGCTATCCTGGATATGGCGGAACAGTTAATCGGCCCGGATATCGCCCTCTGGAATATGAGCTTTTTCGCCAAGCCCGCGGTCAATGGCAAGAAAACACCCTTTCATCAGGATGGGGAATATTGGCCGATCCGGCCGCTGGCCACCTGCACCGTCTGGATCGCGGTGGATGCCGCCACGGTCGAGAACGGTTGTCTGCGGCTCGTTCCAGGTTCCCACAAGGCCAAGCGCCTAATGGCGCACGAGCAAAAGAACAATCCCGACTACACCCTGCAACAGGAATTGCTGCCCTCTGAGTACAATGACGACGAGGCCGAGGACCTGATTCTGGACGCCGGCCAAATGTCTTTCCACGACGTCTATCTGGCCCATGGTTCGGAAATGAATAATTCCGCCCAACCCCGGCGTGGCATGACCCTGCGCCTGATGCCCACGTCATCCGTCTATGACCGGGACGTGGCCACGGCGATGCATGCGCAACGCGGCGGATTTAATATGTCCAACCATTCACTGTTCCTGCTGCGCGGTAAGGACCTGTCAGGCGGCAACGATTTCCGGCTTAGGGTCCCCATCGCGGCGGAATAGTCGCCGCAAAACGCTTATATATCGATCTCGCACCAGATCGACGCCGCCGTCAGACCGGTAATCCAGCCTGTAGCGATGACTGACGGTGATGGTCCCGGTCCTGCTCCCGCGCGTAATGCAGGCTGGAGATATGTTTTTCAATCGAGAAATTTGGCTCGCGCGCCAGCACGGCGGCTTTATATCTATTCGCGCGGTCCATATCTCCCAGGCGCGCGTATGCGCCGGCGATAAAGGCGTTCTGGCTGCTATCCAGGGTGTTGATATGGCGGAAGGCATCAATTGCCTCTTCATACCTCTCGGCGAGAAAATAGGCACGGCCCAGATGGCTCCAAAACCGTTCCGGGTGATAAGGATTGAGGCGCATGGCCTTGAGTATCCATGCGATGCCTTCCTCCGCATGGCCCATCCAGGTCAGAATTTCGCCATTCTGTACGACGATCAGGTCGTCGTTGGGGTTCAGGTCAAGCGCTCGTACCTGGTGAAAGTTGGCCAGGTCGAAATCTCCGCGAACGAGGTGCACTGCAGCCAGAATACGATGCACATCACTATCGTTGTTGTCCAGGGCCAGTGCTGTTTGCAGCAACTTGGCCTGGGCAACCCGAATGACATCTTCATCCTCGGCGAAACCAAGGGCCCAGGATTGGCCTAGGGTACAGGCTTTCCAGGCATGGGCGTGGGCATATTGCGGGTCCAGGGCAATGGCCCGGTCCAGCATCTCGAGTGCCCGTGCATTGTCTTCCCGCGTGCTTCGATGATGCAGCCGTTTGCCGGTCAACAGACATTCATAGGCCGCCATGTTTCCGGTAGGTTTGCGCTCCGCCCGTTCCTGGGTTGCGGCCGCCACGCGGCCCGGCAGGGTCGCGACAATCGCCTGTGTCAGTTCATCCTGAATTTCAAAAATATCTTCCAAATCCCGGTCATATTTATTCGCCCAAACATGCTGATCCGTTATGCCATCGATCAACTGGACGGTCACGCGGATCCGATTGCCTGCCTTGCGCACGCTGCCTTCCACGACGAATTGCACATCCAATTCCCTGGCGACATCGGGAATATTGATAGCCTTGCCCTTGTAGGCAAATGACGAAGTTCGTGAAATTACCAGCAACTCCCGAAAGCGGGACAACTCCGTCAAGATGTCTTCGGTAATACCGTCCGTGAAAAAATCCTGTTCAGGATCGCGGCTCATATTGATGAAGGGCAACACGGCGATGGTGGGCTTTTCGTGTGCTTTCTTATGCGCGGTCTCGACCGGCGGGTTGCTGATTGTCGGGGCCGCCAGGCCGTCCCCATGCCAGCCCCAGACCCGGATCGGCCGGGCGATATTCTTGACCTCGCGTGCGCCCATATCGGTAAAATCGAAATCAAGTTTATCCCGGATTTGATTGTAGGCATCGTCGGAAATGCAAACACCGCCCGGCTGGGCCAGCATCTGCAAGCGAGCCGCGATATTTACACCGTCGCCGTAGATGTCCCCCTCATCGACGATGATATCGCCCAGGTTGACCCCGACACGAAAAATTATGCGCTTGGCTTCCGGCAACGCAAGGTTGCGTTGCCGGACAGCTTCCTGGACTTCAATTGCGTTCCGCACCGCTTCCACAATGGAGGGATATTCGATCAACAGGCCGTCACCCATTGTCTTGACTACCGTCCCGTGACGCCGCCGCAAAGCGGGGTCAATGATTTCGGCGCGAATGGCTTTCACTTCGGCCAGCGTCGACTCTTCATCATTCTCCATCAACCGGCTATAGCCGACTACATCCGCTGACAGGACAGCCGCGAGCTTCCGCACTGTGATTTTTTCGGTCATGGCGTTCTCCAGCGACAGTCCGCCGAACTTAGCAGGTCGGGCAGCGCAATTCTATTTCCACGTTGCGCTTACGGATCGTACTTATTCTTCGATCTCACACCAAACCGGCGTGTGGTCCGAGGGGCGTTCCTTGCCCCGGGGGCTGCGGTCGATTTCCACCGCGCCCAGACGGTCGGCGGCTTGCGGGCTTAGCAATAGATGATCAATGCGCACGCCGTGGTCCTTTTGCCAGGCCCCGGCCTGATAGTCCCAATAACTGTAGGCGGTGATATCGGGATGCCGGGCGCGGAAGGCCTCTGTCAGGCCCAGATAAAGCAACCGTCGCCATCTGGCCCGGCTTTCCGGCAGGCAGAGGGCGTCGGTGGCGAAACCGGCCGGGTCATGGCAATCGCGATCTTCGGGGATAATATTGTAATCGCCACCCAGGACCATGGCGTCTTCGTAGTGCAACAGTCCGCGCGCGTGTTCGATCAGACGGTCCATCCAGGCCAGTTTATAGGGATATTTATCGCTATCCGTGGGATTGCCGTTAGGCAGATAGATAGAAGCAACCCGCACCGTCCCGATAATGGCTTCAATATAGCGGGCCTGTTCATCGTCGTCGTCGCCGGGCAAGCCGCGTTGCACGTCTTCGATGGGCCGTTTCGATAGGATGGCGACGCCGTTATAGGTTTTTTGCCCATGCACCGCGGTGTTGTAGCCAAGATCTTCGATGGGTTGGTAGGGGAAGGCCTCGTCCGTGACCTTTAATTCCTGCAACAGCGCGACATCTGGTTGGGCCTGTTCAAGCCATTCCAGAACCCGGGGCAACCGCGCCTTGATCGAATTAACATTCCAAGTGGCAATTTTCATAGGCGCCATAGAGCCACGATGGCTACGGCAAAGACAAGAGGCAATCTGGACTAAATGGCGAAGGAGGTGCCGCAGCCGCAGGCGGATGAGGCGTTGGGGTTATCGATGCGGAACGCGGCCGCCATTAAATCCTCGACATAGTCAATCTTGGCCCCGCCCAGAAACTGCAATGAGGTTTCATCGATCAGAACCACGGCATCATCCAGTTGAATGATCAGATCATCATCGTTGATCTGGGTATCAAAGCGGAAGCCATAGCTGAAGCCGGAGCAACCGCCACCCTGCACTTCAATCCGCAGTTTCGCGTCCGCCCCTTCCTGTTGCATCAGAAAGGCAATACGTTTGGCAGCGTCCCCGGTGAGCGTCACATCGCCCCCCGCTGCATCAATTTGCGTGCTATCAGACATCTATTCACCTTATCCCCAATAAGTTAATTGAATGTAAGATCAAAGGCGGGAAAGTCAATCGGTTCCCACTTGCTGCAAATGGCGCTAGGTTGCCGGTCATGGCAATTTCAACAACCCTTGCCCCCTATGCCAGCCGTCCGGAACAAAGCCGGGGGCGGCTGTTTGACGAGCCTGAAAGCGCGACCAGAACAGCTTTTCAGCGGGACCGGGACCGGATCATCCATTCCGCCGCCTTTCGCCGCCTGCAATACAAGACCCAGGTCTTCGTCTATCACGAAGGCGATCACTACCGCACCCGCCTGACCCATTCACTGGAGGTGGCACAGATCGCCCGCTCCATCTGCCGCGCCCTGGATCTGAACGAGGATCTGGCCGAGGCCCTGGCCCTGGCTCACGATTTGGGCCACACCCCGTTCGGCCACGCCGGCGAAGACGCGCTGGATGAGTTGATGCAGCCCTATGGCGGTTTTGATCACAATGCCCAGGCCCTGCGGGTCATCACGTTACTGGAACATCGCTATGCGGATTTCGCCGGCTTGAACCTGACCTGGGAAACGCTTGAAGGCACGGTGAAGCATAACGGTCCGGTGTTGGATGATCCATTGCCCCTGGCGACAGCGGAATATGTTGCCCGCCATGACCTGGAACTGTCGACTTATGCCGGGCCGGAGGCGCAGGTGGCCGCCCTGGCCGATGATATCGCCTATGATAATCATGATATCGACGATGGCCTGAGGGCCGAATTATTTTCCGCAGACGACCTGGCCCAGGTCCCTCTGGTCGCCCCCGTATTGGCTGAATTAAGGGGTCATTACCGGGATTTAAGCCGGGAACAGTTGGTGCATGAGACCGTCCGCCGCCTGATTGGCGCAATGGTCGATGATGTGATTGGAGAAAGCCTGAAAAAGCTGGCGCACTCAGGGGCGCGAAGCGTGGAAGAGATCCGTGCTTTATCCCATCCCGTAATAGCATTTTCCGATGCCATGACGGTTGCCCAAAAAGCCTTGAAACAATTTCTTTACATTCGGATGTATCGCCATCCAAGGGTCAACCGCATGACCGAAAAGGCCGGCCGGGTTGTCAGCGATTTGTTCGGGCTGTATACGGCCCAACCGGAACAATTACCGGTCACGCGAGGCGACGACATGCCGGATACGCCCCGCCGGGTTGCCGATTTCATCGCCGGCATGACCGACCGCTTCGCCCTGGAAGAACACCGCCGACATTTTGATCAGAATTCCTGAAATTCACGCTTAAGATTTAGCGTCCGAGGAACGACCCGAAAATCATGAATCCCTACGCCTATATCCGTGAACAGGTGATTGCCATGGTCGGCACCCTGGCCGACGATGGTGTCTTGCCAAAGGGCCTGGATTTTTCCAACCTATCGGTAGAGGCGCCACGCGACCCCTCCCATGGCGATGTGGCGACCAACGCGGCCTTGGTGCTAACCAAACAGGCCCGGATGAAACCCCACGATATCGCGGTCCCCCTGGCCGAACGTCTGGCGGGCCTGGAACAGGTGGTGGCGGCCGAGATCGCCGGCCCCGGCTTCATCAACCTGCGTCTGTCGAATGACTTTTGGCGCGACCGGTTGGGCGAGGTGCTGGCGGCAGGGTCGGCCTATGGCGATTCCACGATGGCGGGGGGCGAGAAGATCAATATTGAATATGTTTCCGCCAACCCCACGGGGCCTTTGCACATCGGCCATGTGCGTGGCGCGGTCTATGGCGATGCCTTGGCCAATCTGCTGGCCAAGGTTGGCCACGACGTATGCAAGGAATATTACATCAATGATGCGGGAGCCCAGGTTGATGTCCTGGCCCGGTCCCTGCATCTGCGTTACCGGGAAGCCCTGGGTGAGACCATTGGCGAGATTCCCGAAGGTATGTATCCAGGCGATTATCTGGTTCCCGTGGGACAAGCCATGGCTGCCCGTGATGGGGATAAATGGCGCAGTCTGGCCGAAGCAGACTGGTTGGAAGAATTCCGCCGTTTTGCCGTCGCCGCCATGATGGATTTGGTGCGGGGCGATCTGGCCAGACTGGGAATAGAGCATCAGGTCTTTTTCTCCGAAGACAGCCTGCACAAGGACGGGGGCATAGACCGCGCCCTGGCGACCCTGCAGGAAAAGGGCCTGATCTATACCGGTGTGCTGGAGCCGCCCAAGGGCAAGACCCCAGACGACTGGGAGCCACGGCCGCAAACTCTATTCAAGGCCAGCCAATTTGGTGACGATGTCGATCGGCCGATACGAAAATCCGATGGCAGTTGGACCTATTTCGCCGCCGATATCGCCTATCACCACAACAAGGTGGAGCGTGGATACAGGCAAATGGTGGACGTCTGGGGCGCTGACCACGGCGGCTATATCAAGCGCATGAAGGCCGCTGTACGCGCCTTAAGCGACGACCAGGGACAATTGGATGTGCGTCTTTGCCAAATGGTGCGCCTGTTGCGCGGCGGCAAGGTCGTACGGATGTCAAAACGGGCTGGCAACTTTGTTACCCTGCGCGAACTGGTGGACGAGGTCGGCCGAGACGTGGTCCGCTTTATGATGCTGACCCGAAAGAACGACGCGCCGCTGGATTTTGATTTTGACGCGACGATGGAACAATCCAAAGATAACCCGGTCTTCTACGTGCAATATGCCCATGCCCGCATTCATTCGGTGTTTCGCCGGGTGGCCGAAGAGCTGCCCGATCTGCCCCGGAACGTGGAAAATTTGATCATGGCGGACCTGAGCGGCTTGACTGATTCGGCGGAACTGGACCTGATTAAGCAAATGGCCAGTTGGCCACGGGCTGTTGAAATTGCGGCACAAGCAAGAGAACCGCATAGAATTTCTTTTTATTTGAATGAGTTAGCGTCGAATTTTCATGCGTTATGGAACAAAGGTAACGCCGACCCGCAGCTGCGCTTTATCATAACAGAGGACAGCGACATTACGCAGGCGAGGCTTGCTTTGATCCAGGGCGTGGCTTTTGTCTTGGCGTCGGGGTTGGCGGTGATGGGCGTCGAACCGGTTGAGGTCATGTAACAAAGCGATGATAAACAATTGATGAGGGATGAAACCCATGACCGCTGTTGAACCAGACGGTGAATGGCCGGAACAAGATAGCAGGCGTACGGATCGCTCCATGCTGCGCCGATGGGGTCGTTCGGCCGGAATTGCCGCCGCCTTGGGGATGTCGCTGATTTTTGCCGCGGCCGCCTGGTATGCGCTGCAACGTGCGGACATGCAGCCTCCGGTGATGGTGGAAACGCCATTGGTCAAGGCAGAGCCGGGGCCCGTGAAGCAGAAGCCCGAGGATCCTGGTGGTCTGAAAATTCCTAATCAGGATAAACTGGTATACGAGCGTATTACGCCAAAACCAGAAATCCAGAATGTGGAAAAACTGGCGCCGGCGCCGGAGGAGCCTATTGTCAGGCTGTCCGCTCCGGCAGCGCCCGCAATAGTCAGTGCACAGTCCAGCGTCGTCGACGACAAGGTTGCCGCGCCGGCGGCTGAGAGCAACCCGGCGGCGTCTGAACCGGCAACCAAGCAGGCAGCGGCATTGACCGCCAGCTCCGCCACCGCGCGGGAACATGCAGCCCCACCTGCCATTGCCAGCAACGCGGATACCGCGACGGCGCCCAAGGTCGAGAGCCTGCTGCCTGCCGCGGCGAACGGGCCAAAGGCCAGCGTCAACGAGCCGGCGGCGACAAAGCCAGCCGCGCAGGCAAAAGCGTTACCGAAAACAAAGGCAGAACCCGCTGCGACGGCGACGGCGAAAGCCCCCAACACCAAAACGCCCGTTGCCAGTGCGCCGGCGGCGGAAAAGGCAACATCCGGCTACCGCATTCAAATGGCGTCTTACCGAAAGGGAAATCTGGCCGATGCGGCTTGGGACCGCCTTAGGAAAGCCCATGCGGACGTTCTGAGTGATTATTCAGGCTACACGACACGTGCGGACCTGGGCAAACGCGGCACTTATTATCGGGTTCAGGCAGGACCGTTCGAAAATGCGGCAGGGGCCAGGGCGGCCTGCCTGAAATTAAAGGCGAAACGGCAGGACTGCATTATTGTCCCGCCACAATGAGGCGGTAAGACAATGACATCGGCCCCAATTCTGGCCGCTGTGTTTGGTTGTGCGGGCCCGGAATTGCGGCCTGAGGAGGCCGCATTTTTCCGCGCCAGTAACCCTTTGGGCTTCATCCTTTTTGCCCGTAATTGCGACAACCCGGAACAGATCCGCCGCCTGACAGCCGCTCTGCGCGCAGCCGTCGGCCGGACCGCGGCACCGGTGCTGATGGATCACGAGGGTGGCCGCGTGCAGCGATTGCCCACGCCGCAATGGCGCAAGATACCCCCTGCGGCAATATTTGGTGGTTTAGCGCGTCACGATAAAAGTTTGGCGCAGGATGCGGTGACCCTGAACGCCCGCCTGATGGCATTGGAATTGGCGGATCTGGGTATTGATGTCGATTGTGTACCCTGTCTGGACGTGCACGACCCGAGCAGCCATCAGGTAATCGGCGACCGGGCCTTTTCCGCCGATCCGGAATTGGTGGCGCAACTGGGCCGTGCCCAGGCGGATGGTTTGCGCCGTGGCGGCATTTTACCGGTCATCAAGCATATTCCCGGCCATGGCAGGACCCAAGTGGACAGCCATCTGGAGATGCCCGTTGTAGCCAGCGACTGGAACGCGTTGGCCAGTCGGGATTTTCGGCCCTTTGCGGCGCTGGCCGATCTGCCGCTGGCAATGACCGGACACCTGCTTTTCCCGGCCCTTGACCCCGATCATCCGGCTACCATGTCCAAAATCATTATCGACGAAATAATCCGGAAGCATATTGGTTTTGATGGTCTGTTATTCACCGATGACCTGTCCATGCAGGCCCTGAGCGGCGATCTCGGCCAGCGAACAGCGGATGCCTTGGCGGCGGGTTGCGATGTGGCGTTGCATTGCAACGGCAAGGGGGAGGAAATGCGGGCCGTGGCCGAGGCCTGCCAACCGCTTTCCGGGCAATCCCAGCGCCGTTGGCAACGCGCGCTGGCCTGGCGGCGTCCGCCCGAGCCGGCGATATACGATGATTTGCTGGCGCGACTAAACGATCTGTTGGGCTCCCGGTGAACCTCGGCTATTTTGCGGTTCAATTCATCTTGCCCACAAGATATTGCGTAAATCAGCTTGGCCGACGTGTCAATGACACATACAGATGTCCGGTTTTTGTAGCACATTAAATGTCCGCTTTTATTTGCTAGGCC
>JAQBYC010000023.1 GCA_027623205.1 Pseudomonadota bacterium | reverse complement strand
CTGATTTTATTGCAGTTTTAACGAAGATTTTGGACGCTACTCGACGGTATCGGACACGAGAATGGCGGATGGGGTGGGATTCGAACCCACGAGACGCTTTCACGCCTGCCGGTTTTCAAGACCGGTCCCTTCAACCACTCGGGCACCCATCCGTGCTGTGAATTCAAGGGTTTAGCAAATCGCCCGGCGCCTGGAAAGTGAATTGACGGGCCCTCGGTAAATTTCAAGGGCCGCGTGTCCAAATCGACGGCCAGGCCTGGCAGGGGAAAATTGCCTGTGCGGCGCGTGGCAATATTGTTAGAATGCCAGCGATGCATGCAACAAAGGCATGCTCGGGGCGGGGCCCGCGCAAGGGACCTCAACACAAATGGACGGGGAGGTCCGAGAGATATGTTCAGGAAAAGCGCAGCACGCGTTGCCGCGGCGGCGGTCCTTGGGCTTATGGCGATGCCGGCCCAGGCGGCGGAAGTCACCTTGACGGGGGCCAGTTGTTTCCCCATTGGCAGTCCGGTATCGAAACCGTTCGAGGCGGTGGTCAATGAAGTCAACAAGCAGGGGAAAGGTATCATCCAGATCAAAATGGTGGGCGGCGCGCCGGCCATAGGCAGTCCCTTCACCCTGACCCAAAAAATGGCAAAAGGCGCCTACGACATGGTGGGCTGTACCGAAGCCTATTTCGGCAACGTCCTGCCAGAGGCGCCAGTCCTGCGGTTTTCCGATTACAGCTATCCCGAACTGCGCCAGAACGGCGGCATCGACTATATGCAAAAACTGTTCAACGCCAAGGGGCTGCAATTTATTGCCCGGCACCACACCTTTGGCACCTTTCACCTCTATACCAACAAAAAGATTACCGGCGCCGACCTGACGGGCATGAATATCAGAGTGTCTCCGGTCTATACCGCGTTCTTCAAGTCCCTGGGCGCGACGGTGCAAACCTCGACCATCGCGCAGGTCTATACCTATATGGAAAACAACACGGTACAGGGCTTTGGCTGGCCGCTCATGGGTTGGATCCCGGCCTGGGCCAAGGTTACCAAGTATCGGGTCGATCCCGGATTCTATGATGGCACCCTGCATACCCTGGTCAATTTGGAAAAATGGAATAGCCTGGACAAGGCGCAACAGGGGCTGTTGAACAAGGTTGGTCTGATGTTTGAAGGCCAGGCCGATCCGGCCAGCGACGGTTTCAAGGCCTTGGCCAAGAAACAGAAAGCCTGGTTTGAAAGCAATGGCGTCAAGACCATCGCATTGAGCGGCGCGGAACGGGATAAATGGGTCAGCGCGGCCAAGACGGAGGGCTGGAATGAAGTTCTGGCGCGCAGTCCAGAGCATGGTCCGAAACTGCAAAAACTGTTCACCAAATAGCGGCTGACACCATGACGCTGGGGATCGCCACCTGGAGCAATTTTCAATTAATTGGAGTCGCGAACGCGACTTAAGTGATTGGTTCAATTTTTCTATTTTAAAGATTCTGAGCGCATTTGGATCAAATGGGCTCTGGTCGGCGGTTCCCGTCGGTTATGGATTAGCCGCTTCACGCCAAAATGGTAGACGATTTTATGCGCCGGCGAATTGATGCCTTTGAGACCGGGTTCAATCAGGTCACATTTTTTCTGGCCGCCCTGGTGGCCATATCGATCGGCTTGATCGCGCTGCTCATCCCGCTGAACCTGCTGCTCACCCGCATGCAGTGGGGCAACATCTGGTGGCTTTACGAGGCCGTCGAATATGCCCTTTATGTCGGCGTCTTCATAGGCGCGCCATGGGTGCTGCACAATGGCGCGCATGTGCGTGTCGATGTCATTGTCGCCGCGCTGCCCAGGCGGCAGGCGATCCGCCTGGAACAAGGAGTCGATATGGCGGGTGCCCTGCTGTGCCTGCTGCTCTGTGTTTACGGCGCCCGCGCCACCTTGTCGGAATTCGCGGACGGCACCCTGCCTGACAAGGATTTACGCATCGCCAACTGGTATATGCTGGCGGTCTTTGCCGGTTCATTCTTTCTACTCGCCATCGAATTCCTGCTCCGTATGCGCCGCGCGGCCGAGACTGCGGACACCGGCACCGTTCCGACCAGTTCCGGGTTCTGAGCCATGGAATGGTATTTCGCACTCGGTCTTCTGCTCGGTACGGTCTGCGTCTTCATGTTTCTGGGCCTGCCGGTCGCCTTTGCCTTTTTCGCCGCGAACATCCTGGGTACCTTTCTGTTCATCAACGGCGATATCGGCCTGTTGTTCATGCCGATAGAGTTCCATAACGCCATCAAATTTACCCTGGCGCCAATCGCGTTATTCCTGCTGATGGGTGAAATCCTGCTGCAGACCGGCGTGGCGTTCAGAGCCATCGGCGCCATCGACCGGTTGATCGCCAAGGTACCCGGCCGGCTGGCGGTGGTTTCGATCATTGGCGGCACGGTATTTTCGTCCCTGTCAGGCTCCACCATCGCCAATACCGCGATCCTGGGTTCGGTCCTGCTGCCCGACATGATCAAACGCGGTTATCAACCGTCCATCGCCATGGGTCCGATCATGGCGGTGGGTGGCATTGCCATGTTGATCCCGCCATCCGCATTGGCGGTGCTGCTGGCCAGCCTGGCGGAACAATCGGTGGCGCAGTTGTTGATTGCCGGCATCGTGCCGGGCCTGCTCATGGCGGTGCTGTTCTTCGCCTATGTGGTTGGGCGCTGCATAATCGATCCGTCCCTGGCGCCGGCCTATGTACCGGACCATGGCGACATGGATAGACCGCTGACAATTTCCCTGCATCTGGGCGGGCGGCAAATCGCCGGCGCCTCCTACAAGGGCCGTTTCCGTCACAGTCTGAACCGGGTGCTGCCGTTCTTCTTCTATATCCTGCCGTTGCTGGTGATATTCGTGATCGTGGTGGGCAGTATCTTCTTCAAGATCGCGGCGCCCACCGAGGCGGCCGCACTGGGCTGTCTCGCGGCCCTGGCGATCTGCTATTTTTTCCGTCTGTTCAAGACCGTGATCCGTATTTCCGGCATCGAAGGGGCTGACTTCACCTGGCGGGAGGTCGCCAGATCCCTGCTGGAAACCGCCAAGATCAACACCATGATCCTGTTTATCATCGCCGGGTCATTGGTGTTCAGCCAGGCGTTGGCGAATTCCGGTGCGACGGACGGATTGTTGCGGCAAATCACTCAATTGGATCTGACGCCGATTATGGTGGTGATCGCCATGATGGCCGTGCTGTTGTTTCTGGGCGCCTTCATGGATCAGGTCAGTATGTTGCTGCTGACCCTGCCGTTTTTCCTACTCGGCTCCCAATCCCTGCAAGCCGCCTTCAATATCGACGTGATCTGGTTGATGGTGCTGATGCTGATCACCATGGAGATCAGCTTGCTGACGCCGCCGTTTGGGCTTTTGCTCTATGTCATGAAGGGCATCGCGCAATTCGAGGTGAGCCTGGGCCAGGTGGTCAAATCGGCCCTGCCCTTCATTGTTATCGAGCTTTTCGTCCTGGCGCTGCTGATCTGGGCCCCGGAAGTGGCAACTTGGTTGCCGAAACAGATCCGGTAAACCGCCTGGGCGCCATCGCCCATACGGCCCCGCCGTTGATTCTGATCGAATCATTCAGATAGAACCGTCCGCGCCCTCGCCGTTGATTCTGCAAAACAGCCCGGCAATCCAATAACGGAGGGGGCCGATTGACGAGCCAAAAAAATTTCTGACAATATGCAAGGCCATGACAAACCACAAAAAAGTTTCTCTTTCGTGAGGTGGGACCATGAGTGATCAGAAGAACCAGGAAGCTTTCCCATATATCCTGAGTATCCCGCCCTACATCGGGGACGAGGCGTTCACGGCCTTCCTTTCAGCCCATAAGTCTCCGGCAAGCCTGGCCATGATCCGAATGCGCTTCTTGAGCGTCATGTTATGTCTTGGCGATAAGGCCGATATTCAACCCGTGCTGGAAGACTTGTTTGAAATGGAGATGCCGGACATTACCGGCGAAGCGGAGTCACTGGCATATTTCCAAAGATTCCTTGGGTTATGGCACGCGATCCATGCCTCATTGGGGCGTGAGCCGTTTACCTTGACGCCGGCCGGACCGGCAACATCCCGTGCTGACCTCATGGCACTGCTATACCGTCGCGATGAAGAGGTTGTGATCGGTTTTGTTGACGGCATGTGGGACGAAAACGACGAACAATATCTAACCGGCGCGGAAACAGCCGCGCTTTCCGCCTTGGAAGAGACGGCCAGGACGTACGGCGTACTGCACATGGAAGTTTCCCAGCGGGAGGGTAAATCCTTGGGCCGGCCGGCCGCTGACATCCTTGCGGATATTGTGGCGGTTGACCAGGCGGTCGAAGCGATGATCGACACCATCGTCAATGGCCTCCGCACAGACCCGCCGCCACATCGCGCAAAGTACAAACGGGCGGCGAGCTTGATCGAGGATCTAGCTCACAGCAGAGAGTTTCCCCGGGAAACAATTCGCGAATGCATCGCCCGCCGCGAGGAATTCGTTCCCATTTTCATCAGCATCCTGACCCGGCAACAGTTCGAATTCATGTCCATTGACGGGCGTGCAGGCGCCCTACTCTTCATCATCCATATCCTTGGCGAACTTAGGGAAACCCAGGCGTTCGCGCCATTGATGGAGCTGCTGAATGGCGACCCGGACCGGCTTGAAGAGGCGCTTGGCGACGCCGTAACGGAGACACTGCAGAATATCCTGATCAGCGTCTACGATGGTAATTCGGACCGCCTGTATGAGGTCATGAACAACCCCAAGGCAGACGAATATGCCCGCGCCGCCGTGTTCGAGGCCTGGACCTATTATGTCGCCGCCGGCGACATCGACCGTGGCGAGGCGGAACGATATTTGGCATCCCGTTTCATGCGGCTTGAGCCACGGACAGACAGTTTTGTCTGGATAGCCTGGATGGAAGCAATCGCCCGGCTGGGTTTTACCGAGCTGTCGGATCTGGTGGAAAAGGCGTTGAAACTCGAGCTTATTTCAGACAATTACACGAGCTTCGATAGTTTCAAGGCCATGGCTCGTACGGTCGCGGGTCTTGGCGATAGCATGGCTTTCCTGGCCGACGAGGGCCTCAAGCCGTTCACCGATACCATGGGCGTTTTATCCGAATGGCACAGCTTTTCGGAAGAATATCCAGAACAGCAGGATGAGGCCGCGCTTGCCAAGCAGCAGCGGATGTTGGCGAGTCTGGGGCCCGCCACAAATCCCTTCCGCAACATCGGCCGCAACGACCCTTGTCCGTGCGGCTCGGGAAAAAAATACAAGAAGTGCTGTTTGCAATAGGGCCGCTTAGAGCGGTTCCGGGCTAGTTACGGCTTTCCAACAGGCGCCGGGCGATCACCTGGGCCTGGATCTCACCGGCCCCTTCGAAGATGTTCAGAATGCGGGCATCGCACAGGACACGGCTGATAGGGAATTCCAACGAGAAGCCGTTGCCGCCATGGATCTGCACCGCGTTATCGGCCGAGGACCAGGCCACCCGCGCGGCCAATAATTTAGCCATGCCGGCCTCCAGATCGCAGCGCCGGCCCTGATCCTTTTGCCGAGCGGCATAGTAGGTCAATTGCCGCGACAGCATGATTTCCACGGCCATCCAGGCCAACTTGCCCGCGACCCTGGGGAACCGCGCGATGGGTCCACCGAACTGCTGGCGTTCGATACCATAGTTCAGGCCCAACTCGAATGCGTTCTGCGCCACGCCCACGGCCCTGGCCGCGGTCTGGATGCGGGCGGACTCGAATGTCGCCATCAATTGTTTGAAGCCGTGGCCTTCCTCGCCGCCCAGCAGGTTTTCCGCCCCCACTTCAAAGCCGTCAAAAGCAATTTCGTACTCCTTCATGCCGCGGTAGCCCAGCACCTGGATTTCGCCGCCCGACATGCCCTTGGCGGGAAATGGGTCATCGCCCGTTCCCCGCGGCTTGGCCGCCAGAAACATGGACAGGCCGCGATAGCCGGGCTGATCGGTATCGGTCCGCGCCAGCAGGGTCATCATGTCGGCGCGGGCGGCATGGGTGATCCAGGTCTTGTTGCCCTGTACCCGGTAAACATCGCCATCACGGATGGCCCGGGTGCCCACACTGCCCAGATCCGAGCCCACATTGGGTTCCGTGAAAACCGCCGTGGGCAGTATTTCGCCCGAAGCGATTTTTGGCAGCCAATATCGCCGTTGCGCCTCGGTCCCGCCATGCAGGATCAATTCGGCGGCAATTTCCGAACGGGTGCCAAGCGAGCCGATACCGATATAACCCCGGCACAGCTCTTCCGAGACCACGCACATGGCGGTCTTTCCCATACCATGGCCGCCGTATTGCTCGGGAATGGTCAAGCCGAAGACGCCCATGTCGCTCATCGCCTGGACCACGTCCAGGGGGATCAATTCGTCGCGCAGGTGCCAGCCATGGGCGTCGGGGGTGACATGATCCTGGGTGAAGCGCCGGAATTGATCGCGCACCAGGGTCAATGTTTCATCCAGACCCAGTTCGCCAAACTCCGCCCCACCGGCGGCCTCGACCAGCATTACGGCCAGGCGGTCACGGGTGCTTTGGGTATTGCCAAGGCGCATCAAGCGCGCCACCGCCCCGCCTCGAAAGGCCGTCAGATCATCCTCATCAAGCCCCATATCCGCCGGACGCACCACTTCGATCTGGCTCATGGCGATGCCGTTCGTCATTTCCGTCAGATAGCCGCCGAAACCCAGTTGCAGCAGCAATTGCTCCATGGCGCCAAACCGGCCAGCCGCCGACAATTGCTCCGCCCAGGCCAGGCTTTGCCGCAGGGCCTCGCCATAGGTGGCCAACCAGGCCAGACCATGCACAGCGAACTGTTGCGCCTCGATTTGGCCCCCATCGATGTTCCCATCGGTGGATACCAGGACCCGTACACGTTGCCGGGCCCGCGACACCAGATCATCCGCCGCCGCCAGCGCCGCAGCACAGAGCGGCAGTACTTCATCACCGGCAATCGTGTCATCGGGAAGCTTGGCAGCCTGCATGATTACCCTCGTTCAAACCCAGTCAAAGCGTTCCCGAAAATTCAGGGCGCACCGTGACCACGGCCAGCCCCAATTTCCCCCGCACCCACCGCTGGACGGCAGGCAACGAAACCTGTCGTGATTACCGGCTCTGGGGTCCGCTGTCGAGTACCCTTCCCGGCAGGTATTGGCAGCCATATTTACGCGCGACCGCAATATTTATCGACAGGAAATATCCACCAAGTGTGATGGCGGTCATTCTCTCGGTGATTTTTGCAATGCTAGTGTTATCTCAGGCGCGGATCGGTGCCTTTAGCCTCAAGTGAGAGTGGCCGTCCCCGTTACCTTCCTCCGGAGCCAACGGCCGCGGCCCAGCGGTTACAGGCCCGGTCCGCGCCACTTATCTTCATACCTGGAGCAGGTTCCCTTAAAACATGCCCGGACTCTTTAAGAAAAGGGCGATTGAAGCCATTATTTGCGCCGCGTTCGCGGCTCCAAATAATTGAAATTTGCCCCAGAATTACCAACAAAATCCCAGGGATTGGCGAAGCTGCGCCGGTGCGCGGCCTTCGCGCCGCCATTGCGCCAAACTGACGGCGCCGTCACGCTTGGCCAGCCTGACGCCATCGTCATCGCGCAACAGCGGATGATGATCATATTCCGGGGTCGGCAAATGCAACAACGCCTGCAGCAGGCGATGCACATGGGTGGCGGCAAACAAATCGGCGCCGCGGGTCACTAGGGTAATGCCCTGCAGGGCATCGTCGACCGTGACAGCCAGATGATAGGAAGTGGGCGTATCCTTGCGGGCCAGAACCACATCGCCGTGCAAACCGGCCTGCAATACCTGCGGGCCCCGCTGCCGGTCGTTCCACTGCAACCCCGGGCCAACCCGTGCAGCAGCGCGGCCACTGTCCAACCGGATCGCATAGGCCATGCCGCTGGCGATCTTGTCCAGCCCTGCCGCCGGCGAAAGATCGCGGCAGGTGCCGGGGTAAAGGGCGCCATCCGGACCATGGGGGGCCGTTGGCGCGGCGGCAATCTCCCGGGTGATTTGATTGCGGGTGCAGAAACAGGGATAGGTCAGGCCCCCCGCCGTCAAGGCTTCCAATGCGGCGGCATAGTCAGCCATATGTTCCGATTGCCGGCGCACCGGCTGTTCCCAGACCAGACCCAGCCAAGACAGGTCCTCCAGCATGGCGGCCTCATGCGCCGGGCGGCAGCGGGTCTGATCAATATCTTCCACCCGCAACAGAAAACGTCCGCCGAGACGGCGGGCCGTGTCGAAACTGTACAACGCGGAATACGCATTACCCAGGTGCAGCAAACCTGTTGGGCTGGGCGCAAATCTAACGACAGGGGTCGGTGACAAAGGTAGGCCTATTGGGCTATCAGAGGTCGGATGAATTAACTTCGGGAGAATAGCATGTCAGATAGCACGAACAGGGTGCTGGTTGCAGGGTCGGGCGTCATGGGCAAGGGCATCGCCCTCTCGTTTGCCCGCGCGGGACTGAAGACAGCGATCCTAAGCCGCAACCCGGACGCGGTTGGCGGCGTTGATCCGGCCGTCGAGGTTCTGGGCGCCCTGCCCGCGGCCGCACCGGAATTGATCGTCGAAACGATACCGGAGATAATGGAGCTGAAGCTGGCGCTCAATGCCCAGATCGAGGCAGCCTATCACGGTGCCGCTATTATCGCCTCCAACACCTCGTCCCTGCCCTTGCAAAAATTGGCCGATGCCTTGCGCTATCCTGAAAAATTCTGCGGCATGCATTATTTCCAACCCGCCGACGTCACGCCCATCGTCGAGGTCGCCGCCGTCGCCCAGAGCGACCGCGCCACCATTGAACGGGCCGTGGCCCTGTTGCGCCAAGCCGGCAAGCAGCCCATCACCCTGGCCGAGCCGATCGACGGATTGTTGATCAACCGCCTGCAACAGGCCCTTTATCACGAGGCCTACGATCTGATCGAACGGGGTATCTGCAGCGCCGAAGACATCGATCTCGCGGCCAAGCAATTACTGGGACCGCGCATGAGCGTGACCGGCATGATCGAGCAAAAAGACCTATCCGGGCTGGATACCCATGCTTTGGCCCAGCGGGAATTGATCCCGACCCTGCATCTCAGCCGGGAGCCCAGCGCTCTGGTGCAGCGGAAATTCGCCGCCAATCATTTGGGTGCCAAGACAGGCACCGGATTCTATGACTGGCGGGGGATGGATGTTCCAGCCTACCGGCAAAAAACCGGCGCCCTGTTGACCGAGGTTCTCGCCCTGCTGGACGCCAACCGGCCCCCCGCGCCGCCACCCGCCGATGACGACGGCGATGCGTAGACTCGAGCCAGACGGCTTCTACCAGGTCGGGTTGCTGGAACCGCGCTTTGCGGAAGTTCTGCGGCGGCACGGCGAACCGCCATCGCGCAAGCGGCCGGGCGGGTTCGAGACGGTATTGAAGATCATTGTCCAACAACAGGTTTCAATCGCCTCGGCCGATGCCATCTGGCGCCGGCTGCGCCAGGGCCTGGGCACGGTCAATCCAAAAGCCGTCCTGGCCCATGATGATGATGCCTTGCGCGCCTTTGGCCTTTCCCGGCAAAAGGCGTCCTATGCCCGCAGTCTGGCCGAGTCGGTCGCGTCCGGGCAGCTGAATTTCCGCAAATTGCGGGGCATGCCCGACGAGGCGGTGATCGAGGATCTGATCCGGATCAAAGGCATTGGCCGCTGGACGGCGGAGATCTATTTGCTGGCTGTTATGCAACGGCCTGACATCTGGCCCGCCGCGGACATTGCCCTGATGGAAGGGGCCCGCGACCTGCTTGGCCTGCCGGAACGCCCGTCAATCAAGGAAATGCCTGCTTTGGCCGAGCCCTGGCGCCCTTACCGCACCTATGCCGCCCGCCTTTTGTGGCTCCACTACCGGCACATAAACCGGCGGAAAACCGCCGGCTGAACGGTCCAACGACATGGCCGCTATCTAGGTTTCTTTAATTTGCGCTGGCAAAATAGGCGGCGAATTGCCAAAATTGCCAAATCGTGGACTTTGGATAGATTATGGCACGGTGGTTATGGAGGTCTCACTCGAACGTTGCCCCGCTCTGGTTCTCAACGCTGACTATCAGCCGTTGAGTTACTACCCCTTGTCCTTGTGGTCATGGCAGGATGTGGTGAAGGCGGTGTTTTTGGATCGGGTACAGGTGCTGTCGGCCTATGACCGGGTCATCCGGTCGCCTGGTTTTGCCATGGAATTGCCGTCCGTTGTCGCCTTGAAGCGCTACATCCAGCCGGCTAAATATCCCGCTTTCACGCGCTTTAACCTGTTTTTGCGTGACCGGTTTATCTGCCAGTATTGCGGCGCCGGCCATGATTTGACCTTTGATCACGTCATCCCCCGTAGCCGGGGCGGACGCACCACTTGGGAAAACGTGGTCGCGGCTTGTGCGCCCTGCAATCTGCGCAAGGGCGGTGGGATGCCAAAAGCCTGCGGCATGCAGCCTCACGTGGCGCCGCTTCGTCCCACGGTGCGCCAATTGCACGACAAGGGCCGCGCCTTTCCGCCCAATTATCTGCATGAATCGTGGAGCGATTTTCTCTATTGGGATACGGAGTTGGAAGCCTGACACGCCTAAGCCGCAAACGCAGCGGCGATTTAATGACGAAAATAACGTGACAAAAAAGCGGCTTCTTATCGTCGCGCACGCACCGTCACCAAATACCGTGCGGTTGTTCGATGCCGTGGTCGCCGGGGCCCAGGCCGATGGCAGCCAAGACATCGAAGTCGTTGCACGCAGCCCGTTCGAGGCGGGACCCGAAGACGTCCTTGCCGCAAGTGGCATTATTCTCGGCACTACGGAAAACCTGGGCTATATGAGCGGCGCCCTGAAGGATTTCTTCGACCGCAGCTATTATCCCTGCCTGGAAGAAACCCAGGGACGGCCCTATTGCCTGTTCATTCGGGCCGGCCATGACGGCACCGGCACCCGACGGGCGGTGGAGACCATCGTCACCGGTCTGCGCTGGCGGGCTGTGCAGGAACCGTTGATCATGCGCGGTGACTGGCAAGACGCGTTCGTGGAGCAATGCCATGACCTTGGCGCGGCCATGGCCATGGGCCTGGAGGCCGGAATATTTTAGTATCCTTCCCGCTCGCAGTAATTGAAATTTGTTCTGGAATAACCCGGCCTATTTTCCCGTGAAATCGGGCGCCCGTTTGTCCTTCCAGGCGGCGATACCTTCACGGAAGTCGTCTGATTGCGCGGCTTCAGCCATTTCTTCCAGGGACCGCGCCATGGCCTTGTCAAAGCTCTGGTCCAGGCCCTGATAAACCAGCTCCTTGACGACACGGGTAGAACGGGGGGAGACGCCCTTAGCCATCTGGCGGGCATAATCCATCACCGCCGCCCGCAATTCGTTGGTCGGGTAAACCCGGTCCACCAGGCCCATATCCAGCGCTTCATTGGCGTCCACCAAACGGGCACTATACAGCAGGTCAAAGGCCTTTGACGGCGCGATCAGGCGCGGCAGCAGCCAGGCCAGGCCGTATTCAGGCACCAGCCCGCGTTGGGCAAAGGCAGTGCCGAAACGCGCGGTATCGGCGGCAAAGCGAATATCGGCAAACATGGGCAGCACCATGCCGACCCCAACCGCCGGACCGTTGACGGCGGCGATCACGGGTTTCGGCACCGATGAAATCCAGGCGTATTTCGCGGCAAACGCATCGGGCAGATTGAGACCGCCTTCAATAGCGCCCGTGAAGGGTAGGGTTTGTTCCTCGTCCACCGCGGTGCCGCTGGCCCGGCTTTGCAATCGGGCCGCATCGGCGCCGGCGCAAAAGCCGCGCCCGGCGCCGGTCAAAACGATAACCCGCACCGCGTCATCATCGCTGGCCTGCTGCATGGCGGCGCGGATTTCACCGGCCATGGTCAAGGTCATGGCGTTCAACCGCTCGGGCCGATTCAAGGTCACCACCGCGACGCCGTCCTCGACCTGATAGATCACCTCTTGAAACGACATGGCATTCCCTTCTCGGCAAAAATTATGCGTGGGGGCGCCGCCCCTGGATCGTGATCCGATGCATCAGGCGGCGCTGTCCGTGATAGTCGTTGATAGCGAAATGCTGGGTACAACTGTTGTCCCAGAACGCCATGGCGCCGGGCCGCCATTGAAAGCGGCAGGTGAATTCGGGCTTGGCCGCATGCTGCAAAAGGTATTGCAGCAACGGCGCGCTTTCCGGCTCGGTCATATGGGCAAAACGCATGGTGAAGCCACCATTGACGTACAGGTGTTTGCGGCCCGAAATCGGGTGCGTGCACACCACGGGATGTTCGACTTCGGCCAAGGCAATTTCGGACAGCTTCATTTGCGAATCCCGGCCCTTGTTGTAGCCGGACTTCGGACCAAACGCGCGGGCACCGCTGTGCACGGCCTTCAAGCCGTCCAGCATATCCTTCATGCCCGGCGACAGCGCTTCATAGGCTGCATACATGCTGGCAAACATCGTATCGCCACCACCGACCGGCAGCTCTTTCGCATAAAGCATGGAGCCCAGGGCCGGCACTTCGTCGTAACTGTGATCGGTATGCCAGCCGCCGCCGATGTTCGTGGTATCGCCGGCCTCCTTGCGTACCTGAGCGATTTCAGGGTAGCCGTCGACGGTCTCGAAAAATTTGTTGATGTCGATGGGTCCAAAACGGCGGGCAAAATCCAAATGCTGTTGGGGCGTCAGATCCTGATCCATGAAGAAGACCACGCCATGGTCGACAAAGGCCTGGCGCACGGTCGCCATGGTGCCGTTGTCCAAATCAGCGGCCAAATCAACGCCATGAACTTCGGCCCCCAGCGCACCGGACAACGGTTTGATTTCAATTTGTCGTCGCCCCATGCGCGATCCTCACAAGTAAGTCCGTTGCTGTCCTTTTGTGTCAGGCCGCCTTGCCATAGAAGCCCTCGCCCTTGGCGGCCATATCGCGCAACAATTGCGGTGGGCTGAAGCGGGCGCCGTGCGCCTGGGCCAGGCGGTCGCATGCCGCAACGAAATCCTGGATTCCGATGGTATCGACCTGACTGAGCACACCGCCCCGGAAGGGAGGAAAGCCCCAGCCCATGATCGAACCCACGTCCGCATCCCGTTTTTCGCTGATCACGCCCTCTTCCATGCAACGGGCGGTCTCCACGGACTGGATATACATGAGGCGTTTCTTGACATCCTCTACATCCGGTTGTTCGGCGGCGGGGGGGCATTCCTCTCTTAGACCGGGCCAGAGGCGTTTGCTGCCCTTTTCAGGATAGTCATAGAAACCCTTTCCAGCCTTCTTGCCGATCCGGCCCAGGTCTTCGACCATGCGGCGAACCAGATCATCGCCCGGCATTGCCACATAGTCATCACCCAGATCTTTCCGGGTCTGGCTGCCGACCTTGTACATCAAATCTATGGACACTTCATCGGCCATGGCCAATGGACCGACGGGCATGCCCGCCATCCGGCCGGCATTTTCGATCAACGCCGGGGCAACACCTTCCGCCAGCAGGGCCAAACCCTCGCGCACATAGGTGGCAAAAACCCGGCTGGTATAGAAACCACGGGAATCATTGACCACGATGGGCGTCTTGCGGATCGTCATGACATAATCCATCGCCCGCGCCAGGGTTTCATCGCTGGTCCCGTCGCCAAGAATAATCTCGACCAGTGGCATACGGTCCACGGGCGAGAAAAAATGCAGCCCGATGAAATTTTCGGGCCGGGACGACGCCTGCGCCAGGCCGGTGATCGGCAGGGTCGAAGTATTGGAAGCAAAGGTGATGCCATCACCCGTCACCGCCAGGGCTTTCCCGGTCACTTCTGCCTTGACGGCGCGATCCTCGAACACCGCCTCAATCACCAGTTCGCAACCGGTCAGGTCGGCAAAATCCGCCGTGGCATGAATCCGCGCCAGGGTGGCATCGGCCGCCTCTTTTTCCATGCGCCGGCGGGAGACCCGTTTTTTCAGCAAATCCTCCGCATAGGCCTTGCCCTTGTCGGCGCTGGCCTGCGCCATATCCAACAAGACCACGTCGATGCCGGCCATGGCCGTCACATAGGCGATACCGGCACCCATCATGCCCGCGCCCAGGACGCCGACCTTGTTGAACTTTGCGGCTGGAATATCCTTAGGCCGCCCGGCACCCTTGCCCGCCTCGGTGATGGCGAAGAACAGACGGATCATGTTCTTTGCTTCCGGCGTCAAGGCAGTCGCAATCAGATATCGTATTTCTATCGCCAGGCCCGTATCGATATCAACCTGACAGCCTTCGAATACGCAGGACATAATGTTCTGTTGGGCCGGATAGTTGCCATAGGTGCGTTGATGCAACATCGCGTTACCGGCCACGAAGGCCTGTTGACCCATCGGCGATTGCACCGCCCCGCCTGGCAGCTTGAAACCTTTCTTGTCCCAGGGCTGCACGAAATTCTTTTGGCCATCGCCCAGCACCCAGGCCTTGGCCGCGGCCAGCAATTGATCCGCTGGCACGACCTGGTCCACCATCCCCATATTCAGGGCTGCTTTCGGCGCCAGCTCGCGGCCTTCCAGCATCAGGGGCAGCGCCGGCTGCATGCCGATCAGGCGGGAAAGCCGTTGCGTGCCACCGCCGCCGGGCAGCAGGCCGATCTTGGCTTCCGGCAGGCCGATCTTGATCTTCGGGTCATCGGCGGCGATGCGATGATGGCAGGCCAGACACATCTCGTAACCACCGCCCAGCGCATGACCATTGATAGCCGCGACGAATGGCTTGCCGGCTTTCTCCATGCGCCGGAACATCCGATGTACAATGTGAATAAAGGCCTCGATCGACGCCATATCACCGCCGCCCATGGCCGATAAATCGGCGCCGACCATGAATTCCCGGTGGGCCGATGTGACGATCACGCCCTTGACGTTTTCATCGTCGATTGCCTTGTCCAGGCAGGCGGAATAGGCCGCCATGGTTTCCTGGTTAAGAACGTTCATCGGGCGGTTGGAAACATTCCAGGAAATGGTGGCGACACCGTCACCGTCTACGTCGTAATCCATCATCGTATTGGTCCCAGATACTTAATTTTCAAAAGCTTGGTTTCACGGCTTGAGCTTTACAGCCGCTCAATTATGGTGGCCGTGCCCATACCGCCGCCGACACACAGAGTGGCCAGCGCCGTACCTTTCCCGGTACGTTCCAACTCGTCCAGCACAGTGCCAAGTATCATTGCCCCGGTAGCGCCCAGGGGATGACCCATGGCGATGGCGCCGCCACAGACATTGATCTGGTCATGATCAATATCCAAGGCCTGCATGAAACGGAGAACGACGGCGGCGAAAGCCTCGTTCAACTCCCACAAATCGATATCATCCTTGCTCATGCCAGCCCGCTTCAGGGCTTTTTCCGCCGCCAGGGACGGCCCGGTCAGCATGATCGTCGGCTCCGAGCCAATGGAGGCAAAGCTGCGGATCCGGGCCCTTGGCTTCAGGCCCAGCTTCTCGCCAATTTCAAGCGTGCCCAGCAACATGGCCGATGCACCGTCGACGATACCCGACGAATTACCCGCATGATGGACATGTTCAATCTTCTCAATTTCCGGATAGCGCTGAATGGCCACGGAATTAAACCCAAACTGTTCACCGGCGGTGATAAAGGAGGGCGCCAACGATGCCAGGGACTGCATGTCGGTTTCGGGCCGCATATGCTCGTCCTTGTCCAACACGGTATTGCCGTTCATATCAATCACCGACACCACGGCGTTTTGGAAACGGCCTTCATCCCAGGAGCGCTGGGCGCGCTTTTGACTTTCGACGGCATAGCTGTCCACATCGTCGCGGGAGAAGCCATACTTCGTGGCGATCAGATCAGCGGAGATGCCTTGCGGTACAAAGTAGCTGCGGAAGGCCACCGCCGGGTCCGTGGGCCAGGCGCCGCCGTCGGACCCCATGGGCACCCGGCTCATACTTTCCACGCCGCCGCCGATAGCCATTTCAGACTGGCCCGACATGATCTGCCCGGCCGCGATATTGACCGCCTCCAGACCCGACGCGCAGAAGCGGTTGACCTGGGCGCCGGCGGTACTTTCGGCATATTCGGAATTGATCACGGCAGTTCGGGCAATATCGGCACCCTGTTCCCCGACCGGCGCAACACAGCCCAGTATCACATCGTCCACTTCGGTGGTATCCAGATCGTTCCGGTCCCGGATCGCACGCAAAGCCGTTGATGCCAGTTCCACGGGCGTTACCGAATGCAAAGCGCCGCTGGCCCGTCCCTTGCCCCGTGGTGTGCGCACGTGGTCGTAAATAAATGCATCGGTCATGGTCGTATTCCTCTTCCTTTCGTCCGGTGGAACTAGGCCCGATCCAATTCATCGAAGCGTTTTTCCATATTGTACTGGCTGAGTGCATATACCGCCCAGATCGCGGCGGGCACCCAACCGATCAAGGTAACTTGCAAAATTAAGCAGATAGTACCAGCTATAACGCGGCCGATCGTAAAAAACAGCAACCAGGGCAGCAACAACGCGATCAAAAGGCGCATGGCATTTTACTCCCAAGTACTAGCGCGGCGCCAGCACCGTGGCTCGCTGCTATAGGCCTATAAAATATTAACCAGGGTTCAAAACTCGACTTATTGGAAAATGATCTCTACCCGTCGGCTGCAATGTTCCCTCCTGCCGCCCTCCGTGGGAACCAACGGCAGCATCCGGACCCAGGATGACAACCGCCGGATCGCCTTCGCCGGCCGGTACGGTGATATCGCCCTGCCAGCAAGGAATATATAGAGCATATCCGCGTTAGGTCACTCCAAACCAATTATATTCTCCCCCGCCGCCAGGGCGCGCCAGTCTTCCACCAGACGGCGGCTGATGGAATCCTCGGGCGGCAGAATGATGTCCCCCGCCGCCACCGCCCGATCGATATCCCCACGTGTGAACCAGGCGGCCTCGCCGATCTCCTCACCGTCGACTTTGATCCGGGGATCCAAGGCACGGGCCCAAAAGCCCACCATCAACGAGGATGGAAACGGCCAAGGCTGAGACCCGCGATAGAGGACCGGCCCGGCAACGACGCCCACTTCCTCGGCCACTTCCCGGCGCACCGCATCTTCCAGCGTCTCGCCCGGTTCGACGAAGCCGGCAACAGTTGAAAACCGCGGTATGGATATGGTGGCCCGGCGCGCGAGAAGACAGCGGTCGCCATCGACCACCAAGGTAATTACGGCCGGGTCGGTGCGTGGAAAATGCAAGCGGCCACAGTTTTCGCCCAGGCAACGGCGGGCATGGCCGGCCCGTTCCACCTGGGTTGGCGCGCCGCAACGGCCGCAATATTCGTGGTCTGTATGCCAGACCGACATGCCCCTGCCAAAGGCCAGCATGGCCGCCGTTCGGTGCGAGAGATTCATGGCCACATCGCGCAGGTCATGGGCTGTACCAGCAAGGGCATTCGCCAGGCCGTCTTCGGACAAAGCAGAAATATCGAGGGTGAAATGCGCCGTTTCGCCAATCAGGCCCAACAGCACTGTTTGCCCTAAATCAGCCAGCGCGCCCGCCACCGTTGGTGCCAACGCCACCGGGGCCTCGTCCTCTGAAAAAATATAGCGATGCCGCCACATCGGATAAATTTTACTATCAACTTCGGCCAGACGCGCGGCCAGCCAGTCTGCGTCTTCGCGCCATTCGGCCGCGCGGTCGAATTCTCCGTCCGCATAACGCATACTCGGTGCCATATTCTGCTGTATCCTCGTTCTTGATCTTCCACCCAGACCAATCCATACCCGCTGGACTAAATTCAGGCCTTGCTTATAAAAGGTCCCTTGACCTGCGATATGTAAGTCAATGCCATCGAACCGTCCAGCGCGAGAAAAGCATCATGAAAACGAGAATAACGGAACTGTTCGGGATCGAGCATCCCATCATCCAGGGCGGCATGCAGTGGGTCGGCCGTGCCGAACTGGTCAGCGCGGTCGCCAATGCGGGTGCCCTTGGCTTTATCACCGCCCTGACCCAGCCGACGCCGGAGGATCTGGCAAAGGAAATCGCCCGCACGCGCGAGATGACGGACAAACCATTCGGCGTCAATCTGACAATCCTGCCGACCTTGCGGCCCGTGCCCTATGCCGACTATGCCCAGGCCATCGCGGAAAGCGGCGTAAAAATCGTCGAGACCGCCGGCCGCAGCCCGGAACCCTTCATGCCCGCTTTCAAAGGCGCCGGCATCAAGGTGATCCACAAATGCACCTCTGTCCGTCATTCCGTGAAGGCAGAGGCGGTCGGCTGTGACGCGGTCAGCGTGGACGGCTTTGAATGCGCCGGGCATCCGGGCGAAGACGATATTCCAGGCCTTATTCTGTTGCCTTGCACCGCTGACAAGGTTTCCGTGCCTTTCGTTGCCTCGGGCGGCTTTGGCGATGCCCGCGGCCTGGTTGCCGCCCTGGCTCTGGGCGCCGACGGCATCAACATGGGCAGCCGCTTCATGTGCACGAAGGAGGCGCCAATCCACGACAACGTCAAGCAGGCCATGGTCAACGCCGATGAACGGAACACGGAACTGGCGTATCGTCCGTTGCGCAACACCGCCCGGATTTTCAAAAACCAGATCGCCGGCAAGGTATTGGAGATCGAACGGCAAAAAGGCGCCGCCCTGAAAATCGAGGACCTGGCGGAATTTGTCTCAGGCCAACGGGGCCGCGTGGTGTTCGAGGAAGGCAATGTGGACCATGGCGTCTGGTCCGCCGGCATGGTGGTCGGCTTGATCAATGATGTTCCCAGTTGCGCCGAATTGGTTAGCCGAATTGTCAGCGGAGCCGAAGAGATCATCGCCCAACGCCTGGCCCGCTTCGCCGGTCTGAGCTATACGGCAGCCTAGCGCATGTTTCTTCTAAACATGCTTGGACTCTTAAGAAAAGAGCAATTGTTCTGTAATCGAGGAGTACACATCGCGTGGACGTTCACGACGCAATCATGAGCCGCCGTTCGGTGCGGCGCTTTCTGCCTACTCCCGTACCCATGGAAAGCCTGCGGCGTATTATTGAAGGTGCCGCGATGGCGCCTAGCGGCCATAATATTCAACCGTGGAAGCTGTATGTGGTCGGCGGCGCCACGAAAGACGCCATGACCGCCGATATTCTGGATGCCATCGCCAATGGCAACCCAGAAGCACATGCGCCGGAATATCCTTATTACCCGACGAAATGGTTTGAACCGTACAAAACCCGGCGCCGTGAAACCGGCTTTGGCCTGTACGCCAAACTGGGCATCGCCCACGATGACATGGCGGCCCGTCAGGCCCAGATGAACCGCAATTTTGAATTCTTCGGTGCGCCGATCGGGATGTTCGTCGGTTTCCATCGGGACCTGGCCACAGGCACCTACATGGATGTGGGCATGTTCATCGAAAATCTGTTGATCGGTGCCAGAGGCGAGGGACTGCACACCTGCGGTCAGGCCGCTTTCACCTGGTACCATAAAATCGTGCGCCGGCACCTGGCCATGCCCGACGAAGAACTCCTGGCCTGTGGCATCTCCATTGGCTTTGAGGATACGGCGGCGCCGGAGAACGATTTCCGTGTGGACAAGCTGCCGATCGACGATTTCACAACCTTTCTGGATATGGCATAGGACGGCGGTTCTTTTAGCGCATCGAAACCAGCGCGCGCGATGAGAGATCCAAAGATTGCCCAATGCGCAGGCGCAGATTTTCCAAATCGACACCATCGGTACTTTTCTTACCGGCGCGATATCTGGCATAGACGCCGTGGACAATACAGGCAGTCTTCCACCAATTAAACCCGATATAATAGTCAAGCAGCGAGAGATCACGACCGGATTTTTCGGCATATCGGGCGGCCAGTTCGGCCCGTCTTGGAAATCCGGGCAAGGCGGTGGCGGCACCTTCGCGGCCCTCGCCAGGTTCCGCCCATTGATTGAGCGCGTAGGCAAGGTCGGCCAAGGGATCGCCAAGCGTGGATATTTCCCAATCCACGACAGCGGCAACATGGGCATCAGATCCGATCAGGCAATTGTGCAGGCCATAGTCGCCATGGACAACTCTAGCCGGACCCTGGTCCGGTATGTTGCCGCTCAAGAATTCCTGCAGCTCATGGGCCCTTGGGTCATCGTATTCGGCATCATCCACTGATGAGGTCCAGGAGCGGAACCAGGTCTTAAGCTGGCGCCCGACATAGTTTTCCTTTTTTCCCAGGTCGCCGAGGCCGATCCGATCGGGGTCGAGCGCGTGAAGGTCGGCGAGGACATCGACGAAGGACCACGCCAACGTCGTTCGCCTCTCATAAGGCACCCAGGCTTCGGTATCCGCTGAATTGTAAAGTGGACGGCCATCTATCAGCCCCATGATATAGAACCATGCACCGGTGACGTCGGCGCTTTCGCAAAAACCCATCGCCGGTGCGACCGGGACCGGCGTGGGTCCAAGCGCGGATATCAGTGCCCATTCCCGGCTCATGTCATGGGCCTTGGGCAGCAATTCCCCTTGCGGCGGCCGGCGGACAACGGCCGCATGCCCCTTGGGGTCATCCAGGCGGTAAGTGATATTGGAATGACCGCCTTGCAGACGGGTCCACCTGAAAGGTGGCGTCAACCCAGTCACATTGTCGGCAATCCATGCTTCGACCGCGCTGACGTTATAGCCTTCGGGCTCAACTTCCTGCGGATCCATTGTCTATTTGCCCATTATCAGGATGGTCAGAACGGCATTGGCTGCAAATTGATCTGCCGCAAGCTGGTCATATTATTCCGCCGCACCGTCGGCAATCCTGGCTGCGGCTCTCTGCTCGGCCTCTTTGGCGGCCATATGCGCTTTCAACTGTCCCGGGCTGAGGCGCACAATATCCTCGTTCTGATGGCTGTAGAGATCATAGGGCTGGGTATCGAGAGCCTCCAGATCTATCGTGCCATCCAGCACCTGTTCCTTCCAAGCCTCGTGCTTCGGTTGACGTTCATGGAATTCCGGCATCACTTCCTCGGCGAACAGTTTCAGGCTGTCGCAAATATCCTGATGGGAGGTCTTACCGGCCTGATTCAACAGGATCACTTGATCGACGTGCGCCGCTTCGAACTGGCGCAGCTTGTCACGAATGGTCGCGGGCGAGCCGATCAGTCCCGCCTTCAAGGCCGCCTGGGCTTTTTCCGAACCGCGCCAATCCTGGTATAGCCGCCACAGGTCACCCTTTCCCGGGGCATCAATACCCTCGCGGCCGTAATGGGACAGGGCGAAGATGAAGAAAGTCCAGCCCGCCGCCTTCTCGATCGCTTCTTGGTCGGTATCGGCGCACATGAAACCGGATACCATGGCGACGTTGGGGTTGATGGGATAGTCGGTCAGCAGCTTTCGATGGTGCAAAAGATTGTCGTAATAGTGGTGCACCCAGGCCTTCGCCGCATCCGGCGAGATAAAGGTGAAGCCCAAGGCGCCCATGCCCCATTGCCCGGCCAGGGTAATGGTCTGAATATTGGAACAGGCAACCCACAGAGGCGGGTGGGGCTTCTGGAACGGCTTTGGCAGCACACTGCGGGCCGGAAAATCGTAATATTCGCCGTGGAATTCCCAATCTTCCCTGGTGAACATGGGGATCGTGGCCTTCACCCCTTCTTCCCAACGTTCCCGTTTGTCCCGCACGCGGGTGCCAAAGGGGTGCAGTTCAGCCGGTCCGGCGCCCTCGCCCATGCCAAATTCCACCCGTCCGCCTGAAAGCAGATCCAGCGTCGAGACTTTTTCCGCCACCCGGTGGGGCTGGTTGGTGGTCAACTGAACGATGCCAAAGCCCAGGCGAATATTATGCGTACGCTGGCTGGCGGCGCCCAGGAAGGTTTCGGGCGAGGAGGCATGGGAATATTCTTCCAGAAAATGATGTTCCACCATCCAGGCATAGTCATAGCCCAGACGGTCGGCCAGCTCGATCTGGCTCAGGGAATTTTGCAGCAGTCTAAATTCGCTGTCTTCCTGCCAGGGCCGGGGCAATTGGTGTTCGTAAAAAATACCGAATTTCATTTCCGCGTTTCCTCAAATTCATTGCTTTTCCCAGAATGCCCCATGTTGGTCCATCCAATCGAGAAAATTCGTGAAAGCGGCACTCGGATTATTGGGCAGGGCATGACCTATATCCGCCATCAGGCGGGCGCCGGACAGGGGCCGGCGGTCCTGATCACCATGCAAATCGATGGTTGCGGCCTCACCGGCCTTGGCCAGCCTATGGCGAAAGTCCGGGTATTGACCGGCCAATGCCGCGCACCAGTCAATGACACCGCAGGGCGTGGCAGAGGCTATATGATAGAGATCATGGCCAGGCGCTGGTGCCTCCATCAACGCCAATAGGGCCGTCGCCACATCGCGGGAATAGACCCAATCCTGCCTGTCCCGGCGCGGCAGGACCACCGCCTCGCCGTGCCGGGCCGCCAATGCCGCCTGCATAAAGGGGCTTAGGGTATCGCGGGCGCCGCTATCGATTTCCCATGGGCCATAGACGGCTGCCAGTCGGACGGAGCGAATATCAAGCGCCAGCAATTCCCCCAGCCGCCGCGCGACCGCTTCCGATGCCTGTTTGGTAATGCCATAAAGACTCGTGGGCGCCGAGGGTGTCAGATCCTCCTCCAACGCCCCCTGCCCCACCAGGCGATGATGGCCATAGGCGGAGCCGGAACCGATGTTGATCACCCGCCGCACCGTTCCATGCTCCGCCCCGGCCTTGATGACATTGACCAGGCCCAACAGGTTGACTTGCAATACTTGCGCCGGCGCCTCTCGCTCCCGGTTCGGCCCGGATGTCATGGCCGCGCCGTAAAAGACCGAATCAATTGCCTGTTCTGAGAACGCACCGGCCACCGAATTGGCATCCCGCACGTCGCCTTGCCACACCGCCATCTCGCCCGGCAGGGTTTCAAAAGCAGCGGCGGCTGCAGGGTGCAGCGGATTGACGTCGAACAGTAAGGCGCTGTCTCCCCGGCGCAACAGGGCCTCGGCAATATTCAGTCCGACGAAACCGCAGCCGCCAATAATCAAAGCCCGCATGACCAGGGTCTCCTATACGACCGCGTTACCGCCATCCACATTCAACACCTGCCCGGTCAGAAAAGCGGCCGCCTGGCTGGCGAGAAAAACGGCGGTGCCCGCGATATCGTCGGGGTTACCGATACGGCGCAGGGGCAAAAGGTTTTCCACCCGCGCCAGACGGTCCGGATTGGTCCATAGTGTCTTGGCGAAATCTGTCTTGATCAAGCCCGGTGCGATGGCATTGACGCGCACGCCGTGGGGTCCGAATTCCACCGCCAGATTACGAGCGATCTGATGTTCCGCGACTTTCGAAATGGAATAACCCGATAACGACGCGGAGCCCTTCAGGCCCGAATTGGAGGCAATAATGATAATTGACCCGCTGCCCGCGGCGACCATGCCCGGCAGGACCATGTGGCAGAGCTTAAAGACGCTTTTGACATTGACCTCCCAGATCTTGTCAAAGGCGGATTCCGGCATCTCGGCGGATGGGCCATAATAGGGATTGACGGCGGCATTGGGGACGAGCGTGGTAATCTTGCCCCATTTGTCCAAGGTGCGGTCCACCAGATTTAGCAGGTCGTCAGGTATCGCAACGTGGGCGGGAATGGAAATGGCCTCGCCGCCATTGGCGGCATAATCGCGATTGATTTCTTCCACGGCCGCCTGGCAGGCGTCCGCCTTGCGGGAGGAGACCACAACCTTGGCGCCATGCTGGCACATTCGGGCAGCGATGGCCTTGCCGATGCCTTTGCTGGAACCCGTAACAATGGCAACCCGGTTGCTTAAATCAAATAATTCCACCCTGATGTCTCCGTCCGTCGTTGCTGTTCCTGGTAACAGCTTACACTATCGGAGACTGGGGCGGCGCAGGAAGAATTGCTTAACTCAGATCCTCAGCCCATGACGGCGCGGATCAGATCGACATCCACATTTACGGCTTTGGCTTCCGCCTTGGCAATGGCCTCATTGTCAATTTCACTCGTGTCATTTAGTTCAAACTCCAGTTTGGAAGCGACCCGCAGGGCCAGGGCGCTTTGCTCGAGCAATTCCAGCCCTCTGGCAACGGGCCGGCTGCCTAGTTGTTTATTCACGACCGCTATCAGGGAATCGCACAGGTTTTTCAAATCCGTGGAATCCCCGGACGCCAGCGTCTTGCGGTAAACCTGGATCGACTTGCCCAGTCTGTTCAACTCGCCGTGGTATCGGTCAGGCAACAAAGGATCAAGCTGGGAGTTTTTCAAGCAATTGGCCTTGTGCCAGATGCGGCGCGCCATATTACGCAATTTGAGCCGCCGCAAATTCGCGAGAGATTCCTCGATCCGGTCCTCCGTCGGCCCCAACTCGTTTTGGCCCAGAGCCCGGGCCTGCAAGGCGTTTGGAACGATGATAGGCGGGAGGTCCGCGCAACGGTCCACGGTCGTCCGGCGGTCGGGTCCAAGGTAGGCCTCGCTCACGACAAAGGGCTTGCGACATCGCACCAACGCATCGATCCGTTCGCCCATTTGCGCGGTGGAGAATGGATGCAACAGCACGTCATCCGCGCCCGATTCAACGACCGGACGCAAGGTGCTCAACTTGCTGTCCCAGGCTGTCAGCAAAATTGGTACAAACGGATCCAGGCCGCAATGCTGCCGACGAACGTCATCGACCAAGCTCAAAACCCCGCTATACTTGGCGTCCACCGCCAGGATCACCAGTTCTACGCGCTGATTGCATAGGACAGTGTAGACATCCGCCAATTCCTGGAACTCCAAAAATGTTTTAAAACCAAGAACGTTCAAAATCGACTTGGTCTGCTTGCGCACGGCGCGCTTAGGGTCGAACAGCAAAACCACTGCTTCGGCATATTGCATCGTCTGCATAATGGTATGGCCCTGTACCTTATTAGTACGCTTTCCACCGATGCGGGCATTAGCGCTTCGGCTCCGTTAATGTCGGAGTATTTCATGACACGTCCTAAATAACTCTGAGCAAACATGGTTAAACTGTCGATCGCACAGGCGCCCTGAAACCGCCTTTTGATCAAACGGCCAGGCGACTGGCTGGCATGGCAACGAATTATTATCAATCTGATGCGTAAATGATCCAAACGCTGCGGAATCCTCACGGCACAAGGGGAACTTCGGCCAAATTCGAACGTCTTCGCGGTCTTTTTCATTGCATTGCCTGTTTGGATCGGATGCAATGGCAAAAAATACTGGGTGGCGTGTGAGTGTATTGGGAAAATATTGACGCATGAGTGGTGACCTTACCATCGTCGGCAAGCGGCTTTTGGACCGATGGTATCCGGAGCGGCAATTATTACTCCGCAGCGGCGGCAATATCAGCTTCGTCACATTTGGGCTAAAAAGCCAAATCGGGCTCAGCTTGGCTTGTTTGATGTTGTTGGGTTGGCTGGCGTACGCTAGCGCCGGACTGTACCGCCACCAGGTTATCATAGCCGGCAAAGACAGTCAGATCGCCCGCATGATTGGGACCCAAAAGCTTTTGAACGCGGAAATGCGCGCAGTCGAGAGCCGATACCGAAAAATTACGGTCAATCTGGAATATAACCAGGAAGTCCTGGGCGATGTCCTGCAACAACGCGCTAGCTTGGACCGCGCGCGGGCGCAGTTAGCGCGCGAATTGCGTCAGACCCGTGAACAGCGCGATTTAGCCCTGAATCGAAGCGCAAGGTTACAAACGCGGCTTGCCACACTGGAACACAATTTGCGCCGGACTCGGGACGAGTCCGATAACGTTCAATCGAATTTAAGCGAAGTCACAAATCAGCTTTCCACGACGGAGATGAGCCGCGCCCAGGTGCAACAGGAACGAAAGGCCTTGGCCGTTAACCTGGGCACAATGCAGGATAATCTATTGGGCTTAAAAAGAGCCCAGCAGCATTTACAGGCCAATCTGAGTAGCAGTGAAACCATGGTGGCGCAATTGACCGATCAGCGTGATCGCGCCTTTTCCACCAATCAGACCCTGAATAATCGAATTGCCAGTTTGGAAAGCCGCCTGGAAACATTGCAAACCGCGCAAACTGATCTGGTGCGCAATATCCATCACCGTACCAACGCCAATATTACGGAACTGGAAACCGTTGTCCAACTCACTGGCCTGAACTTGGACAAACTACTAGATCGGGTGGATTACAAACAAATCGGGACTGGCGGTCCGTTGCTTGCCTCGGAGGACGAAAAAGTCCATGCCGGTGAATGGACACTACTGCAAACCTCGCCGCTGTATGCCTCATTGGGGTTGCTTGAAAACCGGCTATCGCGATGGACCGCCCTTAACGCGGTATTGGAACGATTGCCGATTACACCGCCCGTGGATAATTTTTCAATTTCTTCCGATTTTGGTAATCGCCGCGACCCATTCAACAGTCGGATGGCCTTTCATGGCGGTATAGATTTGGCTGGCGTGAAGCGAACCAGCATCTACGCTACATCGCCGGGCGTGGTGACTTATGTCGGCTGGAAAGGCCCTTATGGCCGCCTAGTGGAAATCGATCATGGCCTTGGTCTGCGTACGCGATATGGCCATCTCCATAAAATACTTGTCAAACGGGGCCAACAGGTGGATTTTCGCCATAAAATCGGATTGATGGGCAGCAGTGGCCGCAGCACCGGCATCCATGTTCACTACGAGGTCGTTTATGATGGCAACCCGCTAAATCCGAATAAATTCCTGAAAGCGGGGAAATATGTTTTCAAGGGCTGATAAAACCAAGGCGCCCGCGGTTGCGACGCGCGCCGCACCGTCTCTGATCTCTACGGATCTGGAAATGACTGGCAATATAAAAACTTCCGGTGAGGTACAGTTGGATGGAACCATGCAAGGTGATATCATTTGTGGCAAGCTGATCGTTGGTGAAAAAGCGATCATCATTGGCCAAATCGAAGCGCAAGAGGTGATTATCAAGGGCCGAATAACAGGCCGAGTTAGAGCCGGAAGCGTACTTCTGGCTAAAACAGCCCGGGTAATTGGTGATATTTGGCACGATACCCTGACGGTAGAAGGTGGCGCCTTGCTGGAAGGGCACTGCCAGCGAAATGAATCCACCCCGGCCAGCACTGCCGCGCCATTGACCCAGGTCCCGACAGCACCTGTAGGTGCGGCTCCTGCAGCAATCTCAAAGGCGAAGGCGGCACCGGCCCAGCATCCTGATCTTGCCGCCACGGGCCAAGGGCCCGCGCAAGACGGCGCTGGCAACACGTTCGTCAAAACAGCGGCCGGAAACTAGAGCTTCTTGGTTTACCGGGAGTTCTTTACCCGGTGATCCATTCCCCGGGCCATAAGGACGCCATTGACCGGCGGCGGGTATGATTAGAGCGTGTCTCGGCCAATGGGCGGCCCAAAAATTTCAAGGCCAGACAAGCAAGTTGTTCAGTCAACCTCAAAATGGTTTAGCCGTGGTCTTTGACATTTGGATCATCGGCACCTAATCGCATTGCCAGCGAAGCTTCCATAAAGCGGTCAAGATCGCCGTCCAGTACCCGCTGCGCATCGCCCCGTTCCAATCCGGTACGCAGGTCCTTGACCATCTGGTATGGATGTAAAACATAACTGCGGATTTGATGCCCCCAGCCGATATCCGTTTTTTGATCCTCGATGGCCTGTTTATCGGCCTCTCGCTTCTGTAGTTCCGATTCATACAAACGCGCTTTCAACATCTTCATGGCCGTGGCGCGGTTTTTATGCTGGGAACGTTCGGCTTGGCATTGCACGACGATGCCGGTCGGTTCATGGGTAATGCGAACCGCACTGTCGGTCCGGTTTACATGCTGACCGCCGGCGCCCGAGGCGCGATAGGTATCGACCCGCAAATCGCCATCATTGATCTCGATCTCGATATCGTCGTCGATTTCCGGATAGATCCATACGGAGGCAAAAGAGGTATGGCGGCGGGAGGCGGAATCAAACGGCGAGATGCGAACCAAACGATGCACCCCGCTTTCCGTTTTCATCCAGCCATAGGCATCAGCGCCACGCACATGCAAGGTGGCGGATTTCAGCCCCGCCTCCTCACCGGCGCTGGCCTCGACCAAATCACTTTTGAAATTACGCTGATCGCTCCAGCGACTGTACATGCGTAACAACATTTCAGCCCAGTCCTGGGATTCAGTCCCCCCTGCACCGGCGTGGATTTCCACATAGCAATTGTTACCATCCGCCTCGCCCGATAGCATGGATTCCAATCGTAGCCGCTTTGCCCGCGCGCATAGCTCGCTCAGATGCGCCTCGGCCTCGGCCACGATCTCGGTATCGTCTTCAAGCTCTCCCAGTTCGATCAACTCGATCGCATCGGACAATTCCCCTTCCAATTGGCGCAACCCTGTGATGCCATTGTCCAGGTTGGTTCGTTCGCGCATTAACTTTTGCGCCTGCGCGGCATCATCCCAGAGACCGGGGTCCTCGATCAACTTGTTGAGTTCATCCAGACGTTTCAGCGAGACATCCCAGTCAAAGATGCCTCCTTAGAAGAGCCAGGTTCTGGCCGATCTCGTCGATATTAGCTTGGTTCTCCGCGCGCATGAAAAATCTCCGGTACTGACAAAACACAAATGGCAAGGCTGCCTTGGGCAGGCATTTCTAATAGAGACCGCCGGTGCCGGCCCGTTTGCCCCCGCTAATTGCCGCCTCGGCCTGGGTGCCGTCAAGCACCGGCCCCGATCTTTTCGGCACGGTGCCTGGTTTAAAGGCCTCCAGCACGACCTGTTGATCATCCGGGCCGGCCAGCAGACCGGTGCTGCCCGCAATCCGAACCAATTGAATTCCGGGGGGTATACGGAAAGGGATGGCCGGCTGATTTGCCAGAGCCTGGGCCATGAAATCACGAAACACCGGCACCGCGACCGAGCTGCCAGTCTCACGCCGACCTAAACTGCGCGGATCGTCAAAGCCGATAAAAACACCAACCGTCAGATCCGGAGAAAATCCCACGAACCAGGTATCGCGGCTTTGATTGGTCGTGCCGGTTTTGCCCGCCAAAGGCTTTCCGACCGCCTTGATGCGCCGCCCCGTGCCCCGTTGCACGGCCCCTTCCAGCATTGAGGTCACCTGGTAGGCCGTGCCCGGTTCGATGATCTGGGCCCTTGGATCCGGAATGACCGGCACCTCTTGGCCGTGCCAACCACTGCTCACGCAGGCCGGGCATTCCCGCCCATCATGGCGAAAAACCGTCCGGCCTCGACGGTCTTGTATACGGTCGATCAAAGCCGGTGCAACCCGTTTGCCGCCATTGACCAGCATGGCATAGGCTGTGGTCAGTCGCAGCAAGGTGGTCTCGCCCGCACCCAAGGACATGGGCAGAAGAAGCGGCATATCCGACATGATGCCAAACCGATTGGCGTAATCCACCACCGCCGGCATGCCAATATAGTTGGCAAGGCGAACCGTCATCAGGTTGCGCGACTTCTCGATGCCCAGACGCAAGGTCGAAGGCCCGTAGAAGCGTTTGGTGTAATTGGCAGGCTTCCACTTCCCTTGGTCGGGGCCCGCGTCGATCACAAAAGGAGCGTCCAACACCAGGGATGAAGGTGTGAAGCCGTTTTCAAGGGCGGCGGCATAGACAAATGGCTTGAAGGCGGACCCGGGCTGGCGCAGAGCCTGGGTAGCCCGATTAAATTGCGAGGCCCGATAGGAATACCCCCCCGTCATGGCCAGAACCCGGCCGGTATGAGGGTCCATGGCGACCAAGGCGCCATTGACGGCCGGGATTTGCTGCAATTTATAACTGCCGGCCTGATAGTCTGCATCCTCTTTCGGCACCGCCGTGACCGCGACCACATCGCCTGTTGACAACACATCCTCCGGCAGGCGCACCAGCGGGCCCAAGGCCTCACCCTTGCGCCAGGCCCGGGCCCAGGAGAGGTCTTTGAGCAGTATCTGCCCCTCCACCCCATTGGAAAAACCAATCTGAGCGTGACCGCTGTCCAACGCCAACACCACGGCCATGTACCAGGTGCCAATAGCCGGTGGTATTGGCACCTTGGCCAAGGCCGCAATCCAGTTTTCCCGATCGATCATCTGGCCGGCTTCAATTCGGGCGAGTGGTCCGCGCCAACCATGGCGGCGGTCATACGCCTCCAGGCCGGCGCTCAGGCTGGCATCCGCCATGGCCTGCAAAGCTGGCTCCAAAGTGGTGCGGACTGACAAGCCACCTTCGTACAGGTGGTTTTCACCATAGCGTTGCAGCAAATCCCGACGCACTTCCTCGGCAAAATAACCCGCCTCCAGAAACCTTGTCGAACTCGGCCGCCGCATCAGCAGTGGATAGGCCGAAGCACGTCTCGCTTCCATTGCGCCGATGATCCCGTCTTCCTCCATGCGGCTCAAGACCCAATCCCGACGGGCCTGGGCTGCCTTGCGATGGCGAATGGGGTGATAGTTATTTGGCGCCTTGGGTAACGCCGCCAAAAAAGCGGTTTCCTCCAGGTTGAGTTCGTCAAGCGATTTATCGAAATAGTTCAGTGCGGCAGCGGCCACACCATAACTGCCCAGGCCAAGGTAAATTTCGTTCAAGTACAGCTCTAGAATCCGGTCCTTGGAGAAGGCATGTTCGATACGAAAGGCTAAAATCGCTTCCTTGATTTTGCGGGCCAGGGAAACCTCGCTGGTCAGCAGAAAGTTTTTTGCCACTTGCTGCGTTATTGTCGAGGCACCCACCGGGCGGCGGTTCGCCCCAAAATTGCGGATATTGCGGATCAAGGCGGCGGCGATGCCGGCAATATCTATCCCAGGATGGCTGTAGAAGGTTTTATCCTCGGCCGAAAGGAAGGCCTGAATAATCCGGCGCGGCATGGCGGCAATAGGTACAAACAGGCGGCGCTGATGGGCAAATTCGGCGATCAAGGTGCCATCGCCCGCATGCAGCCGGCTCATCACTGGCGGGCGGTAGTCGGCCAACTGGCTGTATTCGGGCAGATCCTGGCCATAACGCCATAACACATACAAGCCGGCACCTCCCACAGCCGCCGCCAATAGCAGGACGAGAGAGAAAAATAGCGCCGCAAATCGTATCATTCTGCTGTCAAAATGCCTCTCTAATGCGTCAATTCAAGCCCACACGGGCATATTCGCATCTGCTGACCGAGCGGTTTCATGAACGCCGAACCTGCCCGCTCTCTAAACCACGAATTTCGCAAATATAGGATTAATGTGGCAGCTTCATGGCGCGGCGTCACGGCCCGATCCGAATAAGTTGCATGTGTTTTTCGTCACCGCGAGACACGGTAGCTGGCGCCCAAACGGCGCCGGCCGCCAATTTGATAAGCCAGATCACAACACCATTATCCCTGTCCGCAGCCCATGAATGGGGGGGTGGTGATGGCGGCAGCCTACTATCGGCCAGGGCACCGCAGTAACTGACCACTGTTGTTTCCCGGCCAGCGGCATCTATGGTGGTCAAACTTGGAATGCTATCCTGCCAGAACATGGTGAAACGGGATTCCAACATTTTGTCCCTGGCTGGCAGGTTAAGCCAAATCTGAAACAACTCTGTATGGTTTCCCCCGTCCCGTTGTCTCAGTGGAAACATCTCCGAATGCAGGATGCCGCTTCCGGCCGTCATCCACTGCAGATCCCCCTCGCCAAACCGGGCGCAAGCACCCATGGAGCCGGCATGATCGATATATCCCCGGCGCGCCAGGGTCACGGTTTCGAAACCACGGTGGGGATGCCGGGGAAATCCGGGGACTTGATCGCCGTGATACATGCTCCAACCGTCCGTGCCGCTGAAGTCCTGGCCGACAGATCGCCCAGCCAAGGTGGCGGCCGGGCCCATCTGCTCATTGCCGGCCGGATATGTATCGTTGTGATGGGCACAAAACAAAAACGGATCCAGGGTCGGCCAATGCACGCCCAATGGCTGTATTTCCAATAATTCAGTACCGCTCATTCGTAACGTCCTGTCGTTGGTGCGGGAACAAACTGTTGTACGGACTGTTGGCATAGCATTAGATCCGCTATGGATTCAGCTGCGGTTTCTGGGCCTTGAAGTAGTTGTCGACCGCGCGCGCGATGGCAGTGGCTATGGCGGTGCGGGAGTCTATATCCGTCAGCATTTTTTCGTCCCGCCGGTTCGATAAATAGCCCAATTCGATCAGCACCGATGGAACATCCGGTGCTTTAAGCACCCGGAACCCGGCGAACCGGTGGGGTTTGCGGCGCATTTGAATTAATTGCCTCAGTTCAGGCACCAGAGCGGCCGCAAATTGAGCCGAGTAATTCATCGTCTCGCGCTGGGTCAGATCAATCAAGATCGAGGCAACCTGATCATCATGGCCAGTCAAGTTCACCCCTGCAATCACATCGGCACGGTTTTCCTTAGCCGCCAGGGCTTCGGATTCCTTGTCGGATGAGTTTTCCGACAACGTATAGATGCCGCCACCGCGGACCCGACTGTTGGCGATAGAATCGGCATGGATGGAAATAAACAGTTCCGCCCCGGCGGCCCGGGCCACGGCCACCCGCCGGCGCAGGGAAATGAAGACATCCCTGTCACGGGTCAGACGGACGCGCTGCCGGCCACCGGCCAAAATCGCCTTACGGATCTGACGCGCCATGCCCAAGGTTACTCGTTTTTCAAAGCTACCGCTGATGCCGATGGCACCAGGATCCACACCGCCATGGCCAGGATCAATCATGACCAAAGGTCTCTGCGCGGGTTGCCGTTTCGGTTTCACCGTTTGCGGCGTTTCGACTGCTCCTCCGTCCCTTATTGGCGGCGGTTTCTGAACTGCCATAAAAGCCTGCCGCGATGCCGGCTTGATGTCGATTACCAGGCGCGGGCCATAGCCTTCCGCAGCGGGGAGCAGGAACGACTTGGCCACCACCCCTGGACCCGTCAAATCCAGCACAACCCGCGCATTGCCCTGTTGGAAATGGCCGTAGCGCAAGCCCGCGATCAGGCCACCTTTGCGCTGGGCGGTGCCGGCGGGTACCTGCCAACCGATATCGGGCAAATCCAATACTATACGGTAGGGATCGGCCAAGGCGAAAACCAAAAATTCGAGCGTCGCCGACAAATCGAGCACGACCCGGGTCTTACCGTCATGCACGCCAATTCTGATGTCGCGGACAACAGGCTCCGCCCAAGCGCGTTGCGACAGCGCGCAGCACAGCCCGACGATCAAAATTAAATAAGGGCGTATTTTACCAAACATCCAACATCTAGTAGTCGCGAATCGCTAAACCACAATATCCAATGTCGTCACGAATAGCCATCGTGGGCCAACCATAGTGTCAAATTTTAATGTCAGCTGTCGGCGGGAAGTATTTTTCTTTGGGAAAACGAAATTTAGGCGTATATCATGCGTGCTGAGTAAAAGTACCGTCGCCATTTTGCTGGATATTCGTATCCAGCGAAAGCGTGGCAGCGAAAGGCTGAGTTGTTTCGGCGCCAAAATATTTTTGGTCGCCGCCGGTTTCAGACCGACGCTGTTCCGCGGTTGGATAGACGGATTGGATAGGTGAATTCGAAGCCAGATTTGGCGTTATGCTGATCGGGTGATGGTAGAAGGATCCCCGTCCTGGTTGGTCCATGGTGTCAGCGCGGCTTTTTTGTTCCGCGTTGAAGATCAAGGCAAGAATGTTAAGACCGCAATCTTGGGCCGCACCGTTTGACGGGTTGATATCCCCATGACCGGCTTCGCTATAAATAGGGACCGTGGCGTCCGGCATAGCTGTGTCGGGTTGTTGCGGGCATAGCAAATATGACGACGCGTATGTTAGTTGACGCGACGCATGCGGAAGAAACCCGCATCGTTGTCGTTGATGGTAAGCGATTGATCGATTTCGATTTTGAAACGGCCACCAAACGGCAGATCAAAGGCAACATTTATCTGGCCAAGGTGATGCGGGTTGAGCCCTCATTGCAGGCGGCCTTTATCGACTACGGTGGCAATCGCCACGGTTTTTTGTCTTTCAACGAAATTCACCCGGATTATTATCAGATCCCAGTGGCCGACCGCGAAGCGCTGCTGCTGGATGAAGCTGAGCAGGCTGCCCGACAGGCGGAGTTGGAAGACCGGGTGGACGGTAACGGCGTCGATATCGACGACCATAAAATTGTCACCCGCGCGGAGGATGGTGAACCTGACGGCGATTTCGACGTCTTCGCCGAAGCCGCGCTGGTCAGCGATGATCAAGATGGCGACGACCATAGTCCCGAGGCAAGCGAGGAAGCCGGCGCCATCGACGCTATGGATGAGGTGCCCCGCCCCCGTGGCCGCAGTCGCCGCAGATACAAAATACAGGAAGTTATCAAGCGGCGGCAAATCTTATTGGTTCAGGTCGTCAAGGAAGAACGCGGCAACAAGGGCGCGGCATTGACCACCTATTTGTCCCTGGCTGGCCGCTACTGCGTTCTGATGCCCAATACGGCACGGGGCGGTGGCATTAGCCGCAAGATCGCCAACCAGACTTCGCGGCGCAAATTGAAGAGCATCGTTAGCGATCTGGACGTGCCCGAGGGCATGGGCGTCATCGTCCGAACCGCTGGGCAAAACCGCACCAAAGCCGAGATCCGCCGTGATTTCGAGTATCTGCTTCGGCTTTGGAACAGTGTGCGAGACCTGACTCTGGATTCCACCGCACCTGCCGTGGTCTATGAAGAGGCCGACCTGATAAAGCGCGCCATCCGGGATATGTACGCCAAGGGAATTGACGAAATTCTGGTCGATGGCGAAGACGGCTATCGTGTCGCCAAGGATTTCATGCGCATGCTGATGCCGTCGCACGCAAAGAAGGTTCAACCTTATCGTGACCGCATCCCCCTGCTGCATCGTTATCAGGTCGAACAGCAACTGGACAGCATGCACTCCAATGTGGTGCAGCTAAAATCCGGCGGCTATCTGGTTCTGGCCCAAACCGAGGCATTGGTTGCAATCGACGTAAATTCCGGCCGTTCGACAAAAGAGCGGAATATTGAAGAAACCGCGCTGAAAACCAATCTGGAAGCTTCCGATGAAATCGGCCGACAATTACGCCTGCGAGATCTCGCCGGCCTGGTGGTGATCGACTTCATCGATATGGACGAGAACCGCAACAACCGTGCGGTGGAGCGCCGTATGAAGGAAGCCTTGAAGGATGATCGGGCGCGAATCCAGGTCGGCCGCATATCATCATTTGGACTGATGGAACTGTCACGACAGCGGTTGCGCCCCAGCCTGTTCGAAGCGTCCACTAAAGTCTGCGAAATTTGTAGTGGCACTGGCTTTGTCCGGACCACGGAATCAACGTCTCTGCATGTCCTGCGGACGATCGAGGAAGAAGGCATCCGGGGCCGCGCCTCCCAATTGACGGTCCACGCGCCGGCGGAAGTGGCGCTATATCTGCTAAACCAAAAGCGCGACCATCTGGCGGAAATTCAACGGCGTTACGGCATGCAGGTCTATGTTTTGGGAGATGAAACCCTGGTGGCGCCGGACTGCCGCGTGACCATCGACCAATCCCGAACGGCGGAAGAGGTTGAAGAAATTGAGTCAGAGCGGCTGCGGACCGCGGCCCTGCAGCTTGCATCGAATGACGATGACGATAGCGATAGCGATGACCTCGAAGACGATGACGACGCGGATGCAAGCATGGAGGCCGAAGCCAACGATGAAGAGGACGGCGATAAAGCCAAAGAACGGCGCCCACGCCGCCGTCGCAGGCCCCGCCGCCGTGGTGAGGAAAAGAAGAGCGGGGAAAACGGCGAAAGTCTTGAAGCCGGCGAAACCGCAGCGGATGCCGGCGACGAGGTCAATACGGACGCTAACGGCGCTCAAGGCGGCGGGCAATCTGACGAAAGCGGGTCCGGCGATGCTGAAGAGAAGACCCGCCGACGTCGGCGTGGCCGCCGTGGCGGACGGCGGCGTCGGACCAATGATGAACAACTTGATCAGGTCGCGGATCCGGTCGAGAATAATGGCAACGCCGCAACCGCCGCCAATGAAGACGATGGGTCCGTTGACCCAATCGAACCGACGGCGCCCATTGGCTATGGGGCCTCGGGAATGTTGATGAACGAGTCCACTGCCGCGGCAGAGACCAATCGCGGCGCCTCGATCGAGGCGCCTGCGAACGACGATGCCCCGCCCGTGAACGCGCCCTTCGCGCCCGAAGTTGTATCGCCAGAACCGGTGATACCGGAACCAATCATGCCGGAACCGGACGCCGTGGCCGAACCTATCGAGGCGACGGCGCCTAAAATCGCGGACGGTACCGCTGTTCAAGGCGATACCGACGAGGCCGACACTGCAGCCGTTGCAGGCGAAGAAACCGATGAAACGGCCAAGCCGAAGCGGCGCGGTTGGTGGCAAAAGGGCCGGCTGTTCTAAATCTGTCGGGGGTCGCGCGCACAGCCCTGCAACCCATTGGTGTTACTCGTGGGCGGCCCGGCAAGAACTCCAACTATCAGGCCCGTGGCGTCGGTTCGCTTTAGGGTCGCGCCAGCCATTTGTTCAGACGACGGCAGGCTTCGGCCATATCCTTGGTGGACCCTGCGAACGAAAAGCGGATATAGGATGCGCCGTCTATCGGATCAAAATCATTACCCGGCGTTGCCGCCACGCCTGTTTGTTCCAATAACTTGGCGCAGAAGACTACGGCATCATTGGTGAATTTGCGCACATCGGCATAGATGTAGAACGCACCATCGGCGGGGGCGAATTTGTCCAGGCCGGCCTTGGGTAATTCCGCCAACAGTAGTTCCCTATTGCGCGCATAACGCGCTACGTTGGCGTCCAGCTCGCCCCGGCAATCAAAGGCCGCGATGGCGGCATGCTGAGCCAGACTGGGCGCGGAAATAAAAAGATTCTGGGCCAACCGCTCGATGGGGCGGATCATCTCCTCGGGCAGCACCATCCATCCCAGCCGCCAACCGGTCATGGAATAGTATTTTGAGAACGAGTTTATGACCACGGCGTTTGGATCAAGGGCAGCAGCCGTCACCGCCGGCTCGCCATAGGTAATGCCATGGTAAATTTCGTCCGAGATGTAACGAATTTCGTTGGCCCGGCAATAATCCAGGATTTGCCGCAACTCGTCCCCGTGCAACATGGATCCGGTCGGGTTGGCGGGTGAGGCGATCAGCAAACCGTCCAGGGCGCGGCCCCCCGCCGCCTCCAACGCCTCCAAAGTTGGTTGAAAGCGGTTTTCCGGCCCTACCGGCACTTCCACCGGCTCAATATCCAACGCACCAAGAATATTTCGGTAACAGGGATAGCCTGGGCGCAGGATGGCGACTTTATCGCCTGGATCAAAGGCAGCCAGGAATGTCAGCAAGAAGGCGCCGGACGACCCGGTCGTGACGCAGATCCGCTCGCTTGGCACAGCAATGCCATAATACTCCTGGTAATGTTGACCGATGCGCTCCCGCAACGGCGTGATCCCCATGGCCAGGGTATAGCCCAGCACACCTTCGTCCAGAGCCTGTTTGGCAGCCGCCACTACGCCCTTTGGCGCCGGCGTGGACGGCTGGCCTACTTCCATGTGCAGAACCCCTTCGCCCGCGTTTTCCCGGTCGGCCGCAGCCTTCATCACGTCCATCACGATAAAAGCCGGAATAGCGCCGCGTTGAGAGATTTTCATGTCCACCTCAAAATTTATCAAATGCGGCTAAGCCAAAGGCCCTGGGATCAGACCCGAACTGACAGCTTTCCGGCCCATCGCGAAGGCCTTTTGAACACCATAGGGCCTGTACCCGGCCCGCACCTCTACCGTTGCTTTCCGCAGACGGTCCAAGTATCTCCATGGCCTGGCTCAAGGTTCTGCCGTTCGCCATCACCGCAAGGCTGACCGCCGCCGTTTCCATCGCGCCGGAAGGTCCACCTGCACCTGCAATCGCCAATAGCGCCTGGTGGACATGTTCATTGACCCCCAGCAAGGGCAAAGGATAGCCCCGCCAGGGACTTGCAGGGCTGTGTGCCAGAAAGACGCCCAGGCTGGACACCATGGCTCCGTTGCCAAAGGCGCCGTTCATATTATAAACGCAGGCGCCGGCTGAGCCAAAACTGTCGCCGACAACAATAGCCCCCTCGCCCCTGTCAACTGTCATGGCCATATCGTCCCGGGCGAAAACGTGAGCAGCAGCAACGGACATGGATTTTTCCCGCAACAGGCCGGTCAACTCATACGCAGGGTCGTCGCCCGGGCCGAGCATTGGATGATGAAGAACATTGTCGCCAACGGGTCGCCGCGCGGTCTCGCGCCAAACCGCGCGATACCGGCGTAAATCAGCAATCGTGACCTTGCCGCCCTGCATGGTACTGGCCTGAACCAATTGCTGACCTGCCTCGCCACCATATAAATCGCCGACCCCACGGGTCCGTATGCGGGTCAGGATCGAAGCTAATTCAATCTGGATCAAATTCTCCGCCTCTGCCCGCGCCGTGCCGTTTGAATGCAAAAATAGCGCCGCCGCCGTCGGATCGCCTCGTAATCGCGCGGCCTGCGGGCGCAGGCGTTTCGCCAGGGCGCGGCTGACCTGATGGCCGAAGCGGGCCATGGTTTCAGCTGGCGCCACCAATTTTGCCCACGGCAAACGGCCATAACGGCTGTGCAACAACGCCATCCCGCGCAAAGCTCCCGGCACCGCTACAGTGCCGCCCGCCGCCGCCGCCGACAGCCTGAAATCCAGGGTTTCAGTCTTGTTACTGCGATGATCGTAATATAGACACAGCCCGCCGCCACCCAGTCCGACAGCCACCGGATAAGTCACGGTCATGGTGAAAAACGCCGCCGTGAGCGCATCAGCCGCGGTGCCGCCGGCCGATAGGACATCACGGGCCATCAAGGCGGCACGTGGTTCTTCAGCCACGGCCGCGCCCAAAAATCCACCAATTGCGCCAATTTCCCCAAGCTTTGGCGCCGGTCCGCCACAGGCTGCGACGGTCAACAATAGGGCCAGCATAGCCCTGCGTTGACGGCGACCTATGCCGAACCTAGTTTGTTCATGTTTAGAACTTGAGGCGGTACCCTTGCGATACATCATCGGAGTTTTATTACTACCTATCTTGACGCTTCTGATCCTGTGGAAACCAGTTCAGGCGCGATCATTCAGTTTTATCCGCGATGCGGAGATTGAGGATACCATCCGCCTGTTTGGCGCACCACTGTTTGCCGCCGCAGGCTTGGAACCATCCGCAGTGCAGGTATACTTGATCAATGATCCGTCTCTCAACGCCTTTGTCGCCGGCGGCCAAAAGATCTTCATAAATACTGGCCTGCTGATCGCCTCGGACAATGCCAATCAGGTGATCGGCGTGATCGCCCATGAAACCGGCCATATAACCGGCGGTCACCTGGCCCGCTCCCAGGATGCCCTGCGCGATGCTTCAGCCCAATCCATCGTGGCCTTTGTCCTGGGCGCGGCCGCGGCCGTCGCCGGCCAGGCCGGGGCGGGAGGGGCCATCGTTGCGGGTGGCGCACAAATAGCGCAGCGCTCTTTTTTGAGATATAGCCGTATTCAGGAAAGCTCGGCGGATCAGGCCGCCCTGACCATGCTGGATCAAACCGGGCAATCGGCCAAGGGCATGTTGGCTTTTTTTGATAAGCTCGGTGATCAGGAAGCCTTGCTAACAGCCAGCCAGGATCCCTATGTGCGCACGCATCCCTTAACCCGTGACCGGATCGATACGATCCGCGCCCACGTGGCGCGCTCGACCAGGTCCAATGCGGTCGAACGGCCCGAGTTTGTTGAACGGCATAGCCGCATGCGGGCGAAACTGATCGCTTTTCTAAGTGCTCCGACTACGACTTTTCGCATATACCCGGTCAAAGACAACAGCCTGTCAAGCCGTTACGCCCGGTCAATCGCCAGGCACAAGAAACAGGAAACCGACCAGGCGTTAGCTTTAATCGAAGGTTTGTTGGCGGAGCATCCCTTGGATCCCTATTTCCATGAATTTCATGGCCAAATTCTGTTCGAAAGCGGCAACGCGGAAGCGGCCATTGCGCCCTATGAACGGGCGGTGGCCCTGCTCCCGGATGAGGCGTTGTTGCGTATCGGATTGGGCCAGGCACAGGTTTCCGTCGAGAGTGACCGCTATTTAGAAACAGCGGTCGAGAATATGCGCCGCGCCGTGCAACTGGCGCCTGACAACGCATCCGCCTGGCGTTGGTTGGGCATGGCCCACGGCCGCCTTGGGAATACCGGCCTGGCGTCCCTGGCCACCGCGGAACGTTACATGTTGACGGGCGATTTTCGCGATGCCGCCGGTCTGGCGGCACGGGCGGAGCGGGACCTGACCAAAGGCACACCGGGTTGGCTGCGGGCCCAAGATCTCAAGATAGCGGCTGAACGCGCTGAGCAACGAAGAAAAGATAAATGAGCGCGGACGACTTCATTCTCGCCCTGGATCAAGGCACCACTTCCAGCCGCGCGATTCTGTTCGATGGTGATGGGATCGTGAGGGCCAGGGCGCAACGGGAATTGCCGCAAATTTTTCCGGAACCCGGCTTGGTCGAACATGATGCCCAAAGAATATGGCACGATACCCTGGCCACGGCCCAGGCGGCAATGGCCGACAGCGGGCTCGAAGCGGGTCAGATCGCCGGCATTGGGATCGCCAACCAACGGGAAACCACGGTCATCTGGCGCCGGGATAATTCACAACCGATCCACAATGCGATCGTCTGGCAGGATCGGCGCACCTCCGCCCATTGCGAGCGCCTGCGGCAGAGTGGAGATGACAGATTGATACAGGCACGGACCGGTCTGATTGTTGATCCCTATTTCTCGGCCACCAAGATCGCCTGGCTGCTGGATAATATCGATGGCGCGCGGGCGGCGGCCGAGGCAGGGGAATTGGCATTTGGCACCATCGATAGCTGGCTGTTATGGAATTTGACGGACGGCGCCCGCCATGCCACCGACGCGACCAACGCCTCCCGCACAATGCTGTTCGATATCCACCGGCAATGTTGGGACGAAGAGCTGTGCCAGCTTTTCAATATCCCCATGACTTTGTTGCCGGCGGTGTGCGATTGCGCCGCCGATTTCGGCCATACGGCGAAGCACTTGTTCGAAGCCCCCATCGCCATCGCCGGCATGGCTGGGGACCAACAGGCCGCGATGGTCGGACAAGCCTGTTTTACGCCGGGCATGATCAAGTCGACCTATGGCACCGGTTGCTTCGTTATGCTGAATACCGGCACGGAGGCCGTGGTATCGCAAAACCGCATGTTGAGCACTGTAGCCTATCGCCTGGATGGCCATACCACCTACGCCTTGGAAGGCAGTATTTTTGTTGCCGGGGCCGCGCTGCAATGGCTGCGAGACGGCCTGAAACTAATCGACGCGGCACCCGAGTCCGAGGCTCTGGCCAGAAGTCTGGACTCCACCAATGGGGTGATTATGGTCCCGGCCTTCACGGGCCTCGGTGCACCTTATTGGGATGCCGATGCCAAGGGCGCCATATTGGGCCTGACCCGGGATAGCGGAATCGCCCAGATCGTTCGCGCCGGATTGGAAGCAGTCTGTTATCAGTCCCGTGATTTATTGCTGGCCATGCAGGCGGATGCTAAATCCGCAACGGCTTTTGGGGTTGACGGCAATCTGTCGTTAAGCGTTTTGCGGGTGGACGGCGGCATGGCTGAAAATGATTGGCTGCTGCAGTTTCTTTCGGACATTCTGGGCGTTGCGGTTGACCGGCCCGCTGTTACCGAGACCACCGCCCTGGGCGCGGCGTATTTGGCCGGCCTGCAAACGGGCGTGTTCCCTTCGGTGGACGCCATCACGGCCCAATGGCGCAAAAAGGATAGTTTCGTCCCCAAAATGGCGATGGAAGTACGTGATCGTCTATACACAACCTGGCAAGAAGCGGTGGCGCGGGTGCGCACGGTTACGTGATCAGCCCTTGCGTTCCATCCAATCCAGCCACATTATTTTCCAGAAATTTTGGCGAAAATCCGCCGATGACCAGCACGGAGACATCATGATCCCAACAATTGTTCAACGCATTGCTCTGACATTCGCGGTCGTGATCATGGCTGCGCTGCTGCCCGCCGCGTCTTTGCTGGCGTCGGATGGCAAGGCGGCGCTGCAATCCACCGACCCGGAACGGAGCCGCATCGAACAGATCATTCGCAATTATCTGTTGGATAACCCGGAGTTGCTGGTCGAAGTCATGCGGAAACTGGAGGCGCGGCAAAAAGCGGAGGAAAAGGCCGGTCTGGTTGACAAAATTATGGCGAACCGCGGCGCCTTGTTCGCGTCCGCCGATGATTTCATCGTCAACCCGGCAGGCAAAATTCCAGTCGTCGAGTTTTTCGACTACCAGTGCGGCTATTGCAAACGTTTCACGCCGACTGTAACGCGGCTTTTGAATACGGATAAGACCGTACGTTTTGTTTTTAAGGAGTTCCCGATCCTTGGCGAAATGTCGGTGATTGCGAGCCGGGCCGCACTGGCTGCCAAAATGCAGGGTAAATACCAGGCCTTTCATGATGCGATGATGGGCCTGCGCCGCCCCCTGTCGGAAGACCTGATATATCAGACGGCTACGGACGTGAACATAGACATCGCCCGCCTGAAGAGCGATATGGACCGGCCGGAAATTTCTCGGATCATCAAGGACAACCGGGCATTGGCCGAAGCCTTGGGCATTCGGGGCACACCCAGCATCGTGGTTGGTGAACAATTGGCGCCCGGCGCCATCAGTTACGAACAACTGACTAATTTGATCGATCAGGCCCGGACAAACTGCACTGTCTGCTGAGTGGCTAATTAGGCAAAATCACTCTCCCAAACAAGTTGCAATCCGGCGCTAACATCTTCGGACAACGAGCCCATGGCCGCGGCGGCAAGGGCTTCTTCCAAATGGGATAATTCCGCCAGCCCTAGAACAACGGCAGAAATGCCGGGATGAGCCAAACCAAAGCGCAGGGAAGCTTGGGCCGGGCTGCCCTGATCCGGCGATAGCGCCGCGAACAGTTATTCGGCTCTGGCATGCTCCATGGCTACATCCGTCGCGGGTGATGGGCATCTCGCGGCCATGTGGCGTCGGACACGCAAGAGCGCCGCCGGCAAAGATACGTAAATTCAGTACACCGACGCCCGCCGCCTGGCAGGTCGCGATCAAACTATCAAATTGGTGGTCGACCAGGGGCCGGATTGCCCGCGGCCAGCCGAGGGATTAGGCAGATTGTAGTAGACCTGGGCCGAGGCCATCCGGCCGCCGGCGATCAATTGCTTGCATTGCGCCCGATCGCCCAAGGCAATAAAGCCGATATGATCGGACAGTCCCTGGGCCTTTTAAACAGTCCCTGGGCCTTTTAAGTTGTCCCGGCAATCACAGACCCCGCCGGCACCAAGGACATGGCCAAGATCGAATCTATCCTGGCCCAGCGGATTGTGCTATTGATACAGATCCATCCGCTCTCACTCCAGTCGTTTCAAACTGCCCGCCGGAAGCTTCGATCTGGCCGGGAACATCATCCAAGCGCCGCAGATCCAGACGGAATTCAGTGGACAGATGGGGCACCTGTTCTTCTGGCAGTTCCGCCAGCAACCAGCCCAGCGCCTCTTCGGAAGCACCGTCCCCATAACTTTCCACCGTATCTATCCAATCGATTCCAGCATCCAGAATACGGCGGATCAAGGCCCGCCGGGTATCGTCATCCGGATGTAAAACGATGCCGCCTACGTACCCAGCACCTAGAACCAGTTCTGAAATATTCAATCCAGTGGCACCGAACGGCCGGCGCTTCAACGTAGCTTCCAATCCTCAAAATGTTGCGGCATTCCAAAGCAACAAATCAGAGGATGGAGGCGAATGCGACTACTCCGGTGCCAATTTAACCTTTGCCCCGGCGCCACCATGGGGTACGCATCAACTGTTCGGACATCGAACAGCAAAGGGCGAAGCGATGCAGAATTTTCAGGGCCTGACGGCGTTTGTGACGGGAGCGGCCAGCGGCATTGGCCTGTCACTGGCCCGCGCGCTCCTGGCCGAGGGCGCCAACGTGATGCTGGCGGATATTGAGACAGAGGCGTTGAAGCATGCCGTGGCCAGCCTGGAAGCGGCCGACCGGGCGGCTGCATGCGGCCAGGTCGACAGCCTGATCTGCGATGTTGCGAATGCGGATGCGGTCGGGGATGCGGCGCAACGGACTATTGCCCGATTTGGTAATGTCCATGTCCTTTGCAACAACGCCGGCGTGGGCACCGGCGGACCGTTGGAAGAGGTGACGACGGAAAGCTGGCAATGGATTATCGGCGTCAACCTGATGGGCGTCGTGCACGGCCTGCAAGCCTTCATCCCACATATGAAAAAGCATGGCGAGGAGGCCCATATTGTCAATACCGCCTCCGTCGCCGGAATGCTCTGCCTACCCCATATGGGCCCCTATTGCGCCACGAAATTTGCCGTCGTTGCCATGACCGAAACCCTGGCGGCGGAACTGGCGGGAAGCAATATTGGTGTCTCGGTGCTTTGTCCCATGTGGGTGCGCACCAGAATTCACGAAAGCGACCGCAATCGTCCGGCCAGCCTACGCGGTACGCGGCCTGTGAATGTGGACCCCGCGCGGCGGTCGGAAATAGCTCAGGTCATCGCCGACGGCTTGGACCCGGACGCAGTGGCAGCAACAGTGTTGTCAGGCATTCGGTCCAGACGCCTGCATATCTTCACCCATCGGGAAAACGAGGCGATCTTGAGCGAGCGCTTCGATAGCATTCTGGCTGCTTTTGCCGGCATGCCAAAATAGAGGATAGCCGTGCCTGAAAAAATGCGTGTTGCTGTTGTCGGGGTTGGCCATTTTGGCAGCCTGCACGGGCAAAAATATGCTGCCATGGCCGACGTTGATTTGGTCGCGGTGGTTGATCGGGACCAGGCGCGCAGCCAGGAGGTCGCCACCGCCCTGGGTTGCCGTGCGCTGCAGGATTACCGGCGATTGGCCGGCCAGGTCGATGCGGCATCCCTTACCGTTCCCACCAGCCTGCACCATCAGGTAGGCCGGGAGCTATTGGAAATGGGTATCCATCTATTGGTCGAAAAGCCGATCACTGAAACCGTCGAAAGTGCAGAAACACTGATCGCCACGGCGAAGGCGCGCGGCTTGACCCTGCAGGTCGGGCATCTGGAGCGCTTCTCGCCGGCATACTTCGCGTTGGCGGAGCGGGTAAACAAGCCTCTATTCATCGAAGCCAACCGTATAGCTGCCTTCCGGCCCCGGGCGACGGATGTGAATGTGGTGTTGGATTTGATGATCCATGACATTGATTTAATCATGGCGCTGGTGCGGGCGCCGCTTATCTCGGTCGATGCGGTGGGCGCGGCGGTGGTCTCGGAAATGGAAGATATCGTTTCGGCGCGCCTTGGCTTCGCCTCGGGCTGTGCGGCGAACTTGACCGCCAGCAGGGTATCCCTGAAAACCGAACGCAGCATGCGAATTTTTCAGCCCGACGCCTATCTGGTGGCCGATCTAGCCAACCGCAAAGTGACGTCCCGGCGCAAGGGAGATGGCGAAATGTTTCCCGGCATCCCGAATATTGAGACCGAGGAGTTCAGTTTCGAGGAGGCGGATGCCCTGGCGACCGAGATCTCGGCCTTTATCAACTGCGTTCGCCGGCGAGAAACCCCGGCGGTTACCGGGGAAGCGGGCCGGGACGCTGTAGAGGCGGCCCTGAAAATTACCGCCAGTCTGCAGGCCCATCGCCACCTGTTGGAGCAAAGCGGCCTTATTTAGACAAAATCGCAGCCAAATTCCGTTGGTTCCAAACGAGGATCGACTAGCGCATGTTTCCTTGAAACACGCTCAGATTCCTAAAGATTAATGCAATTGAGCCAATTACTTAAGTCGCAAGAGCGACTCCGACTAATCGAAAACTGGTCTAGTGCCTATAGTCAGGCTCTTCCTGGTCCAATATGCGGCGCAGGGCGGTAAAATGGCGATCCGCTACCCTGCACCGCTCCGCGCCCATTTGCTGGCGCACTCGCTCGCGCACATCGCTGGAAATCGTCCGCAATGTTCCGCCTGTTGAGCGGGCCAGAACCTGGAACTGCGCCGCCCGTTCGAGATAATAGAGATCATTGAAACACTCGGCCACGTTGGGCCCGGTCGCCAATACCCCATGACTGGCCATCATCAACAGACTGTTATTGCCCATTTTATGCGCCAGACGATCGCCTTCCGCCGCATCCAGGGCCAAGCCCTCATATTCATCGTCATAGGCGATACGTTCGTCAAACATCAGGGCATTTTGCTCGCACATTTCGAGGCGCCCGCCCTCCAAAAGGGTCAGGGCCGTAGCGTGGGGCATGTGGGTGTGCATAACCACCGTTGCCGCCGGACAGGCCAGATGCACACGGCTATGAATATAAAACGCCGTGTCCTCGACCTTGTTGTCGCCTTCCAGCACGGTGCCGTCCACATCGCACAGAACCAGCGACGACGCAGTAATTTCAGACCAGTGCCAGCCAAAAGGGTTGATCAAAAAACGGCCGGCGCGCCCGGCGCCATCGTCACCCGCCACGGCCATGGAGAAATGATTGTCGACCCCTTCGTTGAAGCCGAGACGGGCCGCCCAACGTAACGACGCCGCCAGCTCCATCCGCATTTGCCCCATACTCAAACTGGTGTCCAACCCGACCTCCGCCCATAAGTGCATGCCTGGTGCAATATGCCGCCTGGCACGTCAAATCGCAATGTTCAAGATGCCGACACCGGTACCTGGCCCGTCGAATTCAGGTGCTAGCCCGGTTTGCGGCCCCAGACTTGCAGTGCACTAGTATGGATCGATTTGGTGCCCGGCCCTGTAAGCAAACCTCGCAGACGGCAGGAATTCTCCCCTTCTTGCGCCGCAATCAGTTCGGGGTCCAACAGGGCCTGAATCACCGAGCGCACGGTTTCAGACAGGTACTGCACCCTATTGTCGATGCCGTGCGCAGCCGCTTGACAGAGCCGCCAATTCGCCCCCGTGAAGCCAGACTGACGCAGGAGCCCGTAAGCGCGCTGCAGGGTCAGGTTCCGGCCAAGTTTTAGTAGACGGCGACCGGGCTACGCATTCTCTCGCGACAGGCGCGGCAAATTGCGCTCAAAACGGTTGGCAAAACGGATGGCAAAGGGGACCGGCTCTGGATATGCTGCGGTCAACCAGTTCGGAGCATGCAAGATCATGAAAATTTCCAGCACGATCCGCCGCAATATGCAGGTCAACGGTAGCGGCACCGCAACGATTTTTCGGGACCGGCGACACAGTTGGCTCCAGTTCGGTGAGCGTATTGCCAGACAGGCGGCCGGCTTGGCGAAGCTAGGCCTGCGGCGCGGCGACCGGGTGGCGGTTCTATCTCTGAACAACGACCGTTATATGGAGTGCTATTTTGGAGTGCCCTGGGGCGGCTATGTTCTGGTGCCTATCAACACCCGTTTGGCGCCACCTGAAATCGTCTTCTGGCTGAACGATTCCGGCGCCTCGGTATTAATGGTGGATGAAAACTTCACCGCCATGCTGCCGAAAATTCAGGACCAGTTGGAAACCGTCAAACATGTGGTTTTTATGGGCGATGGTCCGGCGCCGCAGGGTCTGCTGTCGTTTGAAGGGTTGGTGGAGGGCGTTTCCGCCATGGCGGCGGCCGAGAGCCAAAGCGAAGATCTCGCCATGCTGTACTATACCGGCGGCACCACGGGGCGTTCCAAAGGCGTGATGTTGAGCCAGCACAATGTACTTTACAACGCATTGCAGTTCGCGCCAAAGGTTGGCTATCGTAGCCATTCCGTGTATTTGCACGCCGCGCCAATGTTTCATATCGCTGACGGCACCTGCACCTATGCCATCGCCACTTCCGCCGGGTCGTCCGTCATCATACCCGGCTTCGAGCCGGCAATGGCGTTGCGCGCAATCCAGGATCACAAGATCTCGATCACGCTCTGGGTGCCGACCATGGTCAACATGGCCGTGCATTACCCAGGGGTCGAAGAGTTCGATCTGTCGAGCCTGATCGATATGATGTATGGCGCCTCTCCCATGCCCGAAGCGGTCGTTCGCCGCGCCATGGAGGTGATGCCCCATACGCGTTTTCACCACGCCTATGGGCAAACTGAATCCGCGCCCATCCTGACCATGTTGGAACCTGATCGCCACGTGCTCGATCCCGATTTGAGCAAGTTGGGCTCCTGTGGCCAGGCCCTCATGGGCGTCGAACTGCGGATCGTCGATGAGGACGATAATGAGGTTCCCGCCGGCACCGTTGGCGAAATCTGCGCCCGCGGAGACAATATCATGCTTGGTTATTGGCAACAGCCGGAACTGACCGCGCACGCCCTGCGCAATGGCTGGCTGCATACGGGCGATGGTGCACGCATGGATGCGGATGGCTTCGTCTATATTGTCGACCGGGTCAAGGATATGATCATTTCGGGTGGTGAAAACGTCTATTCGGTAGAGGTTGAGGACGCGGTCTACCGCCACGAGGCCGTGGCGGAATGCGCCGTGATCGGCATACCGCACGAAAAATGGGGTGAGCAGGTACACGCCATCATCCGCCAGCACGAAGGCCAAAATGTCGATGCTCAGTCGATCATCGACCATTGCCATGCCCTGATCGCCGCCTTCAAATGCCCCAGATCCGTCGAATTCCGCACCGATCCCCTGCCGCTTTCAGGCGCCGGAAAAATTTTGAAATCCACGTTGCGCGACCCCTTCTGGGCCGATCGGGACAAGGCCGTGAACTAATAGAAAAGTGGACGGATTGGCCGTCAACGGACCAATCTTTGATATCCGCTGCGTTTTCCAAACCTGTCCGGTGAGGACGACCAGCACTGGCCAAGCGCCGTGGCGTCGCACCAGCCGATTCCTTTGAGCCACCCAGCCACAGAATCATAGGCTATTTTCAACAGATTCAACGATCTCCGTCTACCAGGTGTTAAGAGAGAATTAACCAAACCTTGCCAGCATAAGCCACGAATGAAACGATTTTTGCAACCGACAAGAGCAGACATGCAAAATTCGCGTTTGCGGGAACAGGAGAGAGCTGGTGCTCAAAAGTTCCGTTATTGACGACACGGGACAAGCTGGACCCAGTATGGTGCCCGGCGATCATCGGACGATTGGCGCGGCATCCATTTTGGCCACGGATTCGGGCGCGCAAAAAAGTAGGTTACTCATACTTGCAGCTGTAATAGTCGCGATAATCACATCGACTGTCGGCGTGTCACTATCCCTGCTCTACCGCTCCCAACTATACCCCGCTCACCTAAGAACCCGAAAATCCTTGGGTGATATGATGCGGAAATTATC
>JAQBYC010000156.1 GCA_027623205.1 Pseudomonadota bacterium | reverse complement strand
GCCTAGCAAATAAAAGCGGACATTTAATGTGCTACAAAAACCGGACATCTGTATGTGTCATTGACACGCGGCTGCTGTGGACACCTCATGGTCGTCCGCCATGATCCGCATATTGTGGTGCGGGCCTCAGACTGATAGCGTTGCGCCTGACCTGGAACTAAAAAACCAGAAGGGATGAGGGCATGAAGGCCGCTTTCGAAGAAGTCATGGACATTCGGGGTGAAGGCTTGCCCCCGGATGGCGAAGTTGAGATTACGGGCGCCGATCCGGTGTTTTCCACACCTTTCAAGCTTGGCGAAACCTGTGCCGCAGTACTGGCCGGCGTTGGCGTCGCGGTGTCCGATATCTGGGCCCTGAAGACCGGGCGCCGACAGAACGTAGCCATCAATGCGCGGCACGCGGCGGCGGCCCTGCGCAGCACGCTTTATATGCAACGGCCCGGCGCGGATGGCGCCTTTGCACCGGTGGTGAACGATAACCATGAAGCCATGCTGAAGATAACGCAGCCCTGGCCAACCAAGGATGGGCGCTGGTTTCTGCCCCATTTTGGCCTGCCGAATTTAAAGGAACGGGTGCTCGGTGTGCTCGGCTGCACGCCTGATCCGGCGTCCGTCGCCCAGGCCGTGGCGCGATGGGATGCCCTTGATCTGGAAGCGGCGATTGACGAGGCTCGGGCCTGCGGCGCCATGGTGCGAAGCAACGCCGAATGGCTGGCCCATCCCCACGGCCAGGCCCTAAAAGCCAAGCCCATCGTCGAGATCATCAAGATCGCGGATAGCGATCCCGAACCGTTTCCGACGGGCGATCGGCTACAGAATGACAGGCCTCTAAGCGGCATTCGCGCCCTCGACCTAACCCGTATCCTCGCCGGGCCCATCGCGGCGCGGACCCTGGCGGAAAACGGCGCCGACGTCTTGATGGTGGCGGCGGAACATCTACCACAGATCAACGAACACGTCATGGATACCAGCCACGGCAAGCGAAGCTGCTATCTAAACCTCAAAACCGCGGAAGACGCGGCACAGCTCATGGAATTGGCGCGTGGCGCCGACGTCTTCTCGCAAGGTTATCGCCCCGGCATGTTGGGGGGCCTTGGCTTCGGCCCCGAAAGTCTGGCGGAAATTCGTCCCGGTATCGTCTATCTCTCAATAAGCTGTTTCGGCGCCGACGGCCCGTTCAGCCATCGCGGCGGCTGGGAGCAGGTGGCCCAGACCGTGACCGGCCTTTGCCACGACGGCGGCGACGGCGATAGGCCCGGCCTGTTGCCGGCGGCGGCCTGCGACTACACCACCGGGTATCTGGGCGCCTATGGCGTGCTGCTGGCCCTGACCCGGCGCGCCCGCGAGGGGGGCAGCTATCACGTCCGGGTTTCCCTGTGCCAATCGGGCATGTTCATCTATCGTCAGGGCAAGACCGCATTCGCTGAACCGGGCATGGATATCTCGAATGCCGAACGCGATGCCCTGTGCATCGATACGCAGCCCGCGTCGGGACCGTTGCGTCACCTTGGACCCATCTTGCAACTATCGGAGACCCGTCCCCGATGGACGCGCCCGACCCCGGTTCTGGGCGGCGACGAACCGAAATGGCTCGACACGGCCACGGCGTCCGGAACCGCCGACGCCGCCGAGTGAGGTCGCCGGAAAGCGAGTGTGGCGAAGAGAAAATGCTTCCCAAGCCGATAGGATGCGGCTCGCGCATTTTTCAACGAAGTGGCGTCGCTAAGGCCATTTAGAGCAATTTTCAATCAATTGGATTCGCTTTAGCAATCCAAGTGATTGGTTCAATGTCTCTTCCGTAAAAAGCCTGAGCACATTTGGATAAAACGTGCTCCAGGCGGCCGTGAATTAGTGATTATCCGGCGGATCGCAAACAGCTTGCGCCGCGCAGGCCAGCCTACGCATTCGCTACGTATTTTCGGCACGGCAATTTATAAGCTCGGAGACGACCCCGCCGCACCTAACACCCAGCGAAACGGCCGTCGCGTCTTTCCTTGAAGGAAAGCATGCCTTCGGCAAAATCCTGCGTTGCCCTAAGCGTGGTCACCGTTTCGGGCAGTTTGGCCGCCGCCGCCGGCAACCCTTCAAGCATGGCGAGGCGGCCCGATGCCATGGTTGCGCGAACAGCGAGGGGGGCCTGGGCAGCGATCCGTTCCGCCAGTTCCAGGGCCCGCCCGAACTGTTCGCCCGGTTCGACAAGCTCCTGGACAAAGCCCAGGCGATGGCCGGTTTCGGCATCGAACTCTTCGCCCGTCAGCAGATAGCGCATGGCGTTGCCCCAGCCGGCCCGCTCAATCATTTGAAAGGTACCGCCGCAAAACGGCAATACGCCGCGGCTTACTTCGATCTGGCCAAAGCGGCAGTCCCTGGCGGCAACGACGATGTCCGCCGCCAGCATCAATTCGACCCCGATGGTGTAACAGACGCCCTGGACCGCCACTACCAATGGCTTGCTGCGCTGCATGGTTCCCATATTGCAAGGATTGACCAGATCGGCAGGGAAAATGTTGGTGTCGAGATCGACCAGATTTAGGTCGGCCCCGGCGGCAAAATGTTTGCCCTCACCATAGAGCAGGGCACATCGCGCATCGTGGTCATCCTCGTAGGCCTGGTAGGCGGCGGCCAGTTCATCGAACATGTTGGGGCTAAAGCCGTTGTACTTTTCCGGCCGGTCGATGCCGATCACGAAAACATCGCCCTGTTTGCGGGTGATGATCCGACCCGGCGCACCGCCGCCCCTGGTATTTTGATTCGCAGAATTCATTTGTTTCCTCCTCGACGCTGGGCAAAGTCATTGCGACCGCAGCCGACAAACAACGACGCCCTGTTGTCCCGTTCTTATCATGACGCGAGCCTAGCATGGATAAGCGCCGTGGCGCGCGTGACAGCGACAAGCGCTTTACATGAACCGCGGCTTTTCGGTTATGTTTAGGGTGGTCGTCGTACGCACCGTGCATTGAGGTAAGGCCATGAACATAATCGTCATCGGCGGTGGTATCATCGGTGCGTCGATCGCCTACCATCTGGCTGTTCGTGGCGCGGCGGTGACCGTGCTGACGGACGGCAGGCCGGGTGGTGTCGCCACTGCCGCATCCTTTGCCTGGATCAACGCCGCGCCAGGGAACTCGCGGCCGTATTTCGAGCTGCGCGTAAAAGGCATATTGGAATGGCATCGCCTCCAGCACGAACTGGGTGAGCGGCTGGCGATCAACTGGAACGGATCCCTGACCTGGACAAACGACCACCCGGCCATGGCGACCCAGTTCGCGGAACATGCGTCCTGGGGCTATCCCACACGCATGGTGTCATCATCCGAGGCGGCGCAACAGGAACCTTTCCTCGTCAGCTATCCGGACCAGGCGGCCCATTCGCCATTGGAAGGCAGCCTTTCGCCCAGCGAAACAGCCCATGTGCTGTTGGAGGCGGCGGCCGAACACGGCGCGCGGATCAGCACCGACGGGGTCCAGTCCCTTGTCTCCAGAAATGGGCGCATAACGGGCGTTCAGGGGGAAGCCAATGAGATCATCGCGGACCATGTGGTTCTGGCCGCAGGCATCGCCTGTGAGCGATTGGCGGGCGCCGTTGGCGTGAAAATACCCATGGCGAACCGGCTTGGCTTTCTGGCGCAAAGTGCGCCTCTGCCTCCCACACTCAGCGGTCTGGTCCTGGCGCCACAGGCCCATATGCGGCAAAATGCCGACGGCAGGATTGTCGTTGGTGCGGACTTTGCGGGCGGAGCGGCGCCCGATGACGAGGATGCGGCGGCCGAGAATTTGCTCGCGTCCGTGCGCGGGTTGTTGACCAGCGGCGATGATGTTGTCATGGACCGCCATACGTTGGGTCTGCGCCCTGTTCCCGCCGACGGCCTGCCCATCATCGGGTCCGTGGCCCAGCTACCGGGGCTGTATGTCACGGTGATGCACAGCGGCATTACCCTAGCCGCCCTGGTGGGCCGGCTGGCGGCGGAAGAGATTCTAAGCGCGCGGCCAGTGGACATCCTTGCGCCCTACCGGTTGGCGAGATTTGACGGTGTATAAGACCATCGCGCCAGAAGCAGATCCGACAATCCGTGACCAGCGCGGTTACATAGGCTGGCGGTTTTCGGCTATGTTGGCGGGTAAACATCGTGTGTAGTTGTAAATGAGAGGGACGCCGCCATGGATCTGATCTTCAATACCGAGGAATTGGCCTTTCGCGACGAGGTGCGGAAATTTCTCGCCGCCAAGCTGCCCGCTGAAATCCGTGACCGCGTTCGCCTGGCGTCATCCTATGTGCCCCGAGAAGATACGGTGCGCTGGCAAAACATCCTTTATACCCAGGGCTGGGGCGCACCCAACTGGCCGACGGAATTTGGCGGCACGGGTTGGAACGCAGTGCAGAAATATATCTATGACGCGGAGTATCAGGCAGCCGACTGCCCGCGGCAAAGCCCGTTCGGCATCTCCATGGTCGGGCCAGTGATCTGCGCTTTCGGCACGGCGGAACAAAAGGCGCGGCACCTGGGCCCAATCATTTCCGGCCAACGCCTATGGTGCCAGGGCTATTCCGAGCCAGGTTCGGGCTCGGATCTAGCCTCGCTGCAGACCCGCGCGGTGCCGGACGGCGGTGACTATGTGGTCAATGGCTCGAAAATCTGGACCTCTCACGCCCACCACGCCGACTGGATGTTCTGCCTGGTGCGCACCGATCCCGACGCCAAGCCGCAACGGGGCATATCCTTCCTGTTGCTGGACATGACCACGCCGGGTATTACGGTGAAACCGATCATCTCCATGGATGGCCATCATTACCTCAATGAGGTGTTCTTCGACGACGTCCGGGTTCCGATAAGCAACCGGATCGGCGAGGAGAACAAGGGCTGGACCTATGCCAAGTTCCTGCTGGGCCATGAACGTACGGGCATCGCCGGCGTGGGTAAATCCAAACGCAAGGTGGAACGTTTGAAGGCCATCGCCGGGGTTGAGCGGGAGAGCGGCGAAAGCCTGCTGGACCAGGCCGCATTCCGCACTCGCATATCGCAGGCGGAGGTGGCTTTGCAGGCCCTGGAGTTTACCCAGTTGCGCATTCTGTCACAGGAAAAAGCGGGCCAGCCACCGGGGCCGGAAGCCTCGACCCTGAAGATCAACGGGACCGAGGTCGAGCAGACCCTGAACGAGTTGATGATCGAGGCCATCGGCAATTATGCCGTGCCTTATCCCGCCGACGCTCAGGATCCGGAGCGCAACGAGCCCCCCATTGGCCCGCATCACGCCGTCGGCCTGATGCAGGAGCGTCTGTTGCGCCGGGCAGCGACTATTTACGGCGGCAGCAATGAGATTCAACGTAACATCATCGCCAAGGCCGTACTGGAACTATAGGGAGCGGGCGCCATGCATTACGGATTTTATTTGCCCACGCGGGGCCCAACGTCGCGACCGGACGATCTGGCGGCACTGGCGAGGCGGGGCGAGGCACTGGGTTTTCACTCAGTAATGATCGCCGATCACATCATCTTTCCCACCCGGATCGAGTCTAAATATCCCTACACGGTGACCGGCGCCTTCCCGGGCGAGGGGGATGCCCTGGAACAATTGACCCTGATGGCCTTTATCGCAGCCAAGACCGAAAAGCTGCGTCTGGTCACCTCGGTTATGATCCTGCCCCACCGCAACCCGGTGGTAACAGCCAAGATACTGGCCACCATCGATGTGCTATCCAAGGGCCGGGTTACAGTGGGCGTCGGGGTGGGTTGGATGGCTGAGGAATTCGCGGCCCTGAACGCGCCTGATTTCGCCAAACGTGGCGCCGTCAGCGACGAATATCTGGAAATTTTTGCCAAGCTATGGGCTGGCGGGCCGGTCGACCACCAGGGTGAATTTTATCAGTTCGAGGAAGTCCGCTGCGAACCCGTACCCATCCAGCGCCCCGGCCCGCCGATTTGGGTTGGCGGCCACAGCCGCGCCGCGCTTCGACGAACCGCCCGTTATGGTGATGGCTGGCACCCAGTCGGCGCCAACGCCGCCGTACTCCTGCCCCCTGATGAACTGGCGGCCAAGATATCAGAGCTGAAACAGCTGACCGTGGCCGAGGGCCGGAATTTCGACGCCATGACCCTATCTTTCAAAGCGCCCCTTTACGATACGGCCGTGGCCGCACCGGATGGCGCCCGGCGCCCCTTCACAGGGACCAACGAACAGGTGATCAAGGATATCCATACCTACGGGGGCCTGGGTATTGAAGAGCTGATCTTTGACATCCGTTCGCCCAGCCTGTCAGAAAGCCTGGACCGCATGGAACATTTCGCCACCGACATCATGGCGCCGGCGGAAAGTTAGATTGTGACGGCAATACCATTGCCCAGACCGTCGACCGCTCGCCCCCGCCTGCGTTCCGTGGCATGTCAAAAATCAATGTCCAAGCTGCCAGCATAAAGAACCCGGCCCGACCCCTAGTATGCAAAAAGCCAGCGGACTGGTTGGCCGGCGCCAAATGTCATGTAATATTCTGGGCATCAGACCCGTCAATATGGGTTGGTGCCTGGAAATTTTAATAATGGGAGAGTAACGCTTTGCGCAGGTTCGGCCCATTGGTTCAACTCGACGGCCCCGCCTTCATTCATGACACGGCGGAAATATTTGGCAAGGCGCACATTGCTAAAGGCGTATCGATCTGGCCCCGAGTGGTCATGCGGGCCGAAATGTACGAGAACATTATTGGCCCCTACACCAACTTGCAGGATTTCGTCATGGTTCATGTAGGTGACGGTCAGGGAACGGTCATTGGCGCCCATTGTTCCATAACTCATCATGCCACGGTGCATGGCTGCACTATTGGCGAAAACTGCCTGATCGGCATCAACGCCACGGTCATGGACAATGTGGTGATCGGCGAAAACAGCATTGTCGCCGGCCACAGCATCGTTGCCGCCGGTAGCCGCATACCAGCCAACTCCATCGTCGCCGGCGTGCCGGGTATAGTGGTAAAAACACGCAATAATTTTGTCGCCAATCGCCTGAACGCCTTTATCTATCATTACAATGCCCTGGCCTATGCCAGGGGCGAGCACCGGGCCTGGGACAGCGCCGCGTTTGAGCAGGCCAGGCAGGCGGAACGCACCAGACTAGAAGCCGAATCGGCGGCATTGGAGAAGTTTTAAATATGGGATGGAAACCATGACCCTGGAGAAACCCTATCTGCTGTTTCTTGGTGATGCGCCGGATCAACTAGCGGCAAAAACGGCTACCGGCATCGCCGACTGGCGCCCGGACTGGTGCGTTGGGCAAATGCGTCTGCCAGGCTGCGCAGCCGATACCGGTTTACGGGATGTGGACATCGCCGAAGCGGTGCGCCTGGGCGCCAAAACCATGGTCATCGGCGTGGTCAATTCAGGCGGCTTCATGCCTGATACCTGGATGGATGTCCTATGCCAGGCCCTGGCGCATGGGTTGGATCTTGCGTCCGGCCTGCATGGACGCCTGGAATCATTCCCCGCCATTCAGGAAACAGCGGTGCAACATGGCCGAACCCTGCACAATATCCGCCACAGCGAACAGAAGTTTAGCACAGGCAAGGGCACCAAACGCACTGGCAAACGGCTGCTGACGGTGGGCACCGATTGCTCATGCGGCAAGAAATACACGGCCCTGGCAATCGAACGGGCCATGCGGGCCCGGGGCATGGATGCCGATTTCAGGGCCACGGGACAGACCGGCGTGCTGATCGCGGAACGGGGCGTGGCCATAGATGCAGTGGTCGCGGATTTTATTTCCGGTGCGACCGAATGGATCTGCCCGGACAATCATGCGGAACATTGGGACCTGATTGAGGGTCAGGGGTCGCTGTTCCACGCCTCGTACGCCGGAGTTTCCCTGGGCCTCCTGCACGGTGCTCAACCCGATCTTCTGGTGTTGTGCCACGAGCCGACCCGCCGGCATATGCGTGGCCTGCCCCATGCTTCCATCCCTGGCTTGGACGAGTGTATCGCCCTCAACCTGGCCACCGCGCGGCTTACCAACCCGGATTGCCGGATGTTGGGACTTTCCGTTAATACATCGGCGCTATCGTCACAGGAGGCGGAACGTTACCTGGCCGAAACCTCGGCAAAATTGTCGCTGCCATGCCTGGACCCAATACGTGGTGATGCCGACGGGTTTTTGGACTATTTGGATTAAGCCGGAACATGACGCGGACCTTGCAGGTGTACGAGGAAACCTTTCCGATCGCGGGCAGCTTTACTATTTCGCGGGGAAGCCGCACGGAAATACATGTCATAGTCGCTGAAATCAGCGACGGCGCGTATCGGGGCCGCGGCGAATGCGTCCCCTATAGCCACTATGGGGAAAGCATGGCTTCGGTTCGTCGACAAATCGAAGGGATGACGCCTTTGATCAGTGCGGGTGGCTCGCGAACGATTTTGGATCAGGCCCTGGGCCCCGGCGCTGCCCGCAACGCCCTTGATTGCGCCCTGTTCGATCTGGAGGCGAAGATGACCGGACAGCGAGCCTGGGACTTAGCGGATCTGGCCCCGCCACCTGATTTGTTAACTGCCTTTACCTTGAGCCTGGACAGCCCGGAAAATATGGCAAAGACCGCCCAGAGTTCCAAGGACCGTCCCTTGTTGAAATTGAAACTCGGTGGGGCGGGCGATCCGGAACGAGTAGAGGCAGTGCGTCATGCAGCCCCGGGGGTCCGCCTGATCGTTGATGCCAACGAGGCCTGGGCGCCTGACATGGTTCTGCCTTTTTCCGCAGCTCTGGCGAAATTCGGGGTTGAACTGATCGAACAGCCCCTGCCCAGAGGTGGGGATCAGATGCTATCGGACTGCCCACACCCGGTGCCGATCTGCGCCGACGAATCCTGCCACGTCAGCGCCGATCTCGATCGCCTGGCTGGACGCTATGATCTGGTAAATGTAAAGCTGGATAAAAGCGGCGGCTTGACTGAAGGGCTGATCCTGGTCCGGGAAGCCAAACGGCGCGGTTTCGGCGTCATGGTCGGCTGTATGTTGGGCACGTCGCTGGCCATGGCGCCCGCGACATTGTTGGCCAGCATGGCAGACTATGTGGATCTGGATGGTCCCTTGTTGCTGGCCACGGACCGCGACGCTGCGCTGGTCTATCGCGACGGCTACGTGGCACGTCCGACGCCGGAACTTTGGGGTTAGAGTTATTTTCAATTAATTGGAGTCGCTATCGCGACTTAAATAACCGGTTCAAGTGCTCTGTTCATAAGATTCTGAGCGCACTTGGATCAGATGTGCTCTCGGTCATTTTTCAGATTGACCGAGAGCAAACGGCACCGATAATGGGCCATTTTTGACGTATCCCGGTACAGGGACCACTGTATAAGATAGACTCTCAAATACAGAATTGTATACCGCTCCAAAAAAGCAATCCTGCGTTAAGAAAAAATAAACCCGAAATGGAGATCTTTGCTTGCCTATCCGGTTGTTACCCACACCTACTAAATGTAGGGTGGGTCCATTCTCCGGAGTAGAGCCC
>JAQBYC010000155.1 GCA_027623205.1 Pseudomonadota bacterium | reverse complement strand
CAGCCTCCGGCAAACCCGGAGCGGTTCACTCCGCCTGTGCCATCAGGGTCCGTGCAATCGCCCTATTGCCCCGCGCCAGCCAGAACATGGCGTGGCGCTCGTGAGCCAGGGCCTCCTCCTGTAGAAAATCGTTGTTCTGGGCCCCTTGCGCCGATTTCTCGAAATGATCCACGGCGGCCAGTACGTCGCCGCTGCGGGCATGCCGCTCCGCCTCCACCAAGTGCCAGCGGTGCATATTGTTTTCCGGACAGTGCTCTGCCCAGCCGTGCAACTTCAGTTGGTTCTCCGCGATCCGGTCATCGCTATCAAGCGCATCAGCATCAGCAAGCAGAACGAGGGATTCGTAGAAGTGAAATAGCGGGATCTGGTGCACGCCAACGGCGCCGCTAAGATAACTTCGCGTTTCAGACGCTGAGGTGCGGGCTTCCGCAAGGTCACCAAAGCCATAGGCCAGCAATGTCTTGTTGTAGAACATATGGAACAGCGCGGTCTGATCACCGACCTGCTCATGAACCGGGCGCATGGCCGTTTCGTCATAATGCCGGCCGATCAGCTTGGCCGGGTTCTCGGCATGCCCTAGCCAGTTCGCCACGGACTGGTGGTAAATCTGGAAAAGCGATAGGGCGGCCTCTTCTTTTGACGCAATAATGGTGGCTTCGTGCCCCGCCATGCGTTCATGCAGCCGGGCCAAATTGTGGCCGACGGCGTACAGATGCTGATTGTGGATCATCAGTGCATGGGTTGAATACTCGATGTCGCCGTTGTCCAGCCCGGCCTGGTAGGCGTTTAGCAACGGCTCCAGCGTTGCATGAATAGGCTCCTTCCAATGCACGACGCAGATATTCGCAATGAACAGCGTCCGCGCGCGTTGCGTGCGCGCGTCGGTTTGATCGAGGACCGCGCGGGAAAGGCGGCCGAATTCGTAACCCCTTTCGATCTCTTCGGCGAACGCACATAAATGCAAGCCATAGACCGCATATCCGAACGCGCTTTCGCTGCTGTTGCCATGCCGGGCCGACAGCTCGACGAGTTTGGCAATGATCAGCGGTAATAGTTGCGGCGCCGCAAAGTATGCTGCTGAAAAAATCAGGCTAAGTATCCGCATTGCCGCGCATGCATGGGGATCGGTCATCTGTGGCAGGGCGGCAATGTCGGACATCTCGCGGCCGGCGAGCGCGCCCTCCGCGGCGCCGAAGGCGATGCCGTAGTCCTCGGGTCCCGGCTCGGCGGGAATGGCGGCGTCGATTTCGCTCAGTAGCGGCAACGCGGTCGCGATGGCGTCGAGGCGCCGGTCCTGGGCAATCAACGAGCGTAGTTCAATCTCGTGCATGCGCACCCGGTCCATCAGGTTTTGGGCATGGGACGCGATCTCGGCGCCAAGCACCGCCATGTTTTCAAAATCGTGGTTCAGGTAGGCTGCCTCCGCCGCCTCGACATGCAGATCGAGCGCAAGCTCGTAGTCCGTCTCCCAGCTCCCCGGCGGCAATGCCGTCAGTCCCGCGCCCAGATATTCGATAGCGGGCTCGAATGCCGCCACCAACTTCGCCCGCCTTCCGGCCGCCAGGTTCAATGCCGCCAGTTCCCTGCGTTCGTCCGGCGTTTCGATCAATGCTCCGGCATTGTTCAGGTGCATCAGAAGATTGAACCACTGCTCGCGCGGAGACGTTTCATCAATACCGCGCTGTTGCGACCGGCCGATGCTTAGGTGGGTTCTGCGCCGCTCTGTATCGCTCAACAGGGAATAGGCGGCCTGCTGAACCCGGTCGTGCAAAAAGTGATATGTGACATTTGCGCCCGCCTCCGCCGTCTCGTCCTCGCCATGCTCCATGGCGGCACGGTAAGAGTCAGTTAGTGGAAGCAGAAGGTTTTCCTTGAGCAGTGGCCAGATTGCCTGGGCCACCTCGGCGCTCGGCTTGCCAAGCAGCCGCGCCAGTGTGAACAGATCGAAGCGGTTGCCGCTACAGGCGGCGATTTTGAGTGCCTCCTCCGCATCCCTTGGCAAGCGTCGGATTCTTTCGATGACAAGGTCGACAACGTTGTCCGTATAGTTCCGCTCTTCGATGTCCGATAGTTGCCAATGCCAGGCAGCGGTATCCTGGTCGAACCTCAACAGCGCATCCTCGTTGAGCGATACCAGGAACTGGTTCAGGAAGAACGGATTGCCTCTGGTCTTTCGGTGGCACAGTTGCACAAAATCACCAGTTTCCGAAGCCGTCTGCCTCAGCATGTCATTGATCAGGGCGCCGACGTCCGCTTCATTCAAAGGGCCAAGTTCGATGTCGACAATGGGAAAGTCGATCGCTTCAAGCGACTCCCGCAATAGCGAGAGCGGGTGCGCGGCGTCGACCTCGTTGTCCCGGTAGGCGCCGATAACGACAACATGGCCCAGACCCTCGCAGCTCGCGATACGGCGCATCAGGTTCAGCGAGGGACCGTCGGCCCATTGCAAATCGTCGATGAAGATGACCAGGGGATGCCTGGCCTTTGCGAACACCTTCAGGAATTCCTCGAAAACGCGTCCAAAACGGTTCTGTGTTTCCTGCGGCCCAAGTTCCGGCACCGCGGGCTGCGGGCCGATGATCAGTTCTACCTCGGGGATCACGTCGATGATCACCTGGCCATTAGGGCCGAGGGCTTCGCCGATTTCGGCGGCCAGCTGTTCTATGCCATCGGCGCTTTCCGCAAGGCGCCGTCGTATTAGTTCCTGCAGCGCCTGCAGGAACGAAGCGTATGGCTGATCGCGCAGATTGAGATCGAATTTTCCGGATACGAAAACGCCATTGGACAGCGCGATCGCGGGTCGGAGTTCGTGTACCAGCGCCGACTTTCCGATGCCGGAATAGCCATGAACAAAAACGAACTCGACGGCCCCGGACCGAACCCGTTCGAAGCAGTCGAGCAGGTCTTTTGTCTCGTGGTCACGGCCATAGAGCCGTTGTGCCGGGGAAAGACGGTGGAACTGATCGGACTGGCCCAAATTGAAGCGCGCGACCTTGCCGGTTTGCCGCAGTTCCGTCCTGCAGCGTTCTAAATCGGTCTGTATGCCCAAGGCGCTCTGGAAACGCGCCGTGACATCCTTTTCAAGCAATCGGGCGACGATTGCGTCCAGCATGGCCGGCATATCCGGGTTGAAGTCGGTGATCCTCGGCGGCGGCATTGCAATATGTGCATGGATCAGTTCGATGGCGTCCAGTGGCGTCTCGGTGTTCTCGAACGGCGCCACGCCTGCGAACAGATGAAACAGCGTTGCCCCGAGGCCGTAAAGATCCGCGCGATGATCCACGGAACGGTTCATGCGGCCGGTTTGCTCAGGTGAAATATAGTGAAGGATGGCCAAGGGCAGGTCGGTGCCCGCGGTTCGTGCGCTTTCCTGCGTTAACTCGGTGGCTATTCCAAAATCGATAATGCGGACTGCGCCGGTATCCGGATTGTAGAGGATATTTGCCGGGTTCAGTCCCTTGTGGGTGACGTGCGCGGCGTGGATTCGGCCGACGATTTCGGCCAGCCGAACGGCAATGTCCAAGGCACGGGCCATATCGCCGAGGCATCGCCCCTTGGCGGCAATTGCCGCCTCCAGCGACTGTGCGCCAAAGTCCTCGAGTTCCATGAGCAGCCCACGCCCATGGCGTTTTAGATCACCGACACCGATCACGCCTTCGGCGCATGCCGCCATGCGCCGAGTCAGTTCATATTCATACCGGAAGTTGGATTGAACGTCGGGCGGCGGAAATTGCTCTTTCAGGAGCTTTAAGACGCGCTTTTCGCCGCTTACCGAATTTTGCGCACGAACAACACGGCATTCGCGCCCTTCGTACAAGGTGACCCCAACCCCGTAACCCTTAATCGGTTCCACTGTTGCCCCCTTCTTCAGCAGCCGACAAATCGAGTGTACTACATTTTCCTTGCGAAGATAGTGTTGCAATTGTGGTTTTGATCGGCAAACGTGTTCGCGGGCATCCGTCGCGCTAGCCTGGCAAATTACCGCGATGTCTCCTCTTGCCCTAAGAGGAACGCGAGAATTTATGTGCCGCATTGAAGAAATGGGGTTTTCCGAACTTCCCCAAGCGGTGCCGGAAGCCGTGTCCAGCGCTTCTGATAGCGCGGATAGCCGTCCGGCCCGTCGAGCGCTTGACAAAAAACGACCACATGTCTGGACCGGAAAATGGCGCCAGGATATCTGCCCATTTAGCCATGGCCTGGAAGTCAGGCGTGGCCTTAACAAGCGATTGGCGCCCGACTATAAGTATCAGCGAATTTACTGATCCCCACCATTAGGAACTTTTCTGTATGCATATGACCGGAATTCCCTTTGGAACCACCGACTGGTCCGCCATCCAACAAACTGAACACAAGGGCGAAACAGGGGTCGCGTATTGGCGAACTCAGAATTTCGCCGATATCCGGGTCCGCCTGGTCGAATACACGCCCGGCTATTTGGCCGATCACTGGTGTAGCAAAGGCCATATTCTTTTCTGCATGGAGGGCGAGTTGCGCACTGAGTTGGACGATGGCCGGGACTTCGTTCTGAAACCAGGCATGAGCTATCAGGTTGCCGACAATGCGGAACCACATCGGTCGTCGACCTCGGTCGGCGCAAAACTCTTCATAGTCGACTGACGACGAGTGCGGGTAAATTCCCAGATCGGTGGATACGTCATTCAAATATCTGCTAGATATTCCTGCACAGGCAGAATTGACGAAGCAGATGTTGAAGTGGAACAATGACATGGGAATTAGGGAACTCGCCGAACAAGCGCAGGGCGAAATCAAGTCGATGACGGTGACCGAGATATTGCCGAGGTACGGTGATGACGACCTGGTCTTCGTCGATGTGCGGGATATTCGCGAGGTCGAGAAAAGCGGCACCATCAAGGGCGCCCAGCACGCACCACGCGGCATGATCGAATTCTGGTTCGACCCCGAGAGCCCCTATCATCGGGATGTCTATGGCGATGCTGGCAAGACCTATGTCCTGTTCTGCAACGCCGAATGGCGCTCGGCGCTCTGCGCCAAATCACTTCAGGATATGGGTATCAGGAATGTGGCCCAATTGTTCGGTGGACTTCCGGCCTGGCGGGACGCCGGCGGACCGACGGAGGAGAAGTTGCGGCGATAGTTTCCGCGTTGCAGCTGATTTCAGGCGTCAATCCTTGGCAAAGGCGCAGTGCGGTCGTTCGAAAAGCCGTTGCAGATAGGCTTGAAGTCCCTCCAGGTTTTCCAACAATCCCTGGCGGCGTCCCCAGTTCACGATCCAGCCGACGATGATGTCAGTCGCGGTGAAGCGGTCTTCAACCAGGTAGTCCTGGCGCGAAAGTACGTCGTTCAGCATTGACGCCGCGCGTCCGAACATCATGGCATTCTGTTCGAAGCCTGCTTCGATCCGCTGATCGGGGGGCAGCACGAACTTGTTTACCGCCGTGTTCCAAAGCCACGCCTCCATCTCCGTCAATGCAAATGCCGTCCATTGGTCATGCAATGCACGCCCCCAACTGCCGGGTGCAGCGATCAAATCCGCGTCTGGCGCGTGATCCGCGAGATAGGTGCAGATGGCCGCGGACTCGAAAAGTGCCCTGCCGTCTATGACGGCGACGGGAAGCTTGCCGAGCGGATGCATCGCCTTGACCTCGTCACTTTTGGCCAGTTCGGGTTGCGCCACCGAATTGAAGGTAATCCCGGCTTCCAGAAGGGTCCAACGACACCGGGAGGAGCGTGATGTCCCAGATTCATACAACGTTACATCCACGGTGTTCCTCCCCCACGAATTCTTTTGCGGCCGCGATTCCAGCCGATCAAAAATTGCTCTCGATCATGGCGGTTTTGCTGACGACGCAAGTGGATCGCCGTGGGTTGGTACTACACGACCCCAGCGGAAACACCGCCATCGACCATATAAACGCCGCCCGTACAAAACGAGCTTTCGTCGCTGCCGAGGAACAGCATCAGCCGCGCCACTTCCTCCGGTTCGCCGTAGCGCTGCAGTGGCAGGCGCCGCGCCATGGGGCGGTTGGAGCGGTCGCCGGCGGGCAGGCCCCTCTGTTCTTCGATCGATGCCATCATGCGGGTATCGATCGGCGCCGGGTTGATCGTGTTGACACGGATATTCGTCTCCGCCCCTTCCAATGCCGCCGTTCGCATCAGACCTATGACCGCGTGCTTGGAGGTGACGTAGGCCGACATACCGGAGGCGCCGCGGATCCCCGCCGTTGATGAGGTGATAACGATGCTGCCGCCGCCGCGCGCGCTCATCGCCGGCATAATATATTTCAACCCCAGAAAGACGCCGCGCACATTCACCGCCATGACCTTGTCGAACAGTTCCTCGGCATAGTCGGTAATCGGCGTAACCCTGCCCTCGATGCCCGCATTGAGCAACGCGACGTCGATGCCGCCAAACCGCTCGATCGCCGCCGCGACATAGGCTTGCGTCTGCGCCCTGTCTGCTACGTCGGCAACCGCGAAGGCTGCCTGCTCCGCGCCGATCTCCGCCACGGCGCTTTCCAGCGCGTCCGCATCCAGGTCGACCAGCATGAGCCGGCCGCCTTCCGCCGCAAATAGCTTCGCCGCCGCGCTGCCGATGCCGCCCGACCCGCCGGTGATAATTGCAACCTTGCCGTCCAGCTTGCCCATGAATGACTCCCATACGCTATGACTTTTCTCAAAAGTAGCGGATTGCGCCGGTCTCGGGCAAACTTTCTTCACGGTAGATTGCCTGTTTGCGGGTGAACCCTGTTCGGCCTTTTCCTTAGCCTGGAAGCATTTTCGGCGAATTCCGACAGGCCGGTTCTGTTCGATTACAGGCTCGACGAATTCTTGGCCTGACGTTACGCTCCGCAAGCCAGGCAACGACGACCCGCGGCCTGCCCAAGATCTATTGCAGTGTCTGGGTGCCGAAATTGCCAGTCACACCACAACGGAGTTTCACATGGGAATGCTATTCGACCGCGCCGCCGAGGACCTCTCCAATGTTGTCGGCCTCGAGCACGTCAATGTGAGGGTGCCTGATCAACGGGCGGCAACTCTGTTCTACATCACCGGACTAGGGCTCACGCGCGACCCCTATCTCGTGACCGGGGTGGTGAATATGTGGGTCAATATAGGTCGCAGTCAGCTTCACCTGCCGATCGGCAAGCCGCAGGTGCTGCGCGGGCGGGTCGGGCTGGTCGTGCCGAACCTGAAATACCTTGCAAAAAGTCTACAAACAGTGCGCGCTGACCTCAAGAATACTAAATTCGCCTGCAGATCGGGGAAAAGCCATATCGACGTTACGTGTCCGTGGGGTAACAGATTTCGTTGCCACCAGCCCGATCCAAGATTTGGCCCCACTGTACTTGGCATTGCCTATGTTCTGTTCAATGTTCCTGCTGGTACAGCCAAGGGAATTGCGGGTTTCTACCGGGAAACCCTAGATACAGCAGCCACGGTCAAAACCTTCGAAAAGGCGCCGGCGGCGCACATTGTGGTCGGCCATCACCAGCACCTTATTTTTCGGGAGTCACAGGAGCGATTGCCGAAATATGACGGGCATCACTTGCAGCTTTACGTCAGCAATTTTTCCGGACCGCACGCGAAACTGCTCGATCGCGGACTGATTACCCAGGAAAGCAACCAGTACCAATACCGCTTCCTCAATATCGTGGACCCGGACAGCGAAAAGGTGCTGTACGCGCTCGAGCATGAAATTCGCTCGATGACCCATCCGCTCTACGCACGGCGGTTGATCAATCGCAATCCGGTACAGACCAACAGCGCATTCGCGCCGGGTTACGAAGAACGCCCATGGGCAGCGCCATACCCGACATAATCTCGTATGGCGGCCTGCTGCTTCGCGGAAGCAACGAACGCGTGCTTCGATGAAGAACGCAGCTTATTTGAATGCCGGCATCACGTCCCTGCAAATAATGCGAAGGCTGTTTTTGACCTGCACCTCGCTCAACATGCCGCCGGCATTCATTTCAGCCGTAACCCCGTCGATGCCCAATAACTCTCGCCATTCCTTCACACGGTCGATCAGACGGTCGGCGGTACCGAACGCCACCCGGTCTTCCAAAATATCATCATAAGACAACGCGGATAGGGTCGCCGCGGTATTGCTGCGCTCCGCATTGCCGCCCTTGGGGCTGCTTGCGGTGATCAAACGTGCCTGGCGCTCGAAGTAGTGAATTATATTGGCGCGTGGCTCCTCAAACGCGGCGGTTTCCGTGTTGGCGGCATAGATGGGAACGCGTAAAAAGACGCTGCCGTCGCCATCATGTCCGGAGCTGCGCCAGGTTTCTCGATACATCTCAATGTTGTCGACCAACGTCTCCAAGCCATCGCCACGAAGGCCCACGAACAACGGCAATCCTTGCTCCGCGACGGTTCTGAAAGTACCCGGAGACGTTGCCGCCATGCGCATGGGCGGGTAGGGTTTCTGCACGGGCTGCGGAACCACCAGTGCGTCGGTCACTTTGTAAAATTTCCCGTTGAAGGAAAACGTCTCACCCGACCAAGCCAGGCGCAAAATTTGCAACGCCTCCTCGAAGCGCCCCTGACTTTCGCCGTAGTCGATATTGTAGCTGCTATAGGAACGAACGAACCCGCTTCGGCCAATTCCAAAATCGAAGCGCCCGCCGCTAATCTGATCCACGGTCGCAGCCTCCTCCGCGATGCGCAACGGATTGTTTAGCGGCAAAACATAAACCGCCAGGCCAATACGCATACGTTGGGTTCGCGCTGCCAGCGCGCCCGCGACCACGATGGGTGAGGACAATACCGAGCGGTCGGGAGAGAAATGAAATTCGGATAGCCAGACGCTATCCATCCCCCATGCCTCGGCGGCGTCCGCGAGGTCCATACCTTCACGAAACGCTTCCGCATCGGACCGGCCATTGCGGACTCCGAACTCCATGAATATCCCGAAATGCATGTGAGAAGCTTAACACCGAAAACTGCACCCGCACATTTGCGAGTTTCGGGCATGGCTGAGATAACGCGGGCGATCAGACACACCGAAAATAATCAGGCCACCGTATGTCCGCTATCGGAGGCGAAACTGATATGATCCAGACACTCGTTGAGGTCTTATCCGTGCCATGGCACCAAATTACTACCGTGATATTGGCCGTAGGTCCTGGTCGTCGCGCGTTCGTTGACGCCCGAGTATTGTCGCTATCAATCAGGCGCCTTCCTTCCCGAACATTGAGGTTTCGACAACCTCATTGAAGGAAGGAACTTCCCATGACGACGGTCTCTCCCTTGCACCAACGTATGCTCGACGACATGAACGAGCGCCAGTTGGCGGCGGGCGCCCAGAGGGGCCGCGTGCTTAGTTGCCGGCGGTTTGCCGCATTTCTGGGTCGCTCTCCCGATAGCGCCACGAGCGCGGACCTTCGACGGTTTCAGTTGCATCTGTCGGAGAGCGGCATGAGCATCTGCAATCGCAACCGCACCATGACAGGTCTGCGCTTTCTGTTCCGGGTAACGTTGCGGCGGTTGGACCATTTTCTATATTCATTGAGTCGCCGAGCCACCCGCTCCCCCTCCCGACCACCCACAGGAT
>JAQBYC010000154.1 GCA_027623205.1 Pseudomonadota bacterium | reverse complement strand
CCTTTCTGCACCCCGCATCGGCAGTCAACATAGATGTGGTAGCTTTGGGTGTCAAACGGATAAGCATGGAACGTACAATAACTTATTAGCATGGCCCATGGGGTCCACCGGCTCTATTTTTCCACAATAATTGATAATTTGCCAAGGCCGATCAGGGCACATCGTACCCGTACTCCCCGTGCAGGCGCCGTGAAGCTAGAAAATCCTGGAATGTACTCGTCTCCCCCGCCTCAATTGCTGCGCCATAGGCCAAATTCAGACGCCGTTTTTGGGCGAAAGCGCGTTTTATTGTCCTCTCCTGGCGCGCCGGTACGGCCAAGTGGCGGTTTTGCAACATTTCCAGAATCTGGCCATAAGCGGCCTCGGCCCGTTGCCAGGAACCGACGGCGTTGGTGGCGCTGTCCGCGCGCTGGATGTAATGGGTCAGGGATTGGGGCAGCAGGGTCATGGCGCCCGCCCGGGCGATCGCTTCCATGTTGAAAACGACATCCTCGGCAAACCGCAGATCCGGTTGATAGCCGGTCCCGGCCAGATCCCGCCGCAACAGAGGAAAATGCGGCACACCGGTGTTCATCATTGTCACGGCATCAATGTCGCGGGGCATGGCGCTGATCGGGTAGGCGGTGGCGATGACACGGCCGTCGGGATACATGGCGCAGGTGTTATCGCAAGCCAGTCCCGATTGTTTGGCCAGGGGCAGCAGAGCCGATAGTTTCGCCGGTTGCCAGGTATCATCACTATCCAGAATTGATAGATAGTCGCCTCGCGCGACTGCCAGCGCGCAATTCCGCGCGACCGAGGGGCCGGAACCGATGGCGGGCGTCGCCACCATGCGAATGCGCCGATCATCAATGCCATTGGCGCGGCACAGGGCGAGATAGTCGGCACCGCAGTCGTTGGCAATGATCAGGTCCCAGTTACGATGCTGCTGACCGCGGATGCTGTTGATTGCCGCCAAAATGGTTTTCTCCGCCCGATTGGCGGCCATCAGAATGGAAATCAAGGGCATTGGTATTATCCGCCACGCTGGCGCCAGCCGTAAGCGGCCAGGGCCAGCCAGCCGGCCATGAAAGCCAGGCCGCCCGCCGGCGCCAGCCAGCCGAAAAGCGCCAGGCCCGTGAACGACAGCAGATAAAGGCCGCCGCAGAACAACAGGCTGCCCAAGGCGAAGCCATAGCCGGCAACCCGTAGCAATAACGATGCCCCACCGGCTGCCGATGTCGACAATGCTGCCGTGCCCAACAGGGCGAGAGCATGCCAGATCTGATAGCGCACGGCGGTCTGGATGCGTGCCAAATCCGCCGCCGCCAGCCAATCCTTCAGGTCATGGGCCGCGCCGGCGGCCGCGAACACCGCCAGCGCGCCGCTGATGCCGGCAAAAACAATTAGCCCGCTGTGCAGGTTCGGTCTCACGGCTGTCTCCCTAGGGTAATGGCTCGTAGACGGCGTTGATGGGTACAGTGGCAACGGAGGCGTTGTTGGGCATGGCCAGGACCATGGCCACCACATCGGCGATGGTTTCCGGTTGCGTTACGTCCTCGCGGGCAAAGCCGCTGGTTTGCGGCATCATATCCGTGTTGACCGGTCCCGGCGCCACCGCGGTTACCCGGATGCCGTCATCCCATAACAGTGACCGGGCCGCCGAACTCAACCCCATGGCCGCGAACTTGGTGATCGCGTAACCGGGAGACCCCCGTTTGTAACGGATACCGGCCAGGGAGGTAATATTGATGATGCGGCCGCTGCCCGAGTCCCGCAAATGCGGCAGGGCGGCCCGGATCAGGCGGTAGGGCGCTTTCAGGTTGACCTCCAGCATATGGTCCAGCTTGGCCTCGTCCTCATCATCGAAACCGAAAGGCACGGCGGCGCCCGCGTTGTTGATCAAACCGTCTATGCGGCCAAATTTCGCCATCGTGGCATCGGCCCAGACTTGCGGCGATTCGGGGTCAAGCGCATCGAATGCCTGGTACAGGCAATCATCGCCCAGTTGTACCGCCATGGCCTTCGGCGACCGGGCGCCGAGACTGAGGCGGTAGCCGTCCCGGCGCAAACGCGCCGCGATAGCCGCGCCTATGCCCCGATTGGCCCCGGAAAGCATGATGACACGGCCGTCAGGGTCCAGCCGGCCGGGGCTGCTTGTGTTCATATCCGTGGTCCCTTGCTGTTTCGTGCCGCACGGTATTGCACTCGTGCGCCGACAATCCTATAAGATTGCGCTTTAATGAGCGATACATCCCCGCACAATTTTCCTTTCCGGCACCTCCTGGGTATTGAGGGGCTGTCGGCGTCCGATATCACCGAAATCCTTGATTTGTCCGACGAATACGTGGCGCAGAACCGTCAGGTCGACAAAAAGCGTTCGATCCTGCGCGGGCGCACCCAGATCAATCTATTCTTCGAAACCTCGACGCGGACCCGCACATCGTTCGAACTGGCGGGCAAGCGCCTTGGTGCCGATGTGATCAACATGACGGCGACGGCCTCGGCCATTAAAAAGGGTGAAACGCTGATCGACACAGCGGCGACCCTGAACGCCATGCACCCCGATGCCCTGGTGGTGCGCCATCCCCATTCCGGTGCCGTCGCACTGTTGAGCCAAAAAATGGACTGCAGTGTTATCAATGCCGGCGATGGCAGCCACGAACATCCCACCCAGGCGCTGCTCGACGCCCTGACGATCCGCCGCCGTCTGGGGCGCCTGCATGGCCTGACCGTGGCCATCTGTGGCGATATTTTGCACAGCCGGGTGGCGCGCTCCAACATCATGCTGTTGAACATTATGGGCGCCCATGTCCGCGCTATTGCTCCGCCCACCCTGCTGCCCGGCGCCATGGACCGCATGGGGGTCGAGGTCTTCCACGATATGACCGAGGGCCTGCGGGACGTGGATATCGTGATGATGCTGCGTCTGCAAAACGAACGCATGAACGGTGCCTATGTGCCGTCGACGCGGGAATATTACCATTTTTTCGGCCTGGACCAGACCAAGCTGGCCAAGGCCAAACCGGAAGCCCTGATCATGCATCCTGGTCCCATGAACCGGGGCGTGGAAATTGATAGCGAACTGGCCGACGACATCAACCGCAGTGTGATCCGCGAACAGGTCGAAATGGGGGTGGCTGTTCGCATGGCCGTCCTGGACCTGCTCTCCCGGCAAGTTTCAAATCGGCCACCCGTCGGCCCGGATGGCGCCGCGTCATGAACGCCATCGCCTACGTCAATGCCCGCCTGATAGATCCGGCCAGCGGCCTCGATAGCCACGGCGCTCTGTTGACCGAAGGCGGCCTAATCACCGATCTGGGCCCGGGGCTGTTCGACGCCGGCATCCCCGAAGGGATCGAAGTGGTGGATTGCGCGGGTCGGGTGCTGTGCCCCGGCCTGATCGATATGCGGGTCTTTGTCGGCGAGCCCGGCGCCGAACATAAGGAAACCCTGGCCTCGGCCTCGGTAGCGGCCGCGGCTGGCGGTGTCACCTGCATCATCGTGCAGCCGAACACCGAGCCGGTGATCGACGAGGTGGCGCTGGTTGAGTACATCAAGCGCCAGGCGCGGGACAAGGCGGTGGTGCGGATCCATCCCATGGCCGCGATCACCAAGGGGTTGTGCGGCGAAAAGATGGCCGAACTTGGACTGCTGGCTGAGGCCGACGCGGTCGCCTTCACTGATGCGGACCGGTCGGTGGCGGATGCTCAAGTGATGCGCCGGGTACTCAGCTATGCCTCGGCCTTTGATCTGTTGATCTGTCATTATCCCGAGGAACCGGCACTGGCTGGCAACGGCGTCATGAATGCGGGCGAGGTGGCTATGCGCCTGGGGCTGCCCGGCATCCCGACCCAGGCTGAGACCATCATGGTGGAGCGCGATCTGCGGCTGGTTGAAATGACCGGCGGACGCTATCACGCCGCCTGCTTATCGACCGCCCAGGCGATCGAGGCGTTGGCCCGGGGCAAGGCGCGGGGGCTGCGGGTGTCGGCGGCGGCGGCGGTGCATAACTTTGCCTTGAACGAGACCGCGGTGGGGGAATACCGTACGTTTGCCAAGACCGCGCCGCCGTTGCGCGACGAGGCCGACCGGCAGGCCGTCGTCGCGGGGCTGGCGGATGGTACCATTGACGTGATCTGCTCCTGCCACGACCCACAAGATGCGGAGTCCAAGCGGTTGCCGTTCGAACTGGCGGCGACCGGTATCATTGGCCTGGAAACCATGCTGCCTCTGGCGCTGGAGCTGTATCACAATGGCGCCATGGGTCTTTCCGACCTGCTGGCGAAAATGACCTGCCGCCCGGCGCAATTGCTGGGCCTGCGGGGTGGAAAATTGTCGCCGGGCGCGCCGGCGGATTTGTTGGTTTTCGATCCCGACAAACCTTGGCGTATTGACGAGAACCGTTTTCACAGCAAGGCCAAGAATACCCCCTATCATGATCGCCCCGTGCAGGGCCGGCCCTGGCGCACTATTGTTGATGGAAAGGTGGTATACGCCGATCCTGATAGTGGGGATTAAAGAATGCCAAGTCCCATGGGGGATTTAACCTATCTATGGCCGTACTGGGCCGCTGCCGCGCTGGGCTATCTGCTGGGATCCATCCCCTTTGGCTTGTTACTGACCCGTCTTGCGGGTCTGGGCGACATTCGGGCGATCGGCTCCGGCAACATCGGCGCCACCAACGTTTTGCGCACGGGCAACAGGGGCCTGGCCGCCCTGACCCTGTTGCTGGATGGCGGCAAGGGCGCGGTGGCGGTACTGTTGGGCGCTATGTACGGACCTGATATGACCATACTGGCAGGCGGCGGGGCCTTTATCGGACATCTGTTTCCGGTCTGGCTGCGCTTTCGCGGCGGCAAGGGCGTGGCCACGTATTTGGGTGTGATGCTGGCCGTGAACTGGCTGGCCGGCGTGCTTTGCTGTCTGATCTGGCTGGCCGTAGCCGCGCTGTCGCGCTATTCCTCGCTCGCCGCCCTGATCGCCGTCGCAGCCGGGCCCGCGTTGGCCTGGTGGTTGGGCAATTGGCAGATCATGGAGCTGGCGGTCTTCATGGCGATCCTCGTTTTTATCCGGCACCATCAGAACATCCGCCGTCTGTTTAGCGGCTCCGAACCAAGGATCGGTGGGAAAAATTCACCCTAAACAGTTTGGTATTCGTTACACTTCTTGCCTCTGCATAGGATCTGATCTGGCGGTGGAACGGAGAACGGCATGGCTGATGGGGTGGATATTCGGGCCGGATGGTTGAATGGCGCGACACTGGCTGAGAATTTCGCCGACGTGCATCGGCCCCTGGATCTGGCTGGAGCTTTGGTCGAGGCCAATCGCTGTTATTTCTGTTATGACGCACCCTGTATCGCGGCCTGCCCCACGGGCATCGATGTACCGGGCTTCATCCGCGCCATCGCCACCGGCAATGTCACCGGCGCTGCCATGACGATCTTGACCGAGAATATCCTCGGCGGCAGTTGCGCCCGGGTCTGCCCCACGGAAATTCTTTGCCAGGGCGCCTGCGTGCGCAGCAATGACAATAGTCGCGGCGACCGGTCCGTCGAAATTGGCTTGTTGCAACGTTATGCGACCGATCATGTGAACACGGCCACACGCCATCCCTTCGCCCGCGCGCCAGCGACCGGCCGGACGGTCGCGGTGGTTGGGGCCGGACCGGCGGGGTTGGCTTGCGCCCATGGCTTGGCCCGCCAAGGGCACGATGTGATCGTATTCGAAGCCCGGGGCAAACCCGGCGGCCTGAATGAATATGGCATCGCGGCCTATAAGCTGCCCGATGATTTCGCTCAGGAAGAGATTTCGTTCATCACCGCCATCGGCGGCATCGAAATACATCCGGACCGGGCCCTGGGCCGGGAACTTTCCCTAACCCAGCTACGGATGGATTTTGATGCGGTATTCCTTGGTCTGGGCCAGGATGGTGCCCGCGCCCTCGAGGTTCCGGGGGCGGGCCTGGCCGGGGTGCAGAACGCGGTCGACTATATAGCCGCGCTGCGGCAGGCCGATGATCTCGCCAACCTGCCCGTCGGCCGGCGCATTGTGGTGATTGGGGGCGGCAACACGGCGATTGATATTGCCGTGCAGACGAAACGCCTCGGCGCCGAGGATGTCACCATTTGCTATCGCCGGGGACCGGCGCAGATGGGCGCAACCCCTCATGAACAGGACTTCGCCCGGATTAACGGCGTGCGGGTCAAGCACTGGCTAAGGCCGCTGCGTCTCGATGGCCTTGACGGTGCCGTCACGGCGGCGGTATTCGCCACCGTCGCGCAAGGCGACGGCGGCAGCCTGATGGATACAGGCGATGAACAGAGCATTCCCTGCGACATGGTGTTCAAGGCGGTTGGCCAGAGCTTTGTGCCGCTATCGGATGGCGGCCCGGACATAGCCGCGGGCCGCATTGCCGTGGGGCCAAACGGACAAACATCGTTGCCTGACGTTTGGGCCGGCGGGGATTGCGTGGCGGGTGACGATTTAACCGTACAGGCGGTACAAGACGGCAAACTGGCGGCTCGCGCCATGGACCTGTTTTTGCAGAATTTGGAGACTTAAGGGGATGGCCGATCTACGCTGTGAAATCGCCGGCATCAAATCACCGAACCCATTCTGGCTGGCCTCGGCCCCGCCCACGGACAAGGCCTATAACGTGGACCGCGCCTTCAAGGCCGGTTGGGGTGGTGTCGTCTGGAAAACCCTGGGCGAGGATCCGCCCGTGGTAAACACCACCTCGCGCTATGGCGCGATCACGGTCAATGGCCAGCGCATGGTGGGGTTCAACAACATCGAACTGATCACGGACCGCCCCCTGGGCGTCAATCTGGCGGAGATTAAGCAGATCAAGCGGGACTGGCCCGACCGTGCCGTCCTGGTCTCGTTGATGGTGCCTTGCGAGGAAGCGTCCTGGAAAAAAATCCTCGCGGCGGTGGAAGATACTGGCGCCGATGGTGTGGAACTGAACTTCGGCTGCCCTCATGGCATGTCTGAACGGGGCATGGGTTCCGCCGTTGGACAGGTGCCGGAATATGTCGAGATGGTGACGCGTTGGTGCAAGTCGATGACGGCGATGCCGGTGTTCGTCAAGTTGACGCCAAATGTCACCAATATACTGGCCCCGGCCCGCGCCGCCAGGGCCGGCGGCGCGGACGCGGTGTCCTTGATCAACACGGTCAATTCCATCGTTTCTGTGGATCTGGACCGAATGGCGCCGAACCCCATGGTGGATGGCAAGGGCAGTCACGGCGGCTATTGCGGGCCGGCGGTAAAGCCCATCGCACTGCATCTGGTGGCCGAGATCGCCGCCGATCCGGAAAGCGCCGGCATGGCCATATCGGGCATTGGCGGCATCGAAACCTGGCGGGACGCCGCGGAGTTCATTTCGCTCGGCGCTCAAAATATCCAGGTTTGCACCGGGGCCATGCATTACGGCTTCAAAATTGTCGATGATATGATCGCTGGCCTGAACAACTGGATGGATGGCAAGGGCTACGCCCGTTTGCAGGACTTTCATCGCGCGGCCATTGCCAATCTGGTCGATTGGCAGGATTTGAACATAAATTTTGAACTTGTGGCGCGAATTGATCAGGATAAATGCATCAAGTGCGGTCTGTGCCACGTCGCCTGCGAGGACACCGCCCATCAGGCTATTTCCGTGATCGGGCAGGGTCCGGGGCGGCGCTTTGAGGTGATCGATCCGGAATGCGTTGGCTGTAACCTATGCGCCCATGTTTGCCCGGTCGAGGGTTGCATTACCATGGCCCCGGTTGATAACGGCAAGCCCTACTTGAACTGGGCCCAGGATCCGCGAAATCCCCATGCCAGGGCGGCGGAGTAGGGGCGCGGTTCTTTCGATTGCGTGCCCGGCGGTGGCCGGTTATGGTCCGGCCCGCCGCGCGGGAAATCGATGCGGTTGGAGTGATTTTGTGTGGATTTAGGAGCGATTTTGAATGGTCGAAGTGGGCGGTATCGCGGCGGATCGGTTGCGGCAATTCATTGAACGGATCGAGCGGCTGGAGGAGGAAAAGGCAGCCCTGGCCAGCGATGTGCGCGAGGTCTATTCCGAGGCCAAGGCGGTTGGTTTCGACCCCAAGGTCATGCGGCAGGTGATCAGGCTGCGGAAGATGGACACCGCCGATCAGCAGGAGATGGAAGCCCTGATCGATGTCTACAAACATGCCTTGGGAATGGAGTGAAGATGACCCGCCAAATCAATTCCGTTGCTGTTTGCGGCAGCGGCACCATGGGCGCGGGCATTGCGGCTTTATGCGCCAACGCCGGTCTGCCGGTGCTGTTTTTGGACATGCCGGCGCGCGAAGGCGAACGCAACGGCGTTGTCGCGGCCGCAGTGGAAAATATGCAGGGTGGCCGTCAGCCGATGTTAAAGGATGCAGCAGCCCTGGCGCGCATCACAATCGGCAACTTCGACGACGATATGGCCAAGATCGCGGATTGCGACTGGATCGTGGAAGTCATCATCGAGGATCTGGCTATCAAGCGGAGTTTCTTCGCCAAGCTGGAGGCGGCGCGCGCTGAAGGTTCCATCGTGACCACCAATACGTCCGGAATCATGCTGCGGGCCATCACCGCGGGGCTGCCGGAGCGTCTCTGCCGGGATATCGCGGTAACCCATTTTTTCAATCCGGTTCTGGTAATGAAACTTGTGGAATTGATCCCCGGCGCACAAACCGACCGGGACGTGCTGGATACCTTGGCCGCGCTGTTGGAGGGCGCCTTGGGCAAGGGCGTGGTCTGGGCCAAGGATACCGTCAACTTCATTGCCAACCGGATCGGTTGTTTTTGGCTGCTGGCCGGCCTGAACGAGGCCCAGGCGGCCTTTGATGCGGGCTGTTCAATCGAAGATGTCGACGCCGCGTTGAGCCAGCCCTTGGGTGTGCCGCCCACCGGATTGTACGGCCTGTTGGATCTGGTGGGTTTGGATGTGATCGGCCTGGTGGCGGAAAATCTGCGGCAAAATCTGTCCACGGGCGATGCCGGTCTGGCCTATGCTGAAATTCCCGAAGCCGTGCAAGGGATGCTGGACCGCGGTCAGATCGGGCGCAAGGCCGGCGGTGGGTTTTACCGCATGGGCAAGACCCCCGACGGCGAACGTCTGAAGGAAACCTTCGACCTGACCACGGGCGCGTGGCGCGACAGCGCCATGGTGGAATTGGCGGATGGCTTGCAAAGTCCGGCAGGGCTGATGTTTGATGAGGGCCGCCTGGGCCGTCTGGCCTGGGCCGTCATGGGCGGCACCCTGATCTATGCCGCCGATCTGATCCCGCAGATCAGTGAAGACGTGGTCAACATAGACCGCGCCATGCGCTGGGGCTTCAACTGGCGTCAGGGACCGTTCGAAATGCTGGACAGTCTGGGTCCGGACCGGGTGATGGCCCGCCTCGAAGCCGAAGGCCGCCCCCTTCCCAGGATGCTGCAGGTTCTGCGCGATGCGGGCGCCGGCGGTTTCTACCGCAATGACGGCGCCGAGTTCCTGGGTCTCGACGGCGCCTGGCACCCGGTTCCCTAGAGCGTGTTTCTTCTAAACATGCTCGGACTCTTAAGAAAAGAGCAATTGAACCAATCACTTGGATCGCTAAAGCGAATCCAATTCACACTACACGACAGTATTGCCGAGAGGCCGGGATTCTGCTGGAGTGAGACGATTCTATTTTCGCGA
>JAQBYC010000153.1 GCA_027623205.1 Pseudomonadota bacterium | reverse complement strand
ATCGAAGGGTTTGGCGCGGCCGTCCGCCAGATCCCAGATCAACGGCTTTTCACTTCCAGTTTCGCGCAGATAATAGCCGTTTGGCGCAACCAGATAGGGTGCGGTGGTATCTTCCTCCAGAAAGCGGACGTCACAGACCTCCCGCCAGTCGCGTTCCTTTATGATACGGTGGATCACGGCGAACAGAAATGCGGCATCGGTCTTTGGTTTGATCGGCACCCATTCCGCCGACATCGCCCCGGTCACGGACAAATGCGGCTCCACCATGACCCGTTTCATGCCGCGCCGTCGCGCCTCGGCCCCCCGGCGCACACCGGTCGCCCCGCCGGAGGCATCGACGTTGTTGCCGCAGTTGATGACATAGTCGCAGTAGGGCGAGTCAACCGCCAAGGTAAAGGCGCGCTGCCACAACTCGCCATACAGATGTTCGGAATGATAGCATTTGACCCCCTGGCCGGCGCCAAAGCCCAGATCAGCTGGGCCCCAGGCCGCCAGCAGGGCCGGAAAACTGCCCATGAAGCGGGTCGGCGTGCCGCCGCCGCCGAAAGAGGCGGCCAGGCGTGGATAACCGGAATTGTCCTTCGCGCCCTTGGCGCGGATTTCCCGCAACTTGTCGGCCACGGTGTCCAGGGCCTCGTCCCAACTGATCGGGACAAAGCCCGGATCCTCGTGCCGGCCCTTTTTCGGGTTGGTTCGTTTCATGGGCCGGGCCACCCGGTTCGGATTATAGGTCTTCTGCACCAAGCCATAGGCCTTGACGCAGGGAGTGCCCTTGCCGGGATGCTGACCACAGATGTTAAGGTTCGGCTCGATCCGCAGCGCAACGCCGTCCTCCACCTCGACCTTGATCAGGTCGGGGCCCGAGACGCATTGGAAGCAATAGGTTGGGACTTTTTTGGTTTCCGGTTTCGATTTGGTCATGCCATGCATCCTCATCCGCGGTCCGATCCTCAACACGGTATCACGGCGCATTCAGTGAAAGCAAAGCTGCGAAATTCCGTGTAGCATTGATAATAAGACCAAAATTTACCGGAGGAGAAGGCCTTGTCCAAGGATAGTATCGTCATTGCCGGCTATTCGGAAACGCCGGTGGCATTCAAAAGCGGGCGCAGCGCCTATGATTTCGCGGGCGAGGCTTTCGCCGGGTTGCTGGCGGCGACGGGCCTGGAAAAGGCGCTGGTCGACGGCCTGTCGGTCACCGTGCCGTTAAGCGAGTGCGCCAATCCCTTTTTTGCCGTCTATATGACCGAGGCCCTGGGGCTGTCGCCCAGTTGGTTGAACTATGGCGGCATCGGCGGCTGTTCGGCCACGGGCGGGGTGGCGCGGGCCGCCGCCGCCATCCGCGACGGCCAGGCAGAGGTGGCGGTGGTGCTGTCGGCGGATGCGCCCAGCACCAATTGGGCCGCCAACTATGGCGCCTGGCGCGGCGAATTCCAGGACCCGGTCGGGATCATGGGACCGCCGGCGGCGTTCGGTCTGTTGATGAGCCGCTATGAACATCAGTACGGCCTGAACTACGAGGCCCTGGCCAAGATCGCGATCACCCAGCGTGAAGGCGCCCTGCTGAACGAAAACGCCTACGTTAAACTGCAAAAACCGTTGAGCGTCGATGACTACATGAACTCCCGCATGATCGCCGATCCCCTGCGATTGCTGGATTGCGTGATGTTCTGCGACGGCGGCAACGCTTTCCTGGTAACCACCGAAGGCAAGGCCAAGGCGCTGGGCTTGGCGAAGATGGTCCGGCCCACCGCCTATGCCGAAGTGACCAATTTCAAGGGCGACGAGGCGACGGCGGATATTACCGAAACCGGTTTCAGCCAATTGGCGCCCAAGGTATTCGGCAAATCCGGTTTGACGCCAGGCGATATCGGCAGCTTTCACCCCTACGACGATTTCACCATCGCGGTGATGATGCAGTTGGAGGATTTCGGCTTTTGCCCCAAGGGTCGGGGCAGCGACTATGTGATGGCAACGGATCTGTCCCACCGGGGCGAACTGCCGGTGAATACAGGCGGCGGGCAACTATCCGCCGGACAGCCCGGCCTGGCCAGCGGCGGCCTGAACCTGGCAGAGGCCGTGCGCCAGATGTTCGGCGAGGCCGGCGCCCGGCAAGTCGCCAACAGAGAAACCGCCCTGGTGACCGGTATCGGCGTTATCCCCTACGCCCGCAACTGGGGCGCCAGCGCCGCGATGATTTTGGAGGCCTAAGATGTCAGAGCAGAAAACCCAACGTCCCGTGCCAAAAGCCAACCGCTTTGTCGAGACAGAGGCCTTTTGGCAGGGTATCGAAGAGCGCGAATTGCGGCTGCAATATTGCCCCGACACCGAACAGTTTCAACATTATCCGCGCCCGGTCAGTATCTATACGGGCAAGCGCAATCTGGAATGGCGCAAGGTCGCGGGTACGGGCACGGTCTATGCCTGCACCATCGTGCGGGTGCCCGGTCCGGGCCTGGACGGCCGGCTGCCGCTGTCGGTGGTGACGGTGGAGCTGGACGAAGGGGTGCGGATCCTGGGCAATGTCCTGAATGCGGACCCGGTTACGGTGGCCATTGGCCAGCGGGTAGAGCTGGCGTGGGACACTATTGGAGAAGATACTGCCTATCCCGCCTTCAACATTGTCGGAACCTGAAGCATGCGGGTCGAGGTCGTCCTGGCCGCCCATGCGGAACGGCAACCGGACAAAACAGCCGTAATCTGCGGCGGCAAGGCCATCACCTATGGCGCCCTGCAGCACGCCATTCGCCAGGTCGCGGGCGGCCTGGCGGACCTGGGCCTGGGCCCGGATGACAAGATCGTGCTGTATCTGCCGAACGGCATGGAAGTTGTCCAACTGCTCTATGCGGCACTTACCCTGGGCGCGGTGGCCGTGCCGGTGACGACACGGATGACCGTCCACGAACTGGCCGATTTCTGCGCGGACTGCGAGGCCAGGGTTCTGGCCTTTCACAGCGCGCAGGCGGACGCACTGGGCGATCTGCTGGCCGCGCGCCAGGGCATGGCCTCCGTCGTGGTCGGCGGTGATGTATCGGGTGCCGTATCCTTTGCCACCCTGTTGCAGGATCGCCCGGGCGACCTGCCGGCGGTGCCCGCGGCGCAGGACGAATGCATGATCAACTATACCTCCGGCACCACGGGGCGGGCCAAGGGAGCGATCATCACCCACGCCAATGTGCTGATCCAAAATGGCTTCATCCACCCGGTGGAATGGCGGCTTACAAGTGACGACTGCTTCCTGGTCGGCACGCCCCTGGCGCACCGCACGGGCATGGGCCGTCTGGCCAATGCGCTGACCCTGGGCGCCACCATTGTCGTCATGGAAAGCTTCTCTGCGGCCAAGGCGGTGGATCTGATCGAGGCCCATGGCGTCACGGTGATGGGCATGGTGCCCACGGTCTGCCGCATGATGCTGCCCGAGATCGCGGCCGATCCCAGCCGCTGCCGCAGCCTGCGCCGGGTTCTGGTCACCGGCGAGGCTTTTCCGGTGACGCTGAAGCAACAATTCATCGAACTGTTGCCCGGCACCAAGCTGGTCTCGTTCTTCGCCATGACCGAGGCGGGCGGCGTTACCTCGCTATCCCATGAGGAACAGTTCACCCATCCCGCCTCTGTCGGGCGGCCGACGCCGGGGATCGAGGTCAGAGTGGTGGACGATGCGGGCCGCGACATGGCGACGGGCGAGGTCGGCGAACTGCTGGTGCGGTCGGGCCCACCGGGTGCCTTTACGGTGATGAAGGGCTATTTGAACCGGGCCGAGGAAACCGCCGCCGCCCTGCGGGACGGCTGGTTTTATACCGGCGATCTGGGCTATCGGGACCGGAACGGCTATCTCTATATCGCGGACCGAAAGAAAGACATGATCCTTTCCGGCGGCTTCAACATCTATTCCAAGGAAGTGGAAGGCGCCCTGATCAGCCATGCCGAGGTTGCCGATGCCGCCGTCATCGGCGTCGCGGACGAGATCTATGGCGAAGCCGTCGCCGCCTTTGTCGAACCGGCGGCGGGCACGCGGCCGTCGGCAGAGGTCTTGATCACCCATTGCCGAACCATGATCGCCAGCTATAAAAAACCGAAGTACGTTGTTTTCCTGGAAGCCTTGCCGCGCAATGCCGTGGGCAAGGTTTTGAAACGGGAGTTGGCGGCCTTGGCGCCCGAGAGCTTGCAGCCACTGATGAAAAAAGCCTGACGGGGGCGCCGCCATGAGGAGACCCGCATGACCGTGAACAAAGCACCAGCACCATCGGCCAATCATTGCAGCCGGGATCTGCGGGAGTGGCTGACCCATCTGTCCGCGACCGGCCGCCTGGCGGTGGCCAAACCCGGCCTGGGCCTGCGGCACGAATTGGCGGCCGTCTCGGATCGCCTGGAAAAGGACAAGGCGGTGCTGTTCCCCAATCCCGATGGCCATCCAGTACCGGTCGCGGCCAATCTGTTGGCCGGGCGGAACTGGATCGGCGATTGCCTTGGGGTCAGCGAGGACGATTTGCTGGACCGGTATCAGGACGCGGTGCGCCATCCCGTGCCATGGCGCGAGGTTGCGGACGGCCCGGTCCAGGCGGTGGTGCACCGGGATGTGGATATCACCAGGCAACTGCCGGTGCCGACCCATAACGAGTTGGACAGCGGGCCCTATATCTCCGCCGGTCTGATGATCTCGCGCAATCCCAGCAACGGCATTCAGAACGTTTCGATCCACCGTTGTCAGATCAGCGGCAAGGACCGGATTGGTGTCCTGCTGCTGCCGCGCCATACCTGGACCTATGCCCGCATGGCGGCGGAGGCGGGCAGGGCCCTGGAAGTGGCTATCGTAATCGGCGTTGATCCGGCCGCGCTGCTGGCCAGTCAGGCCATCGTGCCCCTCGACTTTGACGAGATGGAAATCGTCGGCGCCCTGCACGGCGCCCCGGTGGAGATGGTCAAATGCAAGACCAACAATGTTCGTGTGCCGGCCCGGGCGGAAATTGTCCTGGAAGGCCGCGTCCTGCCGGACGTGATGGAGCCCGAAGGCCCGTTCGGGGAATTTCCCCAATATTATGGCCGCCGGGCCAATCGCCATGTCATTCAGGTGGACGCCATCACGCACCGGCAAAAACCGATCTTTCACACCATCGTTGGCGGCGGCATGGAACATCTGCTGCTGGGCGGACTGCCGCGCGAGGCGAGCCTGCTGGAAACCCTGCAACGCAATGACCCCAGCGTGCTGGATGTGCATCTGTCGCGGGGCGGCGTCTGCCGCTATCATCTGGTGGTCAAGATCCGCAAGAAGCAGGAGGGTCAGGCCAAGAATATCATGATGGGCGCCTTCGCCGGCCACTATGACATCAAACAGGTGATCGTGGTGGACGAGGATATCAATATTCACGATGCCGAAGCCGTGGAATGGGCCGTCGCGACGCGCTTTCAGGCGGACCGGGACTTGCTGGTGGTCGGCAACACCCAGGCCTCCAAACTGGATCCGACCACCACGGACGACGGTGTGGGCGCGAAAATGGGTCTGGATGCGACGGTGCCCCTGGCGGCGGACGATTTTACCTTCACGGTGATCAAGGTGCCCGGCGCCGACACTGTTGATCTGGATAAGGTTTTGGATGACCCGGGCGCTGCCGCCGCGATCATCGCCGACGCCTAGAGCATGTTACTTCAAAACATGCTCAGACGCTTGAGATAGAGAGACATTGAACCCATCACTTAAGTCGCGATAGCGGCTCCGTTTTTTAAACATTGCTCTAGCCAGGGAATTTTGGAGACAGACGAATGACCGAGACGACAACAGTTGCCCATGCCGTGCTGGCGCGCTTGCGGGCCGCCGGGATTGAATATTTCCTGGCCAATGCGGGCACAGATTTCCCGCCACTGATCGAGGCCTTGGCGCAAGCGGGGGAAAGCGGGGGAGACAACGATGGCCCCCAGACCCTGGTGGTGCCCCACGAAAATGTCGCCATCGCCATGGCCCATGGCTATGCCATGCTGACGGGCAAGCCCCTGGCGGTGATGCTGCATGTCAACGTGGGTACGTCCAACGCCATTTGCGGGCTGACCAATGCCTACCGCACCAACATACCCCTGTTGTTGATGGCCGGACGCACGCCGTTGACCGAACATGGGACCGTCGCCGAGGGTACCCGCAGCCGGCACATTCACTGGGCCCAGGAAATGTTTGATCAGGCCGGCATGCTGCGGGAACTGGTCAAGTGGGACTATGAAATGCGGGCGCCGGCCGAGGCCGACGTGGTGATGGACCGGGCCATTACCCTGACCCAATCAGGCATCCAGGGTCCGGTTTATCTGTCCATCCCGCGCGAAGTGCTCTCGGCCCCGGCGGTCCCGTCAAGCCTGCCCCTTCGGGCCGCGCCGACCGGGGTTGCCCATCCCGACCCGGCGCAGATCGCCCAGGCCGCCGAAATTCTGCTGACGGCGGAAAACCCGCTGATCATCACCGCCGATGTGGGACGATCCACCGCTGCCGCACGGCATCTGGCGGCGCTGGCGGAACGCTACGCCATTCCGGTGATTACCCACGTGCCCCGCTATCTGTGCCTGGGCAACGATCATCCCATGCACCTGGATTACGAGCCCTCGCCCCATCTGGCCCAGGCCGATGCGGTGCTGGTGCTGGACTGCGATGTGCCGTGGATACCCGCCACCGACCCCGTGCGCGACGGCGCCAGGGTGATCCATCTGGCCCAGGATCCGCTGTTCAGCCGCTATCCGGTACGCGGCTTCCCGGCGCATATGTCCATTGCGGCGGACTCGGTAGCCGCCCTGCCGCTGTTGGCCGAGGCCATGGCGGGCGCCGATAACGCCCGGATCGCGGCGCGGCGGGATCGGGTTGCCGAGGCGCGTCAGGCCGTGCGCAACAGATGGCAGGGGATCAGAGACAACGCCCGGCAGGCCGATCCGATCCATCCGGCCTGGCTGGCCCAATGCGTGGGCGAAATCCTGGGCGATGACGCCATTCTGGTCAACGAAATGGGCGTGGTGCCACAGCATGCGGGGATAAACCGTCCCGGCCGCTACTTCGGTCCCAGCCCGGCGGGCGGCCTGGGCTGGGGTCTGGGCGCCGCGCTGGGCGCCAAGCTGGCCGCGCCCGATGACCTGATCGTCGCCACCATCGGCGATGGCTCCTACTTCTTTGGCAACCCCATGGCGGCCCATTATTGCGCCCGGGCCTATGACCTGCCGATCTTGTTCATCATCGTCAACAACGCCGGCTGGGGGGCGGTACGCCGGGCCACCAAGGCCATGTATCCCGAGGGCAGGGCGTTGGGTGGCAATGACATTCCACTCTCGCGCCTTGATCCCGCGCCGGATTACGAGCAGATCGTCGCGGCCTGCGGCGGCTATGGCGAACGGGTCAGCGATCCCGATGAATTGCCGGCCGCCCTGGCCCGGGCCGTGAAAATCGTCACCGAAGACCGGCGCCAGGTGCTGTTGAACGTGATCGTCTCCGAGGTCATATAGGGAAATAAGCAATGACCGATACAAAAACCGCCGCCGGGACTGTTCTGCCCTCCATGCGGGTCGATGGCCAGGTGGCCCTGGTCACCGGCGCGGGCCGGGGCATTGGCCGTGGCTGCGCCCTGGCCCTGGCTGAAGCAGGGGCGGAGGTCATCGTCATGAGCCGGACGGAGCCTGAAATCAGGGAGGTTGTGGCGGAGATCGAGGCCAAGGGCGGCACGGCCCGCGCCATCGTCTGCGATGTTACGGACCAGGCGGCCCTGGCCAAGGCCTTCGCTGGCTTGGAGCGCCTGGATATACTGGTCAACAATGCGGGCACCAATATCCCGGCGGGATTTCTCGACGCGACGACGGAAAGCCTGGATATCATGCTGAACCTGAATATTCGCGCCGCCTTTCTGGCGGCCCAGGCCGCCGCCCGGATCATGGACCGCCAGGGCAGCGGTGTGATCATCAATTTGTCCTCCACCTTCGGCAAGGTTGGCCGGGCCGGCGCCTCCATCTATTCCGGCACCAAGCATTTCATCGAAGGCTTTACCAAATCCACCGCCGTGGAACTGGCGGCCCGTAATATACGCGTCGTGGCCGTGGGCCCCACGGCCATCGAAACGCCCATGTTGAAAGAGCGTTTGAAGGATCCGGAAGTGGCCGCCAGCCTGCGCGGCGGCATACCCATGGGGCGGCTTGGTCAGGTCGAGGATGTGCTGGGCGCCGTGGTTTTCCTGGCCTCGCCGGCGGCGGCCTTGATCACCGGCACCACGATCATGGTCGACGGCGGTTGGACCGCGCCTTAGGAGGAGATAAAGTGGTAACGCGTGCGGAGCGTGTTCTGATCGCCGGCGCCGGACCGGTAGGGTTGAGCGCCGCCGCCTATCTGACCCGGCGCGGTGTCCCGGTAACCGTGTTCGAGGCCGAGGGCAGCTTGCCCGAAAACCTGCGTGCCTCCACCTTTCATCCGCCCACCCTGGACATGTTGGCGCCTTTTGGCGCTTCGAAAAGACTGATTGAAATGGGCCTGGTGGCGCCGAAATTTCAGTTCCGCGACCGCGCCCATGGCTGCCTGGCCGAATTTGATTTTGCCGTTCTGGCCGACGATACGGCGCATCCCTTCCGTGTGCAGTGCGAGCAGTTCAAGCTGAACCATCTGCTGCATGACTGGCTGCTGGCCCAGGGCGGCGCGGATGTGCGCTTTGGCCATGCCATCACCGCGCTCAGGCAGAACGGCGATGGCGTGACGGCGCTGGTCGAAACCCCCGATGGCGGGACGGAAGCCGTTACGGGCCGCTGGCTGATCGGGGCCGAGGGAGCCAACAGCGTCGTGCGTCAGGCCCTGGATATTCCGTTCGAGGGTTTTACCTGGGACGAACGTTTCCTGGTGGTCTCGACGCCGTATCCCTTCGAGACGGCCATGCCGGACCTGACCCTGGTCAATTATTTCGCCGATCCGGCGCAGTGGTTCTTTCTGCTGCAGGTGCCGGGCCTGTGGCGGGCCATGTTCCCGACCCGCCCCGAGGAAACCGAGGACGAGATCTTTGATCCGGGCCGGATCGAGGCCCGCCTGCAATGGGCCCATGCCAAGGCGGAACCCTATGAGACCGCCCACACCACCCTGTACCGCGTGCATCAGCGGGTGGCGGAACGCTACCGCACGGGCCGGGCCTTCATCGCCGGCGATGCGGCCCACATCAACAATCCCCTGGGCGGCATGGGCATGAACGGCGGCATTCACGACGCCTTCAATCTGGGCGACAAGCTGGCCGCCGTCTGGCACGGCGAAGCGGACGATGGCCTGCTTGATCTGTACGAGACACAACGCCGGCCCATTGCCCTGGACTATGTCAACAGCCACACCATACGCAACAAGCAGAATTTGGAAGCCACCACCCCGGCGGCGCAACAGGCTTTCCGCGATTTCCTGGCCGAAGTTTCCTCCCATCCTCAAAAGACCCACGACTATCTGCTGCGGACCTCCATGATCGCCAGCCTGCGCGCCGCCGCGAAGATCACGGCATAGCGTTTCCGAGACGTCCAGGCGGTCGCAGCAACCGCGAAGGGGCAGCCGTTGAAAGGCGAATATTTGCGCCGCGCCATTGAAGAAAACGAACTACCCCGCAAGGAGACAAGGAAGTACCTGCAAAATAGGCGCAAGGAATCCTTCGTCATTATTGGCATCGAGTCTGAAGCCGCTTACAGGAATTTGGATGCGATTTTGAACGTTAGGGCATTTTCTAGGTTGACTTACCCACCCGCTCCCCCTCCCGACCACCCCCAGTCGCTCTTGGGATCATAATCC
>JAQBYC010000152.1 GCA_027623205.1 Pseudomonadota bacterium | reverse complement strand
GGCCTAGCAAATAAAAGCGGACATTTAATGTGCTACAAAAACCGGACATCTGTATGTGTCATTGACAGCAGCGAATTAGCCGGTGTGGCGCGCATGGCCGCCGATGATTTTAAGCTGAAGTCGTTTAGCCACCCATACGCAAGATGTTTAGAACCAAAACATCCTCTATACCCTTGTCGCCCACCATGCCCCGGGTTAAAAGCAACACCCGCTTCTTCAAATCAGGCAAATCAATGGTGCCGTTGACTTCGTTCACCGAGATTGGGTTCGTGAAAAACTCCGTGTGCATGGCATCCCGCAAGCGGGGCAAAACGGCCTGTACATCATTCTTTTTAGCAATGCCGGCGACTTGCAGGCTCAGGGTCACAATGACTTGATATTGCACCCGCCCCGCGGCAATTATCGGCGCCGAAATCGGCTCGAACAGAACAAAATGAGCTTGATTGGACTGTTCAGCGTCGGTGCCCTGTCCGCTGGCGGCCCCCGAGTTTTCCACACCCTCCGCCGCGTTTTTTTGATCAAGGCCCAAGAATTCGTCAAGCATACCCATGCCGTACAATCCGCCGCCCGCGCCGCCAAGCACCACGATCAACGCCAGAATACCCAGGATGATTTTCTTCACGACATGCCCCGCACTTATGCCTAAACCCGGCGGAGGAAATCCGAACGGACAATGCACCAACACGCAGCATGGCAAAAAATGGTTATGAGAAGGTTACAGTGCAAGAATAACCAACGCGGTCAGAAATGGCGGTAGCCGCCGCGGTCCACAAGGATGGCGTTGCCTAAGCGGTCAAAAACTTCGACCCCTTGCCCTTCCACAACCTCGCCAATACAGGTGACCGCCACTTCAGCTTCGCGGGCGGCCGCAAAGAGCTGCTTTTCATTCCCGGGCGCCGCCGCAAAAAGCAATTCATAGTCATCGCCAGACACGATGGCGCACGCGGCCCCACCAATCAGGCTCGCCAGGGGTGAAACGGGCACTCGATCCAGTTGAAGTATCATGCGCGCAGCGGATTGTTCCGCTAGGTGAGCCAAATCAGCCACCAATCCATCCGAAACGTCGATACACGCGCTAGCCAGGCCGCGCAGGGATCGGCCCAGGGCCAGACGCGGTTGCGGCCGACGATAGCGTTCAACCGCTCTGCGCCGATCCGTCGCCGCACCGCCCTTCAGACCATCGCGCAAAATGCGCAGGCCGGCCCCGGCATCGCCGATCCGGCCCGAAACATAGATACGGTCACCAGCGCGGGCGCCTTTTCGGCGCAAGGCGCTATTACTGGGTAGCTCGCCAATCGCGGTTAGTGACAGGCTTAAAGGTCCTCCCGTCGCCACCGTATCGCCGCCTAGCAAGGCAACGGAATATGCCGCCTGCCCCTCGGCCAAGCCCTGGGCAAATTCAGCAATCCAGGCTTCATCAAGATCGCGGGGCCAGGCTGTGGTGATCAGATAGCCCACCCCCTCTGCCCCCATGGCGGCCAGATCGGACAGGTTGACCGCCAACAGCTTTATCGCCACGTCGGCCGCTGGATCATCCGCAAGAAAATGTATACCCGAGATAATGGCATCAGTTGTGAAGACCATTTGCCAGCCTGGCGTGGGCGTCAGGACCGCTGCATCGTCGCCTAAGCAAAATGCCCCCGGGCCGGCCAAGGGCGCAAAATATCGAGCGATCAGATCGAACTCACCAAGCCGTCGCCCCGGTGCCGGGTCAAGTGGAGTGTGCGCGCTCATTCTTGTGCTCCAGGACTTCCTCCGCCCGCAGTTTCTGCGCCAGTTCCTGCAGCACCCCGTTGATAAAGCCGCCTTCGTTGCCGTCGTAAAAAGCCTTCGTAATTTCTATGTATTCGTTGATGATTACCGCGACTGGTACGTCTGGGCGATAGCATAATTCGTAAACGGCACAGCCCAAAACCTCGGCTAATATGCGATCAAGGCGTTCAAACTTCCACCGCCTTGGCAACACGCTGTCCATGATCTCAACCAGGTGTTTATGGTGGCGGCGTGTGCCCCGGACCAGGTCGGAAAATAGATCATCATCAACTTCAGCATAGGCGCCTTCGGGCAACTCGGCGCCCGGCCTATGTGTCAAAAACTCGATAATTGTATCCTCAACCTCGGCATCACCTGACTCCGGGCTGCTTACGGTCAATTGATACAGCGCCTGCACCGCCGCTAGACGCGAGGCCCGACGCAAGGCGCCAGCCGAAGCTTTGGTCGCACCCGTTTGCCGGCTCATCGCGGGAGTGCCCATGACGCCGGTAAATACCCAAATTCGCGTTTCACGTCGATCATGCGCAAGGCGGCATTGGCAACCACCCCACCTTTATCCGCCTGATCGACCGACGCCCGCGCCCAGGCCTGTGCCTCATTCTCCACCGTCAGAACGCCGAACCCGACGGCAACGGAATATTCTAGAGTCAGGTCCATCAGACCGCGGGCGCATTCGCCACAGACATAGTCGTAGTGAGATGTCTCTCCACGAATGACGCAGCCCAGGGCGACATAGCCATCATAGCGCCGCCGTCCGCCCACCAACTCCATGGCTTTGATATTCATGCGAATTGCGGCTGGAATTTCAAATGCACCGGGCACGGCCAAACGATCATAGGTAGCCCCGGCCGCGTCCAGTGCGGCCACGGCGCCTTTCGCCAATTCGTCAGAGATCCGCTCGTAGTATCGCGCCTCGACGATTAGGAGATGGGGTGCTTCACTCATTTGGCTTTACAAATCCTCAATCGGAATGCGGCGGGTTCCGGTAATGGTCAAGCCATAGCCTTCGATGCCCACAATGTCATAATCTGAGTTCGTCAATAATTCCATTTCGCGCACCCCAAGATCGAACAGGATCTGCGCCCCGATGCCATAGTCGCGCAATGCCACTTTATGAGGCACATCTTCGCCCGCTTTGCGGCGGATTTTATCCGAAACGGCGGTAGGCATGGCTTCGCGGATCAATACCACCACGCCCCGGTCTTCGCTGGCGATCAGCCGCATGGCCGATTGCAAGACACCCGCCTTGCCCGCCGTATCTCCCAGGGTATCGCTTAATACGTCCAATGCATGCATGCGCACCGGCACCGGGCCCGGCGCGGTCACATCCCCTTTGATCAGGGCGACATGTTCGGAGTAGGCGATTTTATTGACGTAGACTACCGCACGAAATTTTCCGCCATAAGAACTATCCAATTCCGCCTCGGCACGGCGCTCCACGTAGGTTTCCGTACGCCGGCGGTATTCAATTAAATCAGCTATGGTGCCGATCTTCAGGCCATGGAACTGGGCGAATTTTATCAAATCAGGCATCCGCGCCATGGTGCCGTCATCATTCATGATCTCGCAGATCACGCCGGCGGGCGGCAAGCCGGATAAACGCGCTACATCCACTGCCGCTTCCGTATGACCCGCCCGCACCAGCACGCCACCATCACGGGCCATCAGAGGAAAGATGTGGCCCGGCGTCGCAATATCCCTGGCGTCGCTCTCCGGGGCAATGGCAACGGCGACCGTGTGGGCCCGGTCAGCCGCGGAAATGCCGGTGGAAATGCCGTGCCGCGCCTCGATTGAGACGGTAAAGGCAGTGCCGTGCCGGGATTCATTGCGTTGCGCCATCAACGGCAGGCCCAGTTGCCGCACTCGCTCGCCATTCAGAGACAGACAGATCAGGCCGCGTCCATAACGGGCCATGAAATTGATCGCTTCCGGCGTCGCCATGGAAGCGGGAATAATGAGGTCTCCTTCATTCTCCCGGCCTTCATCATCAACCAGAATGAACATCCTACCTTGACGGGCATCTTCCAAAATCTCTTCGATACTCGAAAGGTATTCTTGATCTTCAACAATAATCTCGTTCACAGTTTTTCCTTTTGGGCCAACCGCGCCACGTACCGGGCCAGCACATCAATTTCCAAATTAACCATGTCGCCGACCTCCGCAGTACCAAAGGTCGTCATTTCTTGGGTGTGGGGAATAATATTGATGCCAAAGCCGCTGTCATCCACTTCGTTCACGGTCAAGGATACTCCGTTCAGGCAGACCGAGCCTTTCGATGCGATATAGGGCGACAATGCGTCTGGCAAGGTAAAGTGAAAACGCAGCGAGTCGCCTTCCCTCCGAATTCCGGCGATTTCCACGACCCCGTCCACATGGCCCGAGACGATGTGACCGCCCAGTTCGTCACCTACCTTCAGGGCCCGCTCCAGGTTGATCGCGGTGCCGATCCGCCAACCGGCTAGATTACTGCAGGCCAGGGTTTCCGCCGATGCGGTCACGGCGAACCAACCCGGCGCCCTATCCACCACCGTCAGGCAAACCCCCGAACAGCAGATCGAGGCACCAATGGCGATCAAGGCGCAATTGTATTGTGAGGCGACAACAAATTTTGTATCGCCAGCGGGTTCGACCATTTCTATACGGCCGATATCAGTGACTATGCCAGTAAACATGCTCTTTATTACGCCTGATGGACGTAGCTTTCCAGTACATCATCTCCCAATATCTCAATTCCCTGGCTTTGAAAGCGCGGCATGCTCGCCAAATCAGTTACTCCCAGTTCACCGACAACCGCCAAACCCTCCCTGCCGATTAGTCCTGGCGCACGAAACCAGGCTAGATGATCGACCAGACCAGCCGCCAGAAAAGCGGTCGTGACCGCGCTGCCGCCCTCGACCAATAACCGGGTAATGCCGCGCTCGGCCAGCGCCATCAAAGCAGCGCGCAGATTAATTCGGCCCCGCCCGTCCAGGGGCGCCGATAATATTTCCACGCCGAGTTTGTCCATGGCGTTATTCTTTCTCCCCCGTCCGGCAATCAGCCATAACGGATAATTCTTGGCGCTCCTCGCCAGACGACTGGCGCGGGGCAATCGCAATTGGCTGTCCAACACAACTCGGACAGGAGACTGCCCCATCATGCCCGGCAGACGACAGGTCAATTCCGGATCGTCCGCCAGGGCGGTACCGATGCCAATCAGGATGGCATCATGTTCGGCCCGCAGCAAATGCCCGCGGGCCCGGGCTTGCGGACCCGTAATCCACTGACTTTGACCATTGCCAAGGGCGATACGGCCATCCAGGGTCGAGGCCAGCTTCAGGGTTACCAGAGGCCGACCTTGCCTCACCTTTGACAAATAGCCGGCATTCAACAGTTCCCCTGCCGTCTGGTCCACCCAATCAACCCTGACGCCGGCCGCGCGCAACATCTCCGCGCCCCGGCCATTAACCCGGCTGTCGGGATCGGGGGCGGCGACGACCACACGTGCGATCTCTGCCGCGATTAAGGCCTCCGCGCATGGCGGGGTCTCGCCGTGATGGGCACAAGGTTCCAAGCTGACGTATGCGGTGGCGCCTTTGGCCCTGGGCCCCGCTTGCTCAAGGGCCATTGTTTCCGCATGGGGGCGACCGCCTGGCTGAGTCCAGCCCCTGCCCGCGATCAAATCACCGATGCCGCCCCGGCCCGGACGCACCAACACACAACCTACTGCCGGGTTCGGCCAAACGTTACCCAGGCCGCGTCCGGCCAACGCCAGGGCCACGCCTAGGTAATCATCATCCGAACGTTTTGGCGACCGGGCATCAATCGTTCTCAATCTCCTCGTCACCGCCGATTTGGCCAACAAAATCCTCAAAATCGCGGGCTTCACGGAAATTCTTGTACACCGAGGCAAAGCGAACATAGGCAACCGAATCCAGGTTTGACAATGCCTCCATCACCAGTTCACCGACAGTTTCCGAACGGATCTCGCCCTCGCCTGAACTTTCCAGGCGCCGCTGAATACCGTTGACCACCCTCTCGATCCGCTCTTCGTCCACTGGTCGTTTGCGGGTCGCCATTTGGATGGAGCGTATCAACTTGTCCCGGTCAAAGGCCACCCGTTGACCATTCTTTTTCAGTATTGTCAGATCACGCAATTGCACCCGTTCGAACGTGGTGAAGCGCGAACCGCAATCGGCGCAAAAGCGCCGCCGCCGTATCGCCGCGTTATCTTCGGTGGGGCGGGAGTCCTTAACCTGGGTATCGCTATGACCGCAAAAAGGGCAACGCATCAGAGCTATCTTTCCTTGTTCACAATGGGTTCCTAAAGCGCATTGTCGGTAGGCGAATGGGCCCAAACGCTCTCTCAATAAATCGGAAACGCCGCACACATACTCTCGACCTTCGCGCGCACCTCGGCTTCGACCGCTCCATTTCCCGCCACGCCGTTGCTGGCTAAACCATCCAGGATGTCGGCTATCAAATGACCAATGGTCCGAAATTCCATGATACCGAAGCCCCGAGTCGTCCCTGCCGGTGTTCCCAACCGAACACCGGAAGTCACGGTCGGTTTTTCCGGATCAAAGGGTACGCCATTCTTGTTGCAGGTAATCGCAGCCCGCTCCATCGCCGCCTCGGTGATATCACCTGTCAGTCCTTTCGGGCGCAGATCTACAAGCATCAAATGTGTGTCGGTACCGCCAGAGACGATATCCAAGCCGCGTTCCTGCAAGACCGCCGCCAGCGCGCGCGCATTGTCGACGACCGCCTGCGCATATACCTTGAATGCCGGCGTCATGGCCTCCTTGAAGGCAACTGCCTTGCCCGCGATCGCATGCATCAACGGACCGCCCTGAAGGCCCGGAAAAACCGCCGAATTGATCTTCTTGCTCAGGTCTTCGTCGTTGGTCAAAACCATGCCGCCACGCGCACCGCGTAAAGTTTTGTGGGTGGTCGTGGTGACTATGTCGGCATAGGGCACGGGACTGGGATGGCTGCCGCCAGCGACCAAGCCGGCGAAATGTGCCATATCAACCATCAGCTTTGCCCCAACCTCATCGGCAATTTTGCGGAAAGCGGCGAAATCTATCACCCGCGGATAGGCCGACCCGCCGGCAATAATCAATTTTGGCCGATGTTCCTTGGCCAGACGCTCTACCGCTTCAAAATCTATTAAGGCATCCTCGCGTCTTACGCCGTATTGCACCGCGTTAAACCATTTACCCGATTGATTGGGCGGCGCACCGTGTGTCAGATGCCCCCCCGCAGCTAGTGACATGCCCAATATCGTATCGCCCGGCTTCAGAATGGCCATAAAGGCCGCCTGATTGGCTTGGGAACCGGAATTAGGCTGTACATTGGCAAATCCGACATCAAAAATCGTCTTAGCCCGCTCAATAGCCAACCGTTCCGCGACATCGACATACTCGCAGCCGCCATAATATCGCCGCCCAGGATAACCCTCTGCATACTTATTCGTCATGACAGAGCCTTGGGCCTGCAACACCGCACGCGAGACGATGTTTTCTGACGCAATCAGCTCAATCTGTTCCTGTTGGCGCCGCAATTCATCAGCCAGAGAGGCGAATAATTCCGGATCCCGATCCGCCACATCCTGGGTAAAAAATCCATCCTCGGCTGGTGACGCCATTCGGGAACTGGTTAGCGACATTCATCAATCCTTCTCATTCGGGCATCGGGTTTAGGCATCAGCGAAACGGCGGCCATGCCCCACCTGCATAGCCAGTGATTTCATCCCATATGAAATCGGCCTTTGCCTGGGTCTGCATACCATATGTAGATGTCAGTGCCAACGCATCACAGTGCGACTTCCACCACTTCCTGCAGAAAAGCCACCCCTGCCCACCTTTCTGTTCTGCGACTGACACAAATACGAGTGATATAAAATGAAACCGGCTTGATGTATTACCGCACCCAATATTCACAGTATATTGACGATTATCATCCATTTTAAGCACACGTTCGACCAACAAGTCATGGAATAGGATAATGGACCAGGAAACGAACGCCGAATTGCACCGCGATGAGATGCGGCAACTCGTTGCCGATCTCGTATCCGCATACGTAAGTTATAATACTTTGCCGAACTCAGAATTGCCGGCGCTTATTCAGACCGTATACCACGCCTTAACCGACCTTCGCAAAAGCGCCCCTCGGATAGTCGAAATCGCTTCGCAGGAACCAGCGGTACCAATTCGCCGATCAGTTCAGCACGACTACATCGTCTGTCTGGAAGATGGCAAGGAACTGAAGATGCTGAAGCGCTATTTACGAACGCGCTATAATCTATCGCCCGATGAATATCGCCGCAAATGGGGCCTTGCCTCCGACTACCCCATGGTCGCGCCCAGCTATTCCAATTTACGCTCCAATTTCGCCAAACAAACTGGCCTGGGGCGACGGCGCCCCTAATCGAACCGGCGCGCATTGGCGCGCTGCGCCACGCCGAATTCTTGCCCTTTCAGGCCTATGCGGAGAGGCTTATTTCTCGACGACTTTGCCCTTGCTCCATTCGTACCAAACATAAGAAGGTTGCTTGATATCGCCTTTTCCGTCAAAGGTGATTTCGCCCAGAACCGTTTGAAAAGTATTATTTCTTAATATTTTAGTCATCTTGCCAATATCCAAGCTGCCGGCCTTGGCAGCGGCCTGCGCCCATACCTGAATGGCTGCATAGGTATAAAGGGTACTGCCTTCCGGCTCGAAACCGCCCTTACGCATGGTCTCAACGACTGGTTTAGCAGGCATCGACTTACGGGCATCAGGGCCAAAGGTCATCAAAGTACCTTCGCCCGCCGCGCCGGTAATCGCCCAATATTTTCCAGTCACCAGATCGTCGCCGGAAATCAACACGGTGGACATACCCTGTGCCCGCATCTGGCGCGCAATCAGGCCAGCCTCTGCGTGGTATCCGCCATAATACAGGACATCAATTTCGTTTAGTTTCATCTCGGTGACGAACGAGGAATAGTCCTTCTTGCCCGCGATAATGGTATCATACATCGCCTCGTTCATACCCCGCTTGTTCATCTGCACTTTTGCAGCATCTGCCAAATTTTTGGAATATGCCTGGCTGTCGTGTGCGATAGCCACATTCTTGCCGCTGAATTTATCGGCCAGAAAATTGCCGGCGATAGTGCCCTGCTGATCATCTCGACCGCAGACCCGAAAGACGTTGTCTAGACCGCGCTCCGTCAACATGGGATTGGTCGAAGCGGGCGAGATTTGCAGTATGCCCTCTTCATTGTAAACCTCGGAAGCCGGGAGGGACGAGCCCGAGCAAAAATGGCCAACCATCAAACTGACGCCCTTGTTGACCATGGAATTAGCCACGGCCACGGCTTGTTTTGGATCGCAGGCATCGTCGCCGATCACAATCTTGACGTTTTCACCCAGCACACCGCCCGCGGCGTTCAGGTCGGCGACCGCCTGTTCGGCGCCACGCTTCATGCGTTCGCCAAAAATAGCGAACGGTCCTGTCATCGGCCCCGCCGTGGCAATAGTGATATCGGCCCGGGCCGCGCCGGCCATAAATCCCAAAGCCACCAGCAAGCCGCCAAGAGTGACAATTGGCTTTTTCATGGGGATTGAATCTTTAAGGAAATGCAGGCACCTTTTCCGACAAAATAGCTTAAGCTCGGTACTTCGCACCTGAAGCCCCCTCCCCCAAAAATCCAGCACCGTTTGAAACCAATCAGACATAGACCATTGTCGCCATCGTCTTAAGCATTCGCAGGGATCGGATAAAGCGTGTCTATATCTCGATTTATGCTTTAATGCCGGAACGAGTGTCCGACCGCACGGCCTGTTTGCGCAGCATATATTCCAGTTTCCGCACCGCTAGCCGCGACAATTCCGCTTCAGAGACGGTCGTCGGACCGACTATGGAAACCTCGAGCAGGGTTACAGGGTCAATGGCGGAAACCTTGACCGACGAACCAATGGCCTTGAACTCCACCAAGTAGCTGCGCTGTTGTTCCGTGCCGGGCGGTACCATGACCGATCAGGAATTCCAAAACGGGTTCCGCTTTAAGCGGCCCGCCGCAACTCCAGCCGCGCCCAAACTATTTGCAAAGCCGCGACCAAGTCGGCGATCATGGCTTCATCATGCAATGGCGTCGGCGTAAAGCGCAACCGTTCCAAGCCACGGGTGTCAGTAGCGAATGATATGTCCGGATTTTGTAGCAGACGATATGTCCGGTCTTTGGAAGCGTTC
>JAQBYC010000022.1 GCA_027623205.1 Pseudomonadota bacterium | reverse complement strand
CGGCGCGGGCCGGGGGCGCCGGCCGGGCCGGCAGCGGTGGCGGCCTGCATGGGGCGCCGGTCATGGCGACCGATTTGCGCGCCTCGGTCTCGCTGGTGCTGGCGGGTCTGGCGGCGGCCGGCGAGACCGTGATCAACCGGGTCTATCATCTGGACCGTGGTTACGAGCGCCTGGAAGAAAAGCTTTCAGGCTGCGGCGCGGATATCGTGCGGCTGGTGGACTGAAAAGACGGTGCGAAAGATATGATCAATTCACGATTACGCCTGAAAGCCGGGGAAGCGGCCGATCTGGAGGTTATCTCAACCTGCCTCCAGGACGCCATCGCCCGCATGGATGATATGGCCTATATCCCGCGGCTGCACCGCTTCGCCATGGTGCTGACCCGGTTCCGCTGGGAACTGGCCGATGAAATGGGCGCCCAGGGCGGTTTGCGGGTGCGCTGCGGCGTGCATTTCGACCATGTCCTGCGGGTCCGCGCCCAGGGGATCGACCTGACGGACAAGGCCGGGCTGTTGCCCTTGCTGGCGATCACCTGCGCACCGGCGGACTATGGCGTCGCCGTGCGGCTGCAATTCGGCGGCGGCGGCACGATTCTGCTGGAGGCGGAGGCGGTGGCCTGCAGCCTCGGCGATATCGATCAGGGTTGGCCCACCCCCAGCCGGCCCGACCATGGCCTGAACAGTTAGCGAGAGTGCAGATGACCCAGAAACTGGTCGTTGCCCTGCCCAAGGGCCGCATCCTGAACGAGGCGATGCCGCTGTTGCGCCGCGCCGGCATCGAACCGGAGCCGGCCTTCGACGATCCCGCCTCGCGGCTGTTGCGCTTCACCACCAACATTCCGGGTCTGGAGATTGTCCGGGTGCGCAGTTTCGATGTCGCCACGTTCGTGGCTTTCGGCGCGGCGCAGATGGGCATTGCCGGCAACGATGTCCTGATGGAATTCCAGTATCCGGAAATCTACGCTCCCCTGGACCTGGGCATCGGCCGTTGCCACATGGCGGTGGCGGAGCCGGCGGCGCTGCGGGCCGAAGATGATCCGGGCCGCTGGAGCCATATTCGGGTGGCCACCAAATATCCCGGCATCACCCGGCGTCATTTCGCCGCCCGTGGGGTGCAAGCCGAATGTATTCACCTGAACGGCGCCATGGAACTGGCGCCCAGCCTGGGCCTGTGCCGGCGGATCGTCGACCTGGTGAGCAGCGGCGAAACCCTGCGCGCCAATGGTCTGGTGGAAGTGGAACGCATTGCCGAAGTCACCTCGCGGCTGATCGTCAACCGGGCCGCCGCCAAGACCAGGCCGGCGCATCTGGCCGGCTGGATTGACCGTTTTCAGGGGGCGCTCGATGCCGCGGCAATCGCCTAGCCCCGATCCGCATGGCCGCAGGCTGGACAGCCGCGCGGCGGATTTTCAGGCCCGTTTCGCGGCCTTTCTGGCCGACAAGCGCGAAGCGGCGGTGGACGTCAACCAGAGCGTGGCCGAGATCCTGGCCCAGGTGCAAAGCCGGGGCGATGAGGCGGTGTGCGATTACACCCGGACCTTCGACCGGGTCGACTATGGCGCCGGGGATCTGCGCCTGCCGGCGGCGGCCCTGGACCGCGCCATGGACAGCGTGCCCGGCGAACAGATCAGGGCGCTGCGCCACGCCCATGAACGCATTGCCGCCTATCATCAGCGGCAACTGCCCCGCGATGACCGTTACACGGACGCCTACGGCATTGAACTGGGGCACCGCTGGACCGCCGTGGCCGCCGTGGGTCTGTATGTACCCGGCGGCCTGGCCGCCTACCCGTCGTCGGTGTTGATGAATGCGGCGCCGGCCAAGGTGGCCGGGGTGCCGCGTCTGGCCATGGCCGTGCCGGCCCCCGACGGGCAGCTTAACCCCCTGGTCCTGGCAGCCGCGCGGATCGCCGGGGTGGACGAGATCTACCGCATGGGCGGGGCCCAGGCCATCGCCGCCCTGGCCTACGGCACCCAGAGTATCCCGGCGGTGGACAAGATCGTCGGTCCCGGCAATGCCTATGTGGCGGCGGCCAAACGCCAGGTCTTCGGCACCGTCGGCATAGAGATGATCGCCGGGCCGTCGGAAATTCTGGTGCTGGCGGACAGCGACAACAACCCCGACTGGATCGCCGCCGACCTGCTGTCCCAGGCGGAGCATGACAGCGCCGCGCAAGCCATCCTGATGACCGACGATCCCGCCTTTGCCGACCGGGTGGTGGCCGCCGTGGCGGCGCAACTGCGCAGCCTGCCGCGGGCGGCAATCGCCAGCGCCAGCTGGGATCGTTACGGGAGCGTTATCATCGTGCGGGACTGGCGGGAAGCGGCCGGTCTGGTCGATCGTATCGCACCGGAGCATCTGGCCATCGCCCTGGCCGATTGCGAGGGCATGCTGGCGCGGGTGCGCAATGCGGGCTCGATCTTTCTGGGCGCCCATACCCCGGAGCCGATTGGCGATTATATCGCCGGGCCGAACCATGTGCTGCCCACCGCCCGCGGCGCGCGCTTCAGTTCCGGCCTGTCGGTGCTGGATTTCATGAAGCGCAGTTCGATCATCCGCTGCGATGCCGCCGGTCTGGCCCATCTGGGCCCCGACGCCGTGATCCTGGCCGAGGCCGAAGGCCTGTCGGCCCATGCCCGCGCCATTTCCCTGCGCCTGGGACAGCCGGATAAACAGGACTAGACTGGGCCGTGTCCAATCGGCAGCGCATCGCCCGGATTACCTTGGATGAGCGTACGGTCATCCGCCGCTCCGCCGATATTGAACATGAACGCCGGGTGGCGATCTATGATTTGCTGGAAGCCAACTGCTTTCAGCCGGCCGGCGATTTCTCCGGCCCCTACCATGTGCTCATGGGCATGGAAGAGAACCGCCTGGCGCTGGACGTCCACGACGAGAACGATGCGCCCCTGACCCGCATTTTGCTGCCATTGACGCCGTTTCGCCGCATTATCCGGGACTATTTCACCATTTGTGACAGCTATTTCCAGGCCATCAAATTGGCCTCCCCCTCCAAGATCGAGGCCATCGACATGGGCCGGCGGGGTTTGCACAACGAAGGTTCCGATTTGCTGCGCGAGCGCCTGGACGGCAAAGTGATGCTCGACCATGAAACCGCCCGGCGCCTGTTCACCCTTGTCTGCATTTTGCAGATCAGGAGCTGACGGCGATGGCGCGGCCGCCCGGCAGTGTCCTGTTCGCCTGCAACTTCAATGCCGTGCGCTCGCCCATGGCGGCGGGGCTGGGCCGGCAGCTGTTTGGCGACAGGATTTTCTTCGACTCCGCCGGTGTGCGCCAGGGCGGCGTCGACGGTTTCGCCATCGCCGCCATGGCGGAAATCGACATCGACATTTCCCGGCACGACGCCAAGACCTTCGAGGATCTGGAAGACACCTCGTTCGATCTGGTGATCAGTCTGACGCCCGAGGCGCAGCACAAGGCGGTGGAATTGACCCGCACCATGGCGGTCGAGCTGGAATACTGGCCCAGCCTGGATCCCACCGGTATCGACGGCAGCCGCGAGGTCATGCTGGACGCCTTCCGCCAGGTCCGCGACGATCTGCGCCGCCGCATCATGGAACGGTTCGGCGGTGCGGATTAGCGCATTTTCAATTCACCGCGATCCGCGTTAGGCTGACGGGAATTGGTCGTAGCAAGCCCGGAGGATGGTCACATGCACGAGACATTCATGGCCCGCGCCATAGCGATTGCCCGGGAAAGCATCGACAGCCCGGGCACCCTGCCCTATGGCGCGGTGGTCGTCAGGGACGGCGAAATCATTGGCGAAGGCTTGAACCGGGCCGAGGCGAACTGCGATCCAACCTCCCATGGCGAGATCGATGCCATCCGCGACGCCTGCGCCCGGCTTTCGGTTACCTCGCTCACGGGCGCCGATCTCTATGCCTCCGGCGAGCCCTGCTCCATGTGCGTGGCGGCCATGTATCAGGTTGGCATCGCGCGGCTGTTCTACGCCGGCGCGGCCGCGGACAGCGCCGCCTTTTTCGCGCGCCTGTCCGAACATGACCCGAAGTGGGCCCGCGCCATGAGCAACCAGGAACTGCGCGCGCAGGTCGGCCTGCCAATCGAACAACGCAGCATGGCCGCCGAACAGATGATGGCAAAGGATATGGTCGCGGTGTTCGACGAATTCATCGCCCGGCATACCTGACGAAAAAGCGTGCAGGGCCGGGACTGCATGAGGTTCGGCTTCGCGCCCTCCGGCCCCGCCGGCCCGATGTCCGGAGCCGGCAGCAGGGGCGCCTCTGTTCCGGCTCGACAAAGCGTAATTCGACGGTATAGCATGGGCGTCCGGACCGTGGCGGTGGGGATCGTGCCGCGGCCGGTTCCCCTCATTGCTGCCCACATCATCACCAGGGAGTCGGCGAATGACAGATAGCAAAACAGAGGCCCCGGCGGTACCGCAAGAGGCGGTAAGGCCGTCCGGCCTGAACCACCTGGTGCTCAACGTCCGCGACCTGGAGGAATCCCATCGCTTTTGGACCGAGATCCTGGGCTTCAAACAGGTGGGCGAACTGCACGCGACGCCGGAACGGCCAAACCCGCCGAAGATGCGTTTTTACAGCGGCGACCACGACGGCCGGGATCATCACCACGATGTGGCGCTGGTTGAAAATACGGCGCTACCGGAACCGCCCGCGGAATGGCGCATGTTCGGCACACCCATCGCCGTCAATCATATCGCCCTCACCTTGCCCAGCCGCGAGGCGTGGCAGCGGCAACTGGCCTTTTTGCAGAGCAGGGGTGTCAAGTTCGACCGCCGGGTTGATCATGGCATGACCCACAGCCTTTATATCCACGATCCCAACGGCTACGGCGTCGAGCTGCTGTACGACCTGCCCCGCGAAATCTGGGAAGGAGACATCGATGCCGCCCTCAACTGGGTGCGCCCGCTGCCCAGCGAAGGCCCGGAAGCCCTGGTCGACGAGACCCGGGATAACCCCGTGTTCGGGGCCGCGGGTGACGTTTGATGCTATTTTAGAGAGGTAGAGGTCGCATGGCCAAACGCCAGAGCATTGAAATTCAGGGCTTCAGCCACGCCAACCCGATCCCGGTGGCCAGCCGGATCGGCAATATCATGATGTCCAGCGTCATCAGTGGCCGCGATCCCGTGACCAGGAAAATGCCCGACGCGCTGGACCAGCAGATCGTCAATATCTTCAGCCATATCCGCGGTGCGGTCGAGGCGGCGGGTGGCTCACCCGAGGACATCATCAAGATCACCTTCTGGATCGGCGATCCGGCTAGCGGGCGCGCCGCGCTGAATGGCGAGTGGGAGAAGATGTTCCCGGATGCGAACGCCCGCCCCGCCCGCCATACCCAACCCCTGGGCGAAGGCGGGCCGTCCCAGGTGAAGTGCGATTTCGTGGCGGTGTTCAGCGAGGCCTGATCCGCTCGCCCTTGTGCGCTAAAGCGCAGCGCTCTACCAGGGCGCGGCGGTTTGGTCGCGCCAAGGGGCGTACTCACGCACAAAGCTCTCGTATATCCGGGCCAAGGGGGGGCGGCGAACGCGCCCCGGAACGCGTCAGGTCCCGCGGGCCTTCGCCTCCAACGCCGCGTAGTCGATGGGCGGTTCGTGCATCTGCCGGATCATGTTGGCGTTGCGGGCCTTGATCATCATGGTCAGGGCATGGTTGTAGGGGGTGGGGATGCCAAGGGCGGCGCCCTCGCGCACCACGGCGCCGTTCAGGCTGTCGATCTCGGTCCGCAGGCCCGCTTCCATATGCTGCAGCATGGATGGCTTGTTAAAGGCGCGGCCCAGGATTTTCCTGATCGAGGCCTTGGGATCGGGATCGGTCAGGGCGATGCCCTTGGCCGCGATCACCGCCAGGGTCTCGTCCAGCACAAGGTCCTGCATTTCCATGGCCGCGGCGTCCCCGCCAACCTCGCCGGAACGCAGGCCGGTGATGGCGCATAACGGATTGACCGCGCAGTTCAGCATGAATTTTGTCCAGATCACCGCCTGGATATCCTCGGCGATATGGGGATCGAACTTCGCCGCGGCCAGCAGATCGCGCAGCTGTTCCACCCGGGCGCTGCCGCCGCCACCCAGCTCGCCGATCCAGGTCTTGTTGGCGTTGGTATGGGTGGCGTGTCCCGCTTTGGGCGAGGCGGCGCTGTGATAGCTGATGCCGCCAACCACCCGCGCGGCGCCCAGGACCTCGCACAGGGTTTCCACATTGCCGACGCCGTTTTGAAAGGTAACGGCCCAGCCCCCGGGTTTCAGCACCGCCCTGGCATGCTCGGCCGCCCGCCGGGTGTTGTTGCTGTCCGTGTGGATGAAGGCGATATCGGCCGCCGGCAGCGCATCGGCGGCGGTCGCCGCGGGCGCCTTGATGCGATGCTCGCCATCGATGCCGTCATACAGGTAGCTGCCGTTGTTCAGGGCGTCCACCGCCGCCGTGCGGATTTCGATGAACTGAACGTCTTCTCCCGCCAGCACCAGACGGCCGCCGTACAGCCCGCCCATGGCGCCCGCGCCGATTATGCAAATCTTCATGGCCCGCTCTCCTTTTGCGCTATGCTAAGGGTTATTGGGAGAGGAGGCGAGCCATGAACGACTACCCGCGGCCGGAATTATTGGTGGAAACGGACTGGCTGGAGGATCATCTGGACGATCCGAAGGTGCGGATTTTCGATTGCACGACCCATCTGGTGCCTGATCCGGAAAAGGTTTTTACCGTCAAGAGCGGCTTGGAAGACTATCAGGCCGGCCATATTCCCGGCGCCGGCTATCTGGACCTGCAGGCTGAATTGTCCGATCCCGCCGGCGCCTTTCGCTTTACCACCCCGGGCGCCGATGATTTTGCCGCCGCCGTGGGGGCCAAGGGCCTGGGCGATGATTTCCGCATCGTGCTCTACAGCGGCGGGACCATGTGGTGGGCTACCCGTATCTGGTGGATGCTGTACGCCTTCGGCTTTGAGACTGCGGCGGTCCTGAATGGCGGCATGCAAAAATGGCAGGCCGAGGGGCGCCCCACCAGCACGGCTGCCTGCCGCTATCCAGCCGCCGCCTTTACGGCCCGGGTCCAGCCCGGGCGGATCGTGGCGAAGGAGGCGGTGCTGGCCGCTCTGGAAAACGAGGCTGCGGTGGTGGTCAATGCCCTGACCCAGGCCCAGCATGCGGGCGCCTCGAAAACCCATTATGGCCGGCCGGGCCGGATCGCGGGCAGTGTCTGTCTGCCGGGACTGGATCTGCTGGACCGGGAACGCAATACCTTTCTTGCGGCGGACGCCCTGCAGGCGAAGTTTGCCGCAGCCAGGATCGGGATGGATAAAAAGGTGCTGACCTATTGCGGCGGCGGTATCGCGGCCACGGCGGACGCTTTCGCCCTGGTGCTCCTCGGCCACGACGATGTGGGCATCTACGACAATTCCCTGTCGGAATGGGCCAATGACCATAGTCTGCCCATGGAAACCGACGGCGACCTATAGACGGGAGCAATGGAATAAGATGCCACAGCTGGATACCGGCGCGCACCGCCTGCATTATGAAATCGTCGACCTGACGGCGCCTTGGGTCGAAGCGCCGGAAACGATCATTTTCCATCATGGCGTGGGCGCCAATTGGCGTTGCTGGCTGGGCTGGGCGGCCGCCTTGCAGGACAATTATCGCCTGGTGGCATTCGATCTGCCGGGCCATGGGCAGTCCCAACCCGGCGATGGCGCCATTACCATTGACGCCATGGTGGGCGATGTCATCGCCCTGGCGGACGCCCTGAACGGCACCGGTAACTGTGAGAAATTCCATCTGGTGGGGGAATCCGTGGGCGGCACCGTGGCCCTGCGGACCGCGATCGAACATCCCGACCGCCTGTTGAGCCTGACGGTGAGCAACGGCGCCCATGTGGGCGGCAGCATCCGGAACCTGGATTTCTGGCACGCGTTGATCGAGGGCGAGGGCATGCCGGCCTGGTCCGACCGCATGATGAGCCACCGGTTTTTCGAAGGCGCCCTGACAGCGCCGGTGTGGGCCTGGTACCGCGCGCAACAGGCCAGCGCCGACCCGGCCACCGTGCTGGCCCTGTTAAAGACCCTCGTGGGCACGGACCTGAGCCGGCAATTGCCTGCTCTCGGGCTGCCGACCCTGCTGATGCATCCGGATTCCTCGCCCTTCATCCCCGTGCCCATCATGGCGGACCTGCACGCCCTGCTGCCCAATGCGCGGCTGCGGGTTTTCCCCCATGCCAAACATGGCCTGCCGTTCTCCCACGCTGGCGAATGCAGCACGACGTTGCGGATGTTTTTGAACGAACGGGCCTAACCGGCGATGCGGCCGGCCTGCCAAGGGAAACGGCAGGCGAACTTAGGCGAATGGCTTGCACAACATTTCTCCTCGGCGGGGTTGATTTCTTTGCCCATCAATTTCGCCGCGGTGTATTCTGGCAACGACGGAACCAACATCGGGAGCAACGCCATGTCCCTCGCTTCAGCCCGGATTCACGAGGTCGACGACGATCCTCTGGCCGCCATCGACTATTGTTACGCGCAGGGCTGGACGGACGGCTTGCCGGTGGTCCCGCCGGATGTACAGCGCGTCGAGGCGATGCTGCTGTTCGAGGGCCGGCCGCCCGAGACCGTGCTGGCGGCGCATCCGGCGACAGGGCTTGAGTGCACGGTGCACGCGGCGGCGGTGAATGCCGTCATGGCAGGCTGCAAGCCGGAATATCTGCCCGTCGTCGTTGCCGCGCTCGAGGCGATGAATGAACCCGGCTTCAACTTCCACGGCTCCACCGCCAGCACCGGGGGCTCCGCGCCCTTGCTGGTGGTCAGCGGGCCGGTGATCGATGACATCGGCATGAACGCCGACGTGAACCTGTTCGGCCCCGGCAACCGCGCCAACGCCACCATCGGCCGTGCCGTGCGCCTGATCCTGATGAACGTATTCCGGATGATCCCGGGGGTGTCCGACAAATCCACCCAGGGCAATCCGGGCAAGTTCAGCTTCTGCATCGCCGAGCGCCGGGCGGGCAATCCCTGGCCCCTGCTGGTCGAGGATCTGGACTATCCCCCCGGCGTCAGCAGCGTGACCGTGTTCGCGGGCGGCGGTTTCTGCAACGTCGAGAACCACGGCGGCAACACGCCCGAGATGGTGCTGGGCTCCATCGCCGATGCCATGGCCAACTATGGCTGCATCACACTGGGCCAATCGGTGGTGGTGCTGTCACCGGAGCATGTCCGGGTTATCGCCGCCACCGGCTGGAGCAAGCAACAGGTACAGGAATTTTTGTTCAGCCACGCGGCCCGCACCGTCGAGGGGATGCAGTCGGTCGGCAAGTACCGCCAGCGCGAGTATGACAAACAGCACAGCGATGCGGGTGGCAGCCCGCTGGTGGAGGCCGGCAAGATGCACCGGGGTCTGTCGCCCGACGACATCCTGGTCGTCATGGGCGGCGGCGATGCCGGCGGCCACTCGTCCTTTATTCCATCCTGGAGCCGCGGCCGCGGCTCGATCATGCAGTCCAAGCCCATCGGCGTCTGCATTGATTGCGACTAAATGGTAAAACCACGGCGACGATTGGAGGAAAGCCATGCAACTCTATGACCCCACCGTAACCGGGCCGGAACGGAACTATGCCCGTGCGGCGCAATTGTCCAGCCTGGAAGGCAAGACCATCGGGCTGTTGGAGAACGGCAAGCTGAACGCCGTCAACATGCTGCGGGAAACCGCCGCCCTGTTCGAACAGCGCCACGGCTGCACCGTTCTGCCGCTCTTCTCGAAAAGCAACGCCTCCGCGCCGGCGCCCAGCGAAACCATTCGGGCGGCCGCCGATGAGGTGGATTTTCTGCTTACTGGTCTGGGTGATTGAGGCAGTTGCTCGACGTGCAGTTTGCATGACGGCATCAGTTTCGAACAGCTTGGCAAGCGCGCGGTGGTGGTGTGCACGGAACCGTTCGAGGTGACGGTCAGGAACATTGCCCGGATGCTGGGCTTGCCGGACTATCCTTTCGTGATGGTCGAGCACCCCATCGGCAGCCGCACCCTGCCCGAAATCAAGACCCTGGCCGAGACCGCCTATGCCCAGGCCCTGCCGATCCTGATGGAGGCCTAGGATAAAAAATAGGACTCGACTTGGGTCCTTCGTCACATTTCAATTTAAACGTCATCATACCAACACAAAGGAAATCCGCACCATGATCGGCTACACCACCCTTGGAACCAACGACCTCGAAAAAGCCGCGTCATTCTATGATGCTCTGTTCGCCGACCTCGGGCTCAAAAAGATTACCCCGAACGATCGTCTGGTGCTGTGGTCCAGCAAGGCCGGCGCGGCCATGCTTGGCGTTATCAAGCCGTTCGACGGCCAGCCCGCCAGCGCCGGCAACGGGACAATGGTGGCGCTCATGGTGGACGATGCCGAGACCGTTGCGAAACTGCATGCCAAGGCGTTGGCGTTGGGCGGCAGCGATGAAGGCGAAGTGGGCCCGCGCGGCGGCGGCGGCATGACCTTTGGCTACGTCCGCGATCTGGACGGCAATAAACTGGCGTTCTACGCCACGAAATAGTCCGATGCGGACTGCGGTCCGGCGCGTTCTATATATCTAACAGGCGTTCCAAAGATTCGCACGGAGTGGGAGCGGGTCGCTCGGTGACTCGATGAGGATCAAGTAGGTGCGGCCATGGGCCGGGCTTCATCCCCCCGATGGCCGGCTGCGTTTGGCCCATTGGCGGTACATGTCCATCAGTGCGACGATGTCCTGGCCCTTGTAGCCCTCGGCCACGGCCAGAGCGTACATCTCGCGGGCCAGGGAGGCGGCGGGGGTGGGCATTTTCAGGACGCGGCCCAGATCGACGCCCAGGGAGAGGTCCTTTTCCCCCAGCTCCATCTTGAAGCCAGGCGCGAAATCGTCCTGCAGGGCGTTGGGGAAGCGCTTGGTGAAATGGTGCGAGCGGCCGCCGCTGACGGATATCACATCGAACAGCTTTTGCGGCTCCACGCCGGCGGCGACGCCCAGGGCAAATGCTTCCGAGGCGACCAGGACGTTGCCCATGGACATCATGTTGTTGACGATTTTCACCACCTTGGCGGTGCCGATGGGGCCGGTGTGCTGCCAGGTCTGCCCCAGCAAATCGAACAGGGGTCCGGCGCGGTCAAGGGTTGGCGCCTCGCCACCCACCAGCAACACCAGCTTGCCCGTGCCCGCTTCGTTGGGGCTGCCGCTGACGGGGCAGTCCAGCACCGCCAGCCCTTTCGCAATCGCCGCGGCGCCCACTGTCTTCATGGTATCGGGATCAATGGTGCTCAATTCCACCAGCAGGCTGCCGTCTTCGGCCAGGGCGATGATGCCGTCGGCGCCCAACCAGGCGTCGTTCACCGCTTTCGGGTCCGGCAACGAGGTCAGAACGGTGGTGCGTCCGGCCAGGGCCGCCGCCAGGCTATCGGCCATCTTGACGCCCTGCGGGGTCAGGTTCCGGCGGACCTCTTCGCTGATATCGTAGCCCATCACGTCCCATTGCGACTCGCTCAGTCGCCGGGCCATGGCCGAGCCCATCTGCCCCATGCCGATTACCGCGATACGTTCGGTCATGATTTCATCCACTCCTGATTACACATTGATGCGGTAAACCCGGGCGGCGGTGTCGTGAAACAGCGAGGCCTTTTCCCCGGCCGAGCAGCCTGCGGCTATGCGCTTGAAGGTGTTCCAAAGCACGTTGTAGCTGCAGGTCCGTTTGTCGACGGGGAAGTTGGATTCGAACATGCAGCGCTCGACCCCGAAGCGCTCAATACAATGGTCGTAATAGACCCGGGTCGCGGCGGCCAGTTCCTCGCTGCCGGGGGGCCGGGCCTGCAAATCCCAATCATAGCCGTTGACCTTCATATTGATGCCGCCCAGCTTGGCCACCACGTTGGGACATTTCGCCAGTGCATCAATATCCAGGCGCCATTGGGCCAGAATTTCAGCGCGCTTGCCCGCATGGGGGCCGATCCCGATGGGCCCGCCAAAATGGTTCAAGATCATCGTGGTGTCCGGGAAGGCGCGGGCCAGATCGGTCATCTCGGGGATCTGGGGGTGAAAGCACCAGGCCTCGAAACTGAGGTTGAGCGGCGCCAATTGGGCGAAGCCCTGGCGGAAGACGGCGTCGCCCAGCATGCCCTTGGTCGGCTTGGTGTGGGAATTGCGTATGTCGTCGCTTGCATCCCAGGACGCGGCATGGCGAATGCCGCGAAAGCGCCCGCCGCCGGCGGCGATATGCGCCTCCAGCACCTCTTTCACCTCGGCGCCCAGGTTCAGATTCGCCAAGCCGACAATGCCGGCGGCAACCCGCGCGGGGCCGTATTGGCCCGAGGCGCTCATGGCGGCGATGCCGTTGACGAATTCCGTCTCGCCCACGGGGCGCATGGGGCCAGGTCCGTCGGCGCGGTACATGGAACCACATTCGATGAAGACGGTGGAAACCACGTTATGGCCCGAGCCGATATCGGCCAGCCATTCGTGCAGCAGATAACGGCCTTCGACCTGTTCCGTGCGAAACTTCGCCGCCGGGTCGATGCTGGCATCCCATAGATGGTGATGGGGATCACAGATCGGCAAATCCGGTTCCAGGGTTTTTTCCGTGGTCAGTGCCAGCCAGTCGTCGGTGTACGCCATGATCCCACCCTCCCGCGGTTGTCATCGGTTCATAGTATGCCACTGAACAGCCGTTTTGCCATATACTGCGGCCAGCATAAAAATCGGGGGGCGGTCGGATGCTTGAAGAGACGTTGGATATTCAGACCCAGGACGGCGCAATGGAGACTTTTATCTGCCATCCGGAACGGGGCGGGCCGTATCCCGCGGTATTTTTGCTGATGGATGCGCCGGGCATTCGCGAGGAACTGCGCGACATGGCGCGGCGTCTGGCGACGGTAGGTTATTATGTGCTGCTGCCCAATCTGTACTATCGGGCCGGCCGGGATACCCTGTATGGCCCGGAGGTGCTGCAGGAAGGCAGCGCCGACCATACGGCCATGCGCGCGATCCGAACCAAGATGACCATTCCCCCGGTGATGCGGGATATTGGCGCCATGCTGGAACATGTGGACGGCCAGGACATGGCCAAGGCGGGCCCGGTGGGTTGCCACGGTTATTGCATGAGCGGTCCCTACGCCCTGGCCGCCGCCGCGCGTTATCCCGACCGGGTCACGGCCGCCGCCTCGTTCTACGGCACCTGGCTGGTCAGTGACGCCGAGGAAAGCCCGCATCTGAGCTTTGCCCAGGTCAAGGGCGAGATCTATATCTCCTGTGCCGAGCACGATGCCCTGGCGCCCCTGGACATGGTTGACGAATTGCGCCGGCTGTTCGAGGCGGCGGGGTCGCCGGGCGAGATCGAACTGCACCCCGGCGTCCATCACGGCTTTGCCTTTCCCGAGCGCAAGGTCTACGACAAGCCCGCCGCCGAACGCCATTGGGAACGCCTGATCGCCCTGTACGGCAGGAACCTGTAGGCCGCCCCGGTTGCGAGGGCGATCAATACCCGGCCAGAGCAATTTTAATCAATCGGAGTCGCTATCGACACTTAAGGAATTGGTTCAATTGCTCTATTCTTAAGAGTCCGGGCATGTTTCGAAGCCACAGGCTCTAGCGTTTAATTGCCTCGACCATGACGCCATTGGCGTCCTTGGGGTGGACCAGCCAGCGGGGCGAGGCACCGGCTTCGGTCGGATCGCGCATCAGCACGGTCATGCCGCGGTCGCGCAATGCCTGGCTGCTGCCTTCGACGTCATCGACCTCCAGGCAGATGTGATAGAAGCCCTCGCCAACCTTGGCCAGGCGCCGCGACAGGGCATTTTCCATGTTCGATTTATCCAGCGGCTGCATGATCTCGATGACCATTTCGTCCCAGCTGCCGCCTACGGAAATGAACACGCTGCGGATGCCTTCGACCTCGATCCGGCGGTCCTCGAATTTCGTGAAGCCGAACGCTTCCGTCCAGTGTTTGACGGCTGCATCCGCGTCGTGCACCAGAATACCAATGTGGCTGATTTTCTTTGTCATGGTTTTCCTCCTTTTTCGGCGCGGGGCGCCGCGCGCGCAGGCGCCCGTATCCCGCAGGCTCGGGGGGATTGTTTCACCAAATGCCGCAATCAGACAGCCCGAATTTGCTGATCCGGCCCGGTGCTTCAATCTGACGCGGGCGCCCCGGTCGACCGTGCAAGCGGTCTTTTTCAATTTGTTAAATTGGCCCTATGAAATAGTCTAAAATGGCTCTTTAATTCCTGCCAATTTTGGAAGATGGTCAGGCTTCAGCCCGCCGCGCGATAAGGAATGTCTCTCATGGCCCAGCAAATGCCCAGTGTCTGCCCCCTGGATTGCCCCGATACCTGTTCTCTGACCGTTACCGTGGATGACGGCCGGATCAGCAAGGTGCGCGGCTCCTACGTCAATCCGCTGACCCAGGGTGCGATCTGCGGCAAGGTCTCGAAGCTGTACCCTGAATTCGTCCATGGCGCCAACCGCCTGACCCGGCCCCTGAAGCGCGTTGGCGCCAAGGGCGAGGGCCGCTTCCAGGCGATTTCCTGGGAAGAGGCCCTGGATTTGATTCACGACGGCTTTCAGGACGCTATCGCGAAACATGGCCGGCAAAGCATTCTGCCGTTGAATTACGCCGGCCCCCACGGCCTGCTGGCCATGGGCTCCATGGATCTGCGGTTCTTCCATCAGATGGGCGCTTCGGTCCTCTCGCGCCGGCCCTTGTGCGGCGGTATCAAGACCGAGGCCTGGCTGGGCACCTTTGGCGCCATCGCGGGCGTGCAGATGACCGACGTGGAAAGCGCCCAGTTGATCGTGGTCTGGGGCAACAACGTTACCTTTTCAAATCTGCATCTGGCCCCCGTGATCCAGCGCATCCGGGATCGCGGCGGCAAGGTGGTGGTGGTGGACCCCAAGCGGATCAAGGTGGCGGAACAGGCGGATCTGCATCTGGCGCCCCGGCCGGGCACCGACGTGGTGCTGGCCTTTGCCCTGGCGGCGGAGTTGGAGCGGCGCGGCGCCTTCGATGCCGCCTTCATCGCCGATATGGTCGAGGGCGCCGAGGCATTCATGGCCGAGGCGCGTTCCTACAGCATCGAACGGGCGGCCGAAATTACCGGCGTCAGGGCCGAGGATATCCGCGCCCTGGCGGCGCTGTATCACGGGGCGGAGCCGGCGGTGATCGCCACCGGCAACGGGCTGGAGCGGAACCGCAATGGCGGCGCCGGCCTGCGCGCTATTTTCGCCCTGCCGGCTCTGACCGGCAAATTCCGCCATCCCGCCGGCGGTCTGGTGGGCGGTGCGGGCAATCTGTTTCCCAAGACCATGAAACGCCTGCAGCGTCCCGACTTGATCCCCGCGGGCACCCGCACCTTGAACATCATCGACGTGGGCCGGCATCTGGCCGATGACGATATCGATCCGCCGGTCCGGGGCCTGGTGATCTATAACCATAATCCCCTGGTGGTGCACCCCGACCAGAACACCATGCGGCGCGGTCTGGCCCGGGAAGATATCTTCACGGTGGTGGCGGATATCGCCCATACGGACACGGTCGACTACGCGGACGTGGTGCTGCCGGCGGCCAGCCATTTCGAGCATGACGAATTGTTCTGCGCCTATGGCCAGCAGTATTTGCAACGGGCGGCACCGGTCATCGCCCCGGTCGGCGAAGCCCTGCCCAATACGGAAATCTTCCGCCGCCTGGCACGCCGGTTCGGCTTCAACGACCCGATCTTCCAGGCCAGCGATGGGCAACTGATGGACGATGCCATTGACGGTGACGATCCCCGCCTGGGCGGCATCCGGCCCAGCGAACTGCCGACCGCGGCGGCGCTGTCCATGGCGGCCCCTGGCCCGCGCATCGGCTTTGAACGCAGACCGACCACGAAAAGCGGCCGGATAGAGCTGAAATCGGCCTATCTGGAGGAAAAGTTCGCGGCCCCGTTGCCCCGCTTTCAAACCCTGCCAGCGGACGAAGATGCGGCTGCCACCTATCCCTTTGCCCTGTTGACGCCATCGTCGAATTGGCGGACCAATTCCATGTTCGGCGGTCTGGCCAAATCGGACCCCACCCCGGCCCTGGAAATGCATCCCGACGATGCGGCCCGGCGCGGCTTCGCGGACGGCCAGCAAGTGCGGGTCTTCAACGGCCTTGGCGAGGTTTTTCTGCCCCTGAAACTCACCGACAGCGTGGCCCGGGGCGTGTTGCTGTCATACAAGGGCGCCTGGATGCGGACCACCACAAACGGCCAGACCGTCTCCGCCCTGGCTCCCACTACCAAGGCCGATCTGTCCGAAGGCGCCTGCTACAACGACACCCGCGTCGCGGTTGCGGCGGCCTAAACCGTTTTCGAGGGCGGAAATAGCTAGAGCAATTTTCAATGCATCGGAGTCGCTATCGCGACTTAGGTAATTGGTTCAATGGCTCCATTCTTAAGAGTCCGGGCATGTTTCGAAGAACCATGCTCAGACGGGAAAGACCACCGGCACGCTGCGGGGGCCGCGGACCTGACCGCCGGCCCAGGTGACTTTTGCGGGCGCCGACAGTTTGAATTCCGGCAGCCGGTCGAACCAAATACGCAGGGCCACGTCCATTTCCATACGCGCGAGATTGGACCCGGCACAACGATGTATGCCGACGCCGAAAGCGATATGACGATTGCGCTGGCGGTCCAGAACAACCTCGTCCGGATTTTCGAACACCTCGGGATCATGGTTGGCGGCTGGGAAATTGAGCAACACCTTATCCCCCGGAACGAAATCGGCATCGCCGACCGTGACCGGTGCGGTCACCTTGCGGGCCATGGTCACGGGCGAATAAAACCGTAGCATTTCTTCAATCGCGGTGCCGAACAATTCCGGTTCACGCGCCAACCGGCGCCGGTCATCGGGATGTCCGGCGAAATGCCACAAGGCCGCCCCGATGGAGCTCCAGGTTGTATCAATGCCGGCGACCAGCAACAAGTTGCACATGCCAATGACCGTATGATCGCTCAACGGTTCGCCGTCGATCTCGGATTTAATCAACTTTGAAACCATATCCTCGCCCGGGCTCGACCGCCGCTCCGTGACCAGTGCCGCAAAGAAATCGCGGATCACCAGGCGGTATTTCCGGCGCAGTTCGGGCCGCGTCTGGCCCAGTTCCAGGACGCCGCGGGTCCATTCGGTGAATTCATCGCCGCGGCCCGGGTCGATGCCAAGCATCTGCGCGATAACCCGTGGTGGGATCTGCTGGGCGTAATCAGCGGCGGCATCGCAGGATCCCGCATCGATAAAGCGGTCGATCAATTCATGGCAAAGCCGCGCGGTAAATTCCCGGTGAACTTCGACCGCCTTGGGCGTGAAGAACGGCAGGATCAACCGGCGATAGGCGATCTGCTCCGGCGGGTCGGCAGTAATCGGTGGGTTTTCAGAGCCATATTCCTTCAGTTCCGCGACCAGTTCCGCGCGTAGCTCCGGTGCGGGCGGAATGACGGCCGGCGAACGCGACGACAGTTCCGGCACCATGCGGACCATAGCCTGCAGGTCGGCGTACTTCGTTGGCAGCCAGGATCCGCCCCAACGGGTGGTATGGGCGATTGGGCAGCTTTCCCGAAGCTCCTTCCACACCGGCACGGGATCGCAAACATAGTCGGGATCCATAATGTCGTAGTCGGTGGCCCAGTCCTTTACCGGACACTGATCATCATCACTCATGGTGTCATCCCCAGGTTCCTGTAGCCCCGCAATTTACAATAATGCCGGGTCGGTGAAATATCCAGAGCTATCGGGCCCATGGCGCTCTTCTCCGCAAAAATTCCCTATGAGGTCACAAAAACTATATCATGGCAGCTTGCCGCGAAGGGGCGGTGGGGCCGTCGCCGGCCAGCGTGGTGCGCCGCATATCGCGCGGCTCTTCTGCGGGAAACGGCCGCGCCCGGTGCATGGTTTGCCGATTGTCCCAGATCACCAGATCCCCGACCCGCCATTCGTGGGCGTAGACGAATTGGCGTTGCGTGGCATGTTCGGCCAGATCCTGAAGAAAGATGCGGGCCTCGGGCACCGGCCACCCGATGATGCCGCCGGCATGGGAAGACAGGTAAAGCGACTTCCGCCCCGTCACCGGGTGGCTGCGGACCAACACCTGACGCACCGGCGCGAACCGCTCCCGCTCTTCGTCGGTAAAATCGGTGAAGCCGATTTTGCCGCGGGAATAGAGCTGCGAATGTTCGCAGATCAGCCCCTCGACCTGCGCCTTCAGGTCATCCTCCAGCGCATCGTAGGCGGCCCGCATATCGGCGAATTCCGTATTGCCGCCCTTCCCAGGAATGGCGTGCGCGTTCAGCAACGAATATTTCGCCGGGGTCTCCTTGAAGGAACTATCCGAGTGCCACAACCGGTTGCCGATGGCGAACAGCCGGCGCCGATCCTCCCGCGCAAACGGCTTGTTCTGCTTGTCCAGATTGGAGACATCGGCGAAGGTCGTGGGCAGCCGGTTCTCGTCGGGGCCTCTCAGGGAGGTGCCAATGGCGTGTTCGATCGCGCCCAATGACAGGGTAAAAGCCATCTGCTGGCCGTCTTCCAGCGCCTGTTCCCGAAACACCAACACGGCGTATCGGTTCATCCCGGCGTGGATGCCCGCCGCGTCCGCCCGGGACAGGGGCTGCGTCAAATCAATCCCGTCAACCTCGCCGGCAAAACACGGACCGATCTGTCTGATCGTCATGGCCATTGCAACGCGCTCCTATTCAGATAGCTGGTTATTGAACGCCGGCATCACCTGTTCGCCGAAGCGCCGCATGGATTCGAGGTTCTGTGCCTGGCCCATATCGCCAAAACCGGTCTGGCAGAGCAGATGCTGTACGCCCACGTCCCGCAGTTCCGCCACCTGTTCCTGCACCCGCCGGGGCGAGCCGAACAGACAGCCGGTTTCAAGGGTATAGGCCAGCGACTCCGCCTCGCCGACCGTGGGGTCGGTCCACGGGTTGAGCATCAGGGGATCGATCGCGAAGTCCTTGGGGTTATAGGCATCGCGCACGTGCAGCATATGCCGGCGGGTGTCCAGCAGCAGCTGCGACAACTCATCCTCGGCCTGGGCATCGGTCTCCGCCACATAGACGTTGCGCCATAGCGCGATCTGCGTCATCAGCCGGGCGCGGGTGGCCTCGTCATGGCCGCCCTCGCGCAGTGCCGCCGCATAGGTCGCCCAGCGCTCCTTGATGCGGTCCACCCCCAGCCGCGCCGTCAATATGGGGATGCCCTTGCGGCCGCATTCGGTGAATGAATTTGGCGAAATTACGCTGCGCCACAGGGGTGGGCCGGGCCGTTGATACGGCCGAGGACGCAGTTGCGGTATCTCTACCTGGTGGAACTTGCCGTTGTAGCTGAGCGGCGCTTCGGTCCAGGCCCCCCGCCATGCTTGCTCCAGGATATCGACGGCCTCTTCCATGCGTTCCCGGCTGTCGCCGCTACGCAGGCCGTGGCCGACAAATTCGTATTCGTTATAGATCGTGCCCTTACCCACGCCCACGTCGATCCGCCCTTTGGATAAGTTATCCAACAGGGCCAGTTGCGTCGCCAGACGCACGGGATGGTGAAAGGGCATCTGTACGACCGCGAAACCGATGCGGATACGTTCCGTGCGCATGGCCAGGGCGGCGGCGAACACCACGGCGTCGTTATAGACGCTCTCGCCGGTAAAATAATGTTCCGTCAGCCAGACATCGGAAAAGCCCAGTTCTTCGGCATAACAAACCTGTTCGATCTGTTGATGAATACGGGCGGCGTCTTCATCCCCCGAGGGAGAGAGCGCCAGGGTAAGCCATCCAAACTGCATCAACATCTCCATACCGTCTACAGACTCCGGGCAGATCAGGCAAAGACGATAATCGATTATACCCCGCCCTGCCAATGGCAGGGGACCGGCGCGTGCCTTTGGGCGCAGTACCGTTTGGCAAAACGCCCGCCAATCGTCGATACTCGGCGACATGAAGATGCCGCAGACCAAGCCGAAGTCAGACCGGGCGCCCCTGGCGCGGGTGCACGCCCAGGTATTGCTGGGGCGCGCCCTGGTTGCCACCTCCTTTCCCGTCGGCGCCGCTATTGCGCACGGTCTGCAACCCGAACGCCTGACCCTGTTGCGCTTCGCGCTGGCGACCCTGTTGTTCGCGCCCTATATCGCCTGGCGCCATGGCCTGGCCATTCCCTCCGCCCGGGCGCTGGCCGGCTATGCGCTGATCGGGGGCTGCCTGGTCACCTTTTTCTGGTGCATGTTCGCCGCCCTGCGCCTGACCACCGCCTTGAACGCGGCGGCGCTATTTACGGTTCTGCCGGGTATTGCGGCCATTTATGCGGCGGTCCTGATCAGGGAACGGTTGGGAAAGCGGCACCTGGCGGCGTTGATTTTGGGCGCTATCGGCGCCCTTTGGGTGGTGTTCCGGGGTGATCTGGGCCTGCTGTTGCGCCTTGACATCAACAAAGGCGATCTGGTTTTCCTGGCCGGCCTGCTGGCCATGGGTCTCTACACGCCGCTGGTGCAGCGCCTGCGCCGGGACGAACCGGCCGGCGTGATGGCGTTCTGGACCATGGCGACGGGAACGGTCTGGCTGTTGTTATTGAACAACGGGGCGGTATTCGAGACCGATTGGGGCGGCGTCGAAGCCAAGGTCCTGTTTGGCGTCGCCTACCTGGCGGTGTTCACCACGATCATCAGCTTTTTCATCATCCAGCATGCCACGCTGTACCTCGGCCCGACCCGGGTGATGAGTTATAGCTATCTGACCCCGGCCTTCGTCGTGGCCATTGACTGGGCCCTGGGCAAAGGCCTGCCATCGGCCATGACCTGGCCGGGAATCGCCATCATTGTCGCCGCTATGTTCGTCTTGCAAAGCGGCACCGATGGGGCGGGAACAGCGCCGGCGCCCGGCAAAGTTTCGCGCCGGTAACCATCCAGACCGCCATGCCGGCCCGCTGTCCGACATGACCGCGTTGGCCCTTGCCTTGACTTGGATGGCCGGGGACCCTTAGTGTTTTGCTCCCGCAAGCAACGGCTTCAGCAATATAAATATGATCACCGCGTATAATCTTGGCGCCCTTTTCGATCCGGAGCTGGGGGGCGATAATCTGGCCTTGATCGATTGCCTGGATTGGCAGGCGCCCCGTCAATACAGCCATCGGCAAATCGACGACCTTGCCAATGCCTGCGCCCGCGGTTTACGGGGCCGGGGTCTGGCCAAAGGTGATGCGGTGGCGTTGCTATCCGCCAACCGGGCGGAATTTCTCGTCGCCTACCTGGGCATTTTGCGCGCCGGCATGATCGCCGTGCCGATAAGTTACAGGTTTCCCGGCGAATTGATCGACTTCATTCTGGGCGATGCGGCCGCCAGGCATGTTTTCTGCGACGGCCCACGCCGGGACGCACTTGGCACGAACATACCCTTGACGAATTTCGATGACACCGGCGACCAGGGCTTTGCGGCGCTGCTGGATACCGGGCCGTTCGAGACCGTGCGGCCCGGTGACGACGACGTCGCCATGGTGCTCTACACGTCCGGTTCCTCCGGCCGGCCCAAGGGCGTGCCCCTGACCCACAAGGGGCATTTATGGGCCCTGCGCGGACGCATGACCGCCTGGCCCTTCACCCATCACCGGCTGCTGATCGCGGCGCCGATGTATCACATGAACGCGCTGTGTACCTGCCTGTTCGGCCATGCCGCTTCGGCCTCTACCGTGATGCTGCCCGAGTTCGATGCGCGCCATTACCTGCAGGCCATCGCGCGTTTCAAATGCACCTGGATCACCTCCGTGCCGACCATGCTGGCCATGGCCTTCATGGAAGCAGACCTGATCGCCAGTTTGGATCTGTCCTCGGTCGCCATCGTGCGTATGGGATCCGCACCGGTCTCGCCCAAACTATGGGCGCGGGTGGAAGAAATTTTCCCGAACGCCAACGTCATGAACGGCTATGGCACCACGGAAGCCGGTCCCATGGTGTTCGGCGCGGCCGGCGGCCAGCCGGTCCCCGCCCTGTCTGTCGGGCGGCTGATGCCGGGCGTCGAGGTCAAGCTGATCGATCAGGACGGCACAGAGGCGGACGAAGGCGTCTGTTGGCAGCGCACGCCCGCCAACACCACGGGCTATCTCAACCTGCCGGAAAAAAGCGCCGAAGTCATTACCCCGGATGGCTGGTACGATTCCGGCGATGTCTTTCGCCGCGATACGGACGGCGCCTACTACTTTGTCGGCCGGAATGACGACATGTTCGTCTGCGGCGGCGAGAATATCTATCCCGGACAGGTGGAAAGCATCCTGGTCGGTCACCCGGATGTGGAACAAAGTTGCGTCGTGCCCGTACCCGACGACATCAAGGGCGAAAAACCCATCGCCTTCGTGGTGCGCCGGCCCGGCGCGACCGTCGGCGAGGACGAGATCAAGCAACATGCCCTGGCCAACGGACCGGCCTTTCAGCATCCCCGCATGGTCATTTTCATGGACGAACTACCCCTGGCCGGCCCGGGCAAGATAGACCGCAAGGGCCTGGAAACGCGCGGGCGGGAAATTTGGCACGAAGCATCAAACTGAAATTGAATGGGACCCGATCCGCCGGTGATCGCGCTAATTTGAACAACGCGCCGGGAGACGGGACGAGGAGTGATAAGTGAAAGCGGCAGTCATTAGTGAACACGGCGGTCCAGGGTCAATCCGGATCGATCATAATTTCCCCGACCCGCAGCCGGGCGCCGAAGACGTCATTGTCAAGGTGGGCGCGACCTCGCTCAATTATCACGACATCTTCACCCGCAAGGGCATGCCCGGCATCAAGGTGCCCATGCCCTGCATCATGGGACTGGATTTCTCCGGCGAGATTGTCGAGGTCGGCGCGGACATAACCGACTGGAAGATCGGCGACCGGGTGATGATCGACCCGGTGGACCGGGTGGGGCCCGGCGGCCTGATCGGCGAGATGTGGCACGGCGGCCTGGCCGAATATTGCAAAGTGCCCAGCCACCATCTGGTGCATCTGCCCCACAACGTGTCCTATGAAGCCGCCTCGTGCCTGCCGGTGGCCTACGGCACGGCGCTACGCATGATGTACACCATCGGCGATATTCAGCCCGGCGATAAAGTCCTGATTCTGGGCGCCTCCGGCGGGGTGGGGACCTGCGCCGTGCAACTGGCCAAGCGGGTCGGTTGCGAGGTCATCGCCTGCGCTTCCAACCAGGACAAGCTGGACCGTCTGGCCGGCATTGGCGCGGATCATTTGATCAACTACGCCGAAGAAGATTTCATGAAAGCGGTCTGGCAGAAATTCGGCAAGCCGCACCGCCGCCGCTATGAAGACGGCGTCGATGTGGTGGTGAATTTCACTGGCGGCGATACCTGGGTAAAGGGGCTGCGGGTGTTGCATCGGGGCGGCAAGGTGCTGACCTGCGGCGCCACGGCGGGCTATGATCCGGCCGAGGACCTGCGGTTTATCTGGTCCTACGAGTTGAAGGTGCTGGGCGCCAACGGCTGGCTGCGCGAGGATCTGCTGACCCTGCTTGATCTGTTGGGCGATGGCTCGTTGAAGCCGGTGATTGATACGACTTTGCCCCTGGAAGAGGTCAACGAGGCCTTTCGCCTGCTGGAAGACCGGGTTGTCTTCGGCAAAGTCGTGCTCACGCCCTAAGGAGCCCCGGCATGAATGCAATACCTGAACGTTTGAGCCACGAACAGATCCAGGCGCGCTTTGACACCTCGCCGTTCATTGCCACCCTGGGATTGGTGGTATTGTCCATGGACTACGAGGCATCGGAACTAACCGTCAAAATGCCCCTGAACCCGGGCCTGGAGCGGGCCGCGGGCACCAAGCAGTTTCATGGCGGTCCCATCGCCTCGTTCATTGATACGGTCGGTGATTTTGCCATTGGCATGCTGCTGGGCGGTGGGGTGCCAACCATCAATATTCGGATCGACTACCTGAAACCCGCCGTGGGCGATGCCCTGGTGGCGGTAGCCCGGGTGCGCCGGACCGGGCGAACGGTTACCGTCGTCGATATTGATGTTCTGAACGAACAGGAGTCCCTGGTGGCGATTGGCCGGGGTACCTACGCGACATTGGTTGGTTAGAAACTTCGGGAGGATAGGATATGACGGAACTGGCACGGCTGGACCACACGGTCATCAACGTTCGCTTCGAGATGGACCGGGCCGAAGGGTTGTTCGGCGACCTGGGCTTTTCCCTGACCGAGCGGGGCTATCACTCCCTGGGCTCGGTCAATCATCTGATGATGTTCGGCAGCGATTATCTGGAACTGATCGGCCTGCCGCCGGGTATGGCGAACCCCCGCGCTGATATCGCCGAGGCGCCATTGGGTATCAACGGCCTGGTTTTCAAGACCGTGGACGTGGATGCCACATTTGCCCATTTGCAGGCTCTAGATATGGCCGGCGACCCGCCCAAGGCTTTTACCCGTCCGGTGAAATTGCCCGATGGCGAGGCCGATGCCGCCTTCAGAACCGTGGCGGTCCGGGCCGGCATTTTCCCCGGCGGCCGGGTCTATTATTGCGAACATGGCACGCCGGAGCTGGTCTGGCGCCCGGAATGGCAAAGCCATGGCAATGGCGCCCGGGCCATGCCGGAATTCGTTATCGCCTCCACGGCGCATGAACAGGAAGCGGAAAACCTTGCCCGTCTATTGCATTCAGAGGTTGACGGCGCCGGCGACTGCCGCAGCGTGGCCCTGGCGGGGGGGCAAATCAGCGTCATGACGCCTGCCGCCTATGGCGAACGCTATGGCGCCTTGGCCTCGCCCATGGCCGGGCGTCCATCGATTTTTGGCGCCGTGGTCTTTCGCACTGGCGGCCTGGATAAAATTCGCCATGTGGTGGCCCATATGGCGAACCCGGCGCCGGTCATCGACGAGGCGAACCGGGTGGTGCTGCGCGAGCCGACGTTCGATTCCGTCCTCGAATTCATCGTTTGAAACGGAAGCAATTTTAGGAAGAGAAGCCCATGCGTTCCAATCCCGTCAAGAAGAAACTGGCCGCCGGCGAAACCGTTTTTGGCACCATGATTTTCGAATTCTTGAGCCCTGGGCTGCCGCGTATCGTGGCCAATTCCGGGGCTGACTTCATTCTCTATGACCTGGAGCACAGCGGCTTCACCATCGAGACGATGAAAACCCAATTCGCGCTTTGCGCCGGGGTGGGCCTCATTCCCTTCGCGCGGCCGCCGGGCAAGGCCTACCACATCACCGCCCGCCTGCTCGATGTCGGATCTTTCGGGCTGTTGTATCAAATGGTCGAAAGCGCCGAGGAGGCCCGCCAACTGGTCAGCTGGACGCGCTACCCTCCCGCCGGCGTGCGCGGCGCCATATTCGGTGGCGCCCATGATGACTATACGGCTGGCGAGATGGCGGATAAGGCCGCGGCGGTCATGGAACGCACCATGGTCGCGGTGCTGATCGAAACCCAGGCTGGCCTGGACAACGTTGACGAGATCATGGCCGTGGACGGCGTCGATGTGGCCCATCTGGGCCATGCGGATTTGTCCATGTCCATGGGTATTCCCGGCCAGTTTGAGCACCCGGATTTGCAGCGCGGCATCGATGCCATCGTCGAGGCATCGGCCAGGAATGGCAAGGCCGCCGGCGCCATGATGCCGACCCTGGAATGGGGCCGGGATCTTATGAACCGGGGCTACCGCATGGTCTCGTATAACCATGACATGGGCTTGCTCGGCGAAGGCCTAAGCGCCGGGATCAAGGCGCTGAAGGGATAGCGACTCTCATTAATTGAAGATTTTTCTACCGCAAGCGTTCCTTGGACAGCATGGCATGCACGCCTTTGTGCTGGTTGACCAGTTGCGTCACGTTCAGGTCGCAGCAGATGGAACACAGCGTATAGGCCTGTTCGCGGGATAGCGCCGTCCGCTCGCAGATCAGGGCGATCATCCCGCGCAGGGCCTGGCGGGCGGCTTCGTCCAGATCCGGGTCGATGCCCATGGTGATATGATGGCTCGGCGTTTCCGCCCGCGGCATGGTGTCGTGCAGGTCGTCGCGGACGCTCAGTTCGAAGGTACCGTTCAGGCCGGTTTCAATTGCCGTTACGCAAACCTCGCCATTGCCTTGTGCCGCGTGGCCGTCGCCAACGGAAAACAGCGCGCCTTCGACGAACACGGGCAGGTACAGGATGCTGCCGGGGCGCAATTCCTTCAGGTCCAGATTGCCGCCGAAATCGCTGGGTATGATCGAGGTCAAGGTGCCGCGCTCGGGCGGGGGCGCCACGCCCATGACACCGAAGAACGGCGCCAGAGGCACCTCCTGCCCCCAGGGCAGGGTGCCGATCTGGCGCCGCGCATCCAGGCCAATGTGAAACAGCCGGCTTTCCGTGAAATCGTCGGGCAGGGCGCCGGCACCGGGTCTGATAAAGTTCCAACCCCAATCACTGCCCAATTCGATATCGATAATCCGAACCTCCAGCACCATGCCGGGCTGGGCGCCGCGGACCGCGACCGGGCCGGTCAGAATATGCCCGGGCAACATTCGCCGCGTGACCTGGTCGTGGATGGCGCGCTGTTCGGGCGCAACCGTAAAGGGCCCATCGTCGGCGGGCGTTACATCGGGGGCGCCGGAAACCGTGCGGATTGTGACCCGCTCGCCCGAGGCAATTTCGGCCACGGCGGGACGCGCCGCCTCGAAATAGCCCCAATGCACGTTGTCGGGACGGGCTTCGATGATTTGCACCATGGTGTTATCCTCTCCGCTCACTATTGCTGGCCCAGCCATGCTTCGCCGGCGGCGGCTTCGGCCCGTTGAAATGCGGCGCGTAGTTGCCTGACGCTGTTTTCCGGCAGCGGGCCTTTGCCGGCGGCGGCAAGATTTCTCACCACATGGCTGGCTTTCGTGGTGCCGATGATCGCCGTGCTCAGCCCCGGTTGGGCCAGGGTGAAACGCAGTGCAATTTCGGGCCAGACCTGCGCGGCCTCGCCGGGAAAGCCCAGGTCTTCCGGCGTGATCGCCATGTCCGCCAGGCGTTGGGCATAGGTCGCGGCATAGTTCACATACATACCCCTTTGCTGCGCGGCGCCCTTCCAGGCGGCATTGGCGATGGAGCGTTTGGAAATCACGCCGATGTTGTTCTGCCGGCACAGAGCCAGCACGCTGTCGATGTTGGCCTGGTCGCAAATATTAACCGAGGTCTCGATCACCGCGACGTCATCCAATCCGGCGGCATAGGCCGCCGCGTCGTTGTCGCCGGCGTAGCCCAGAAAGCGGATCTTGCCGGCCTCCCGCGCCTTGACCAGCGCCGCGACGGCCTCGCCCTTTTGCAAGGTTGCCAGATCGCAGGAATGCAAAAGCATGACGTCCAGGTGGTCGGTCCGTAACCGCCGCAGGGCGCGCTCGACGGTATTTTCAATCACGCTGGCCGACCAGGCCTCGCCCGCCAGGTCGTCGGATGCCCGCCCGCATTTTGACACCAGGATAAATTCATCACGGCGATGGCTGATGGTCTTACCGATCATCACTTCCGAGCCCGCGTAGGCGGCGGCCGTATCGATCAGGTTGACGCCCTGGTCCAGCAGATTATTGAGAATTTCGGCGACCTCGTTCTGTTCCGTTTCCAGGAAGCCGACGGGCGCGCCGCCGAAACCCAACACGGAAACCTCCAGACCGGTCTTGCCAAAGCTGCGTCTTTCCATTTGTCTTACTCCCTGTATGTATTGCCCGCATTATATCGCGGCCTGACGATGAATAGGAAAAGAATGGAAATTCAAACAGACTTCGTGCCCGGCGCGCCCCGCATCGCCTACGATGTGGTTGGCGCCGGTCCGCCGGTCCTGTTTTTGCACGGCATCGGCGGCAACCGCGGCAACTGGCGCGATCAATTGCTGGCCTGCGCCGGGCGATACCGGGCCCTGGCCTGGGATGCCCGCGGCTATGGCCAGTCGGACGATTACCAGGGGGCCCTGGATTTCGGCGATTTTGCCGACGATGTGATCCGTCTGCTGGATCACCTGGGGCTTGCCAAGGCGCATATGGTCGGCCTTTCCATGGGTGGCCGCATCACCCAGGATCTGTATTTCCGCTATCCCGACCGGGTCGCCACAATGGTCCTGTGCGACACTTTTCCCGGGACCACGCCGACCCTGCCGCCCGATGAGCGCGAGGCCTTCATCAACCTGCGTAAAGGGCCCTTGATCGCGGGCAGGACCTTGCGCGAGATGGCGGAACCGCTGGCGAAAACCCTGGTCAGCGCCAATGTCGCGCCGGCGCATTTTCAGCGTCTGGTGGACAGCGTCGCGGCCTTGCACAAAGGCTCCTATATCAAGACCATCGAAGCCACCATGCGCTACGACCGCGCTGTCGATATCGCCGCTATTTCGGTGCCCGTGCTGTTGATTTATGGCGCCGAGGACCGCCTGACCCCGCCCGCCATCGGCGAGGCGATGCAACGGCAAATTCCGCACGCCCGCCTGGCCGTCATCGAAGGGGCCGGACATCTGGTGAATATCGAGCGGGAAGAGGAATTCAACCATGTACTGCTCGAATTCCTGGCTCAGCAGCAGGGCCGCGCGTGACTTGACTGAAATTTTGATCTGAACGCACTATCACGGTGAGCATCAATGGCACGGGGTGGATAGAGTCATGGCACAGCATATTGTTTGTTTGACGTTCGATTTCGACGTCATGTCGGGGCATATCGCCAGAGGCATGACCACGCCGACACCCATATCCCGTGGCGAGTTCGGCGTGGTGGGCGCGGGCCGCGTATTGTCCTTGCTGCAGGCCCGGGAGATCACCTCGACCTGGTTCATTCCCGGTTTCACGATCGAGACCTATCCCGACACCTGCGCCCTGGTCGTCGATCAGGGGCACGAGATCGGCCATCACGGTTGGACCCATGTGCAGCCGGCGCTGTTGGCGCGGGAACAGGAAGAAAGCGAGATGATTCGCGCCAACGACACCATTGAACGGTTGTGCGGCAAACGGGCGCGGGGCTACCGCTCTCCGGCCTGGGATTTAAGCCCCCATACGCTCGAACTGCTGTTGCAGCATGATTTCTACTATGAGAGCAGCATGATGGGGCACGACTATTCTCCCTATCGGGCCCGCCAGGGCGATGTCATCGAATTGCAGAAACCCATGCTCTTCGGGGCCGAAACCCGGCTGATCGAAATGCCCATCAGCTGGTCCCAGGACGACCACCCCCATTTCGAAATGACGGCGGCCCGGCCCGGCCACCGCAACGCCAACAGCGTGCTGGAAAACTGGGTCGATGATTTCGTCTACATGACCCGCTGTGCGGATTGGGGCGTCATCACCTACACCTGCCACCCCTACGTGATCGGCCGCGGCCACCGCATGCTGATGCTGGAAAAATTCATCGACAAGCTGCGCGAGCTGGGCGCGGAATTCATGACCATGGAACAGGCCGCCCGCCTGTATGACGAGCGGGCGCCGTTTAGCGGTTAGCGTGGCGACTCTTAGGACCGCACGCGTAGATGGGAAACTCAACAAGGCCGGCTTAAAATTCGCCACACGAGGCGTCAGTCGATCTTTTCCAGCTTTTTCAGGGTATGCAGAAATTTCGGCATGGGCCGGTCGCCGAATGAGGCCGGCCAGTTGGTATAGCTCACTTCGCCCACGTAAATATCACCGCGCCCATCCACCGCCAGGCCGTGCGGCGCCATGAACTTGGCAGGTTCATTGACCAGGCCCTCTTCACCGCCCAGACGGGCGATCAGCCTGCCCTCGTTGCTGACGATACTCAGGCGCGGACCCAGATTGGGCAGATGACGGTTGACCGGCATGCCGGGGCCCAGTTCGCCGATAAAGCAATGCGGGCATTCGCCACGGGGCATGAACAGACCGCAGGGCCGATGCAGGTTGTTCCATTGGGTTTCGTATTTGCCGTTGGTGTCGAATACCTGTACGCGATGGTTTTCCCGGTCCGCCACATAAATCCAGCCGTCGTCGTCCGCCACGATATTGTGGACGATGTTGAATTGGCCGGGGTTGCTGCCCGGCTCGCCCCAGGACAGCACCAGTTTGCCGTCCGGTGTGTATTTGTGCACTCTGGCATTGCCATAGCCGTCGGAGACGAAAATGTGATTGTCCGGCGACAGGGCCGTGTGGGTGCAGCGGTGAAAGGGCTCGCCGCTGACATAGGGCGCGGGTTTGCCGGGCACGCCGATTTCCAGCAAAACTTTGCCCTCGGCGGTACATTTGCGCACGGTGTGATCGCCGTCGTCGGTGCAATAAAGCGCATCGTCGGGCCCGATGTGCAGGCCATGGGCGCGGTGAAAAATATCCTTGCCCCAGGAACGTAGAAAATTGCCCTCCCGGTCGAAGACGATCATGGGTTGCACGCCCCGATTGAAGACATAGACCTGATCCTTGCTGTCAACGGCGACGCCGGCGACATCGCGAAAATCCCAGCCATCGGGCAGCTTGGCCCAATCCTCGACAACGCGGTAACGGTAATCGCCTTCGCCCAATATGACCGGCATCTCAATGTCTCCCCTTTTTCTTCGGGGCCTATTGTCCACTATCCGAGAGGCTGTGTGAAGGCGGCCGCAAACAGACCCTTGGCGCGGGCCGGCTTCCAGGCCAGAATGTCCGGTAGCGAGGCAATGCAAACACTTGGGCCACATCCGGGCGACGATAAGGGAGACATCATGGGTATCGACGATGCGATCAACTATGACGATTTGCGCCAACTGGCAAAGAAGCGTCTGCCGAAGATCGCCTTTGATTTTATCGAAGGCGGGGCCGATGACGAAATTGGCCTCGACCGAAACCAGCAGGCCTTTCGGGATATTGCCCTGGTGCCGCGTTATCTACGCAACATCGACGGCTGCGACCGGAAAACGGAATTATTCGGCCGCATCTATGATAACCCGTTCGGCATATCGCCCACCGGCCTGGCCGGCCTGTTCCGTCCCGGCGCGGATCTGATGCTGGCGCAGGCGGCCCGCGATGCGAACATTCCCTTTGTGATGTCCGGTTCCGCCACCTGCACGGTCGAGGAGTTGGCGAAGGTGGCGCCGGAGCATGGCTGGTATCAGCTTTACGCCGCCCGGGATGACAACATTTCCGGCGACTTGATCAACCGGGCCGAAATCGCGGGGCTATCCACCCTGGCGTTGACCGTGGATGTGCCCGTGCACTCGAACCGGGAGCGGAACTTCCGCAACGGCTTCACCCGCCCCCTGAAGTTGAGTTGGAACACCAAGCTGGATGCGTTGAATTATCCCGGATGGCTGGCTGGCTATCTGTCGAAGGGCATGCCCATGCTCGCCAACTGGCGGCCCTATGCCGGCGAGGGCGCCAGTGCCGATGATGTCGCCAACCTTGTCGCCGCGCAAGTCACGGCGCCCCTGACCTGGGACAATGTGGCGCGGTACCGTGACATGTGGCCCCGTAACCTGGTCATCAAGGGCATCATGCACCCCGACGACGCGGTGCGTGCCGCCGAACTCGGCTGTGACGGCATCGTCGTTTCCAACCACGGCGCGCGGCAACTGGACCGGGCGCCCGGCGCCATCGAGGTCCTGCCCGGTATCGTCGAAGCCGTGGGCGCGCGCATGACCGTCATGCTGGACAGCGGTGTGCAACGCGGCTCCGACATCGTCACGGCCCTGTGCCTGGGCGCCAAGTTCGTCTTTGTCGGCCGGGCCACCCTGTATGGCGTCGCCGCCGGCGCGACGCCGGGCGCGGCCAAGGCGATCGATATTCTGCGCAGGGAATTCGAACTGATCATGGGCCAGATCGGCTGCTCCGCCCAAGCGGATCTTGGCCCGGAGTATATTTTCAGACCCTAGATTAAGGCCCGGCCGCGAGCGCTTGCACCCGGTGCTAAGCTTTGTTCATGGGAACGTATTGACAAGTGACAATTGTCAATATAGCTTTCTTCCATGATACGAAGCTTTCATCATCGCGGATTAAAGCGGCCATATGAGCGCGGGGACCGGAGCCAAGTCGATCCGAACTATGTTGAGAAAATCGAGGTCATTCTGGCAGACCTTGATGCCGCCAATTCTATCAATCATATGAGACGGCCTGGCTATCGCCTACACCGCCTTACCGGCGGTTTGAAAGGCTTTCAAGCCGTTGACGTTTCCGGCAACTGGCGGATCGTTTTTCGGTTTGATAAAGGGGATGTTTTTGATGTCGATCTGCTCGACTATCATTAAGGAATAGGAGAAAAATAATATGGCAATGAAGAATCCGCCGCATCCTGGCCGGAACGTTCGCCTCACATGCTTGGAGCCATTGGGTTTGAGCGTGACTCAGGCCGCTCGACATCTTGGTGTTACGCGCCAGGCTTTCAACAATGTGGTTAATGAAAAATCTGCGATATCGCCAGAAATGGCGCTCAGATTTGAAAAAATAGGATGGGGTACGGCCGATGGATGGATGACCTTGCAAATGCGTTATGGTCTTGCCCAAATCAGAGCCAGGACAGATGAGATAAATGTACAGCGCCTTGAACCAGTGTGACGAGTGCAAAAGGAATATCGATGCCCTATCCAGGCGATAGCGTACGCATTCAGGTCAGTCCATGAGGTCTCGAGACAAAGAAATTTCTATCATTCGGCAAGGCAACCGCGCAGCGGCTGTAGGGCGATTAATGCTGGGCGATTTCAATAGCTGGGTTGAGTTTCTTCGCGCCGAAACTGACGATTTGGAAACTCTTCCTCGCCGGATGTTGAAAGCTGGCAAAATCGATGTTCAGAAACGTCTTTCCAAAGAAATCCTAAAGTTCTGCAACAGAAATTTTGTCGGAATGAATCAGGCCAAACTCTCTGCCCTTTTTGAAGATATCAAAGTTCACCGCGGGCTTGAGATGCCTCTGGATGAGTTTGAAAGCAATTTTGCAAAAGTTAAACCGACTGTCCTTCGAGGGCAACCGACCCATTGTACAATCGAAATTTCACTTTGGGGGCTGCAGTTTAAGTTCCCGGAAGACATGCTTGCTAAGGACGTCATTGAGGCGCTGACATTGAACCGGCGCGCCGAAGAAACGCTGAATATACATAAGGGCCAATCACACCAAAGTGTGAAGGCTGCAAAGAGCGAAATTGCAACCGCCATAAGGCAATCGGAGTTTGGCGCCCGTATGTGCGTCTTAGCATGTTTCAATCTTGTCGAGACATTTGCAAACGGAATCGCCTGGGATTTTTCGAGGAATGTCCAGAACATAGAAAGTTTGTCGAAAAACAGGAAAAAGCTAATCCAGGATGGAACTATTCGAGACAAACTGCTGAAATACCCAGAAACTGTTGCCGGCACCGCACTCTGGAGCGACCAAGATGAACCTCTAAAAAGTTTCCTGGAGCAGGTTAAGCCTTATCGCAATTCCCTTGTACATCCGTCTCCATTCAGTGTTCCAGGGCGATACGGCGGATATGACAAGCTCGAACATTTGTATCGGATAGATTCGGACAAAGCTGAACAAGCTGCGAAGGTGTCTGTAGACCTGATAATTGTGATGCTGAAACACGTCTGCGGCACGCACGAGTCACCGCCTGCATGGCTGCAAAACTTAGTTGATGGTATTTCACTTGATCCTGACTTCGATGCCTGGACCAAGCCGACTTCGACCACCGCCGGCAATTCTGAGACAGCAGCGAATTAACCACTGTGCAAGAGATATGAGCGCGAGGAATGGGCTCCACAACTACTCCGCTGCTTTTTCGAAGGCCAGGTCCGCCGCTTTTTCGCTTTCGCTCAATTCCTGATGCAGGCGCCGGCCGGCGTCGGCGCGAGGGGAGCGGAAGGGGGCCACCAGGCTGTAGATGACCGGGATCAGCACCAGGGTGAAGACGGTCGCCATGCCCAAACCGCCAAACACCACCCAGCCGATGGCGGCGCGGGCCTCGACGCCGGGGCCGCTGCCCAGAATCAGGGGCAGCGCGCCGAGGACCGTGGACAGCATGGTCATTATGACCGGGCGCAAGCGGGTCAGTGCGGCCTCGCGCACCGCATCACGCACCGATAGGCCCTGGTCACGCAACTGATCCGCGAATTCCACCACCAGAATGCCATTCTTGGCCATTAATCCGACCAGCATGACCAGACCAATCTGGCTGTAGATATTCAGGCTCGAATCGGTGAATTTCAAGGCAAAGACGGCCGCCGCCAGGCCAAAAGGCACGGTCAGTACAATGACCAGGGCGCTGAACACGCTTTCAAATTGTGCCGCCAGGACCAGCAGCACCACCAGGATCGCCACCGCGAAGGTGATCGCCACATCCTGGTTGGTATCCTGCAAGGTCGCGGCCTCGTTAATGAAATGCAGGCCGATACCCGGCGGCAGGATGTCATCCCCGAGGGCCTGCACGTCCACCATCGCTTGTTTCAGGGAATATCCCGGCGCCAGCGGGGCATCGATCTCGATGGCGCGTTTCTGCCCGGCCCGGTCCAGTTCCGCCGCCACGCCGACTTCCTCCAATGTGATGAAGGCCGACAGGGGGACCAACTGGCCGGTCGCCGCGGTGACGAAAAGGTTGCTGAGATCACTGGGGTCATTGATGGCGCCGGCGGCGGATTCTATGCGCACCGGGATGGTGCGGTCGTTGAGATTCAACTCCGCTACTTCCAGGCCATCGACCATGGCCCGCAAGTTGGACTCGATGCCTTCCACCGGTACGCCCAGATCTTCCGCCCGCTGCCGGTCCACTTTCACCGACAATTGCGGTTGGGTCTGCTGGTACTCAATTTCCGGATCTTCCAGATTGGGCAGGCGTTCGTGCATGGCCGCCAGAAAGCTGTCGGCGGCGGCGGCAATCTCACCATAGTTGGTGCCGGTCAGGGTGAATTCGATGCGGCCGCCGGAGCGCCGCAAATTGAGACTGTTGGGGGCGCCGATGCGTGCTGTCGCACCGGGGATGGCCTTCAACGGCCCGCGTAAAGTGGCGGCAATTTCAGCCTGACTGCGGCTCCGTTCGGACCAATCCGCCAGGGGTGCCAGCAGAAACACCCGGTTGAGATCCCAACGCCCGACGATGGCGAAGACATTGCTGACCTCGCCCCGCTCACGCAACGGCGCCAACAGGGCTTCGGCCTGGGCCGATTGCCGGTCCATGTAATCCAGACCGACGCCGTCCGGTCCCTGCATGTAGATGATAATGGCACCCCGGTCCTCTTTGGGCAGAAGCTCGCTGTCGATGCTCGGGAACACCACCACGGCGCACAGGGCGATCAGGCTGGCGGCGCCCAGGATCAAAACCGGCGCGGCAAGGGTGAAGTCCAGCAGCCGTTCATAAAGCCTGGCGGCACCGATGCCCAGGCGCGCCAGCGGATTGGGGCGCGACCGGGCCGGGTCACCCCAGCTCGCCGGCAGGCGCGCCGCCAGCATGGGACACAGGGTCAGGGCGACAAAGGAAGATATGGCGACGGCGATGGCGAGGACAAAGCCGAACTCGCTGAACAGCTTTCCCGCCACGCTGGGCAGAAAGGCGATGGGCAGAAAGACCGAAACCAGGGTCGCCGTTGTGGCCAGCACCGCGAAAAACACCTGCCGGGTGCCCAGCACGGCCGCCGCCAAGGGCCTTTGGCCCAGGGCCCGTTGGCGCTGAATATTCTCCACCACCACGATGGCGTCATCGACGATCATGCCGGTCGCCAGAACCAGCGCCAGCAGGGTCAGAATATTGATGGAAAAGCCCAGCAGCCAGATCGCGGCGACGGTCCCCGCCAGGGCGATGGGAATGGCCAGGGCCGGGATCAGGGTGGGGCGAACCGCGGTCATAAAGGCGTAAATCACCGCGATAACCACCAGGGTGGTGATGCCAAGACTGTAGATGACCTCGCGAATCGAACCGCGGATGAAGCGGGCGTCATCGGAAATTTTGACGACCTGCGCCCCTTTCAGGCGTTTATTCAGGCGGACAATGGCTTTATCAACGGCGTCCGAAATGGCGATGGTGTTGGATTTTGCCTTGCGGATCAGGCCCAAGCCAATCACCTTGCGGCCGTTCAAGATCGTGTAGTTCAGTGCCTCCGCCGGACCATAGACGGCGTGGCCGACATCACTCAGCCGGACGTTTTCATTGATCGCCAGGCGCTCCACATCCTCCGTACGCCACAGGGAGGCATCGGCCCGGACCAGCAGCATTTGATCGTCGGATTTAAAACTGCCCGCCGGCACATCCATATCCGTGCTGCGTAATACTCTGGCGATATCGTCGATGGACAGGTGATAGCTGGCCAGGCGCATGGGATCGACGATAACGCGCAGTACCTCTTTTCGGTCACCGAACAGATCGACCAGGGCGACGCCGGGGATGGCCGCCAGTTCCGGCACCACGTCTTCCTCCGCCAGACGGGTCAGGGCTTGCTCGTTGAGCCGATCAGAGGTCAGGGCCAGTTGGATGATGGGGCGGGCGTCGCTGTCCGCCTTGATCACGACGATATCCTCCACCCCCTTGGGCAGTTTGCGTTCGATCGCGGCGACAGCCTCGCGAACGTCGTTGGCGGCGACGTCCAAATCCACGTTGGCGTAGAATTCCGCCCGGATACGGGCATTGTCTTCCTCGCTGGCCGAATTGATGGTCTTTACGCCGGAAACCCTCGCCACGGCGCCCTCGATGACCGAGGTTACTTCAGCGTCCATGGTTTCCGGCGAGGCGCCTTCGAAAAAGGCGCGCACGGTGACCGCGGGCTGATCCACATCGGGCAGTTCCCGTACTTCGACCCCCAGCAAGGCACCCAGGCCCGCCACAATAATCAAAAGGTTCAAGACCACGATCAAAGTGGGCCGGCGGACGGCCAGGGAGGGCAGATCGCTGAGCTGGACCATTACGACAGCGCCTCCCTTTGTCGGCCGTGGATAGCGTGCGCGGCCTTGAAGGGCGCCGTTTTCACGTTCTGGCCGGGACGCAATCCCTGAACGCCCTCCACCACGATCAGATCACCCGGGTTCAGGGCGCCGTCCACCAGCACCCGCCCCTTGTCGCGCCGGACCAGGCGGACGAAGACTTTTTCCGCCGTGCCATCCACGACCCGCCACAGATAGGCGCCATCGCGGCTCCACAATACGGCGACCTCGCGGATGATGGGATAGGCTTTGCCGGTAAAGGCAAGCTGCACATCGAAGGAGCCGCCCGGGCGGATGCGGTCCTCCGGATTGGCGAATTCGGCTTGTATCCGCAGGGACCGGGTCATCCTGTCGATCCGGCTGGCCAGCGCGGTAACTTTGCCCTGAATCTCGGTGTCGGGTGCCGACCATGGCCGGACGGTGATGGCATCGGCGACCTTGATCTTGCCGGCATGCGCCTCGGGTACGCTGAATTCAATCAATATAGTGGCGCGGTCGTCCAAGGTGACGGCCATGGTATCCTGGGTCACCCTGTCGCCAAGGCTCAGGTCGGTCATGCCGACCACGCCGGTGAAGGGGGCATAGATCGTGCGGTCGTGCAGTTCGGCCTGGGCCTGTTCCAGGCGCAGTTTAGCCAGCTCCAATTCCGCCTGGGCGGTGTCCAGACGCGACCGGGCGGCGTACCCTGACGGGGCCAGCTGCGACAGGCGCTGCCTTTGCCGCAGCGCCTCGGCCACCGCGACTTCGCCCAGACGGACCTTCAGGCGTTGATGCTTGTCGTCCAGACGGATCAGGGCCTGGCCCTTCTCCACACGTTGTTCCGCCTTGAAGGTGATTTCGCGCACTTCGCCGGCCACGGCGGGGTGCAATGCGGCGGACTGGATGGCCTTGCCGGTGCCGACCACCCGCAGTGCGATATGATCGTCGGTCAACTCAATCGCCTCGACCAACACCAGGGTGGCGCTGGTCTCGCCAACTTTCTTGTGCTTGCCGCCATCGCCACCCCATTTGGCCAATGACCACCAGCCGGCCGCAAGACCTGCGGCGAGGATGGCAACGATCAAAAATTGCAGGCGCAAGGACATCGCAACGGCTCAATCGGGCTCAATTTGGCCCATCAAATAAGGGAAAAAGCATATTCACCCCAAATTGCCCGGCCCGCAATGGATCATTCGGGGATCATTCGGGGATCATTCGGGGATCATTCGGGGATCATTGCGGGCCGGTCCCGATTTCATTGCAAGTGCGCTAGCGCATGTTCCCCTAAAACATGCTCAGACTCATTCAAGAATAGAGCAATTGAACCAAGTACTTAAGTTGCGAGAGCGGCGCCGGTCGATTAAAAATTGCTCTATCTAGCCGGCTTTTTGCTTCTCGTAGAAGCGCACGATGTTGACCACGTCGGGCGGGTTCATGCGTCCGATGGGGCCGGCGCTGTAGGTGGATGCCACCACCTTATGCTCGGCGTTCAGCAAAAATTCGCTGGGCTGAATGATGGCGCGTTTCGGTTCCCACCAGGCGCCAAGGGCCGCGGCCTGTTCATGGGTTACGCCATAGGCGACGGGGTAGGAAAGTTCCGCCGCGACTTCGGCGGCTTTTTCCGCGTTGTCCACACTGGCCGCAATCACCGATACGCCGAGGCTTTTCAAGGTTTCCAGTTCGTTTTCCATGCCGACCAACTGCCGGCGGCAGTAGGGTCACCAATGGCCGCGGTAAAACAGGATGACCGAATAATTGGTTTTCAGGTCGGACGGCAAATCAATGCTGCCGCCCCCGACCAGCGGCAGGTTCATCTGGGGGAAACCGTCACCAGATCCCAGTTTTTCAGCCATGTGGTAAGTTCTCCCGCGCAAGATCAAAGCATTGCCTGAATAGGAACAGAGCCTACCGGCTTTTGCAAGCGTCTCACCAAGAAGTGATCTTGATCCTAACCCAGGGCCGGATGCTGGCGGTGCCAATCGGTGGCTTGCTCATAGGCCCAGCCAATGCGCAGGGCCATGGCTTCGTCGTGGCCGTCGCAGGCAATCTGCAGGGAGGTGGGCAGGCCATCGGGCGACAGGCCATTGGGCAGGGACAGGGCGCATAGCTCAAGGCAGTTGCCCGCGCGGGTGAAGCGGGCCGGCGTGCCGCCTTCATCCACCTCGGTCAACGGAATGGCCGGCGTCTCGGTGCTGGGCAGCAACAAGGCGTCGAAATCCATCATGGCTTCGGCATACTCCGCCTTTGCCGCCTGCTGTTCGGCCAGGGCATCGAGATATTCATGGGCACTGATATTCCGTCCCAGTTGAATGCGGGGCCTGACATTGGGATCAACGGGCAGATCGGGATCATCCGCCAATGCGCCGACGAAACGATAGCCTTCCGCGCCAATGATCCGGCCGGCAATGGCGGCGAAGTCCGTGAACGGCCGGGGCATCTCGATTTCCGTGATCGTGGCGCCCAGTTCCCGCAGGGTTGTCTGCGCCGCATCGAAGGCGGCCAGGGTCGGGCCGTCGACGCCCGCGCGCTCGGCCGCCGAGATGGCGGCCAGGCGCAGGCCCTTGACCCCGCGGCGCAGGCTGGTGAATGGGTTGTGGGTGTGGTGGCTCAAGGTTGGCGGCCACAACGGGTCGGGTCCCTGCAGGACATCATAGATCAGTGCCGCATCCTCGACCGAGCGGGTCATGGGCCCCGGCGTATCCAAGGTGGTGGAGAGCGGCAGGATGCCGTGCAGGCTGATCCGGCCAACCGTGGTTTTAAGGCCCGCCAGGCCGCAGAACGAGGCCGGCAGGCGCACGGAGCCGCCCGTATCCGTGCCGATGGCCGCCGGCACCATGCCGGCGGCGACCGCGACGCCGGATCCGGCCGAGGACCCCCCCGGTGTGCGGTGGGTTACCAGGTCCCAGGGGTTCCAGGGCGTACCCATGTGGGTATTGGTGCCCCAGCCGCCCATGGCGAATTCCACCGAATGGGTCTTGCCGATGATGATCATGCCGGCTCCGATCAGCCGCTGGGCCACCGTCGCCGTGGTGGGGGAGACGCGATCGCGCCAGACCTGGGAGCCCCCGGTGGTAATGCGCCCCTCCATATCGATGATGTCCTTCAGGGCGATGGGAATGCCGTGCAGGGGGCCAAGGCGATGGCCTGATCGAATGGCCTGATCCGCCGCACCGGCCGCCAGGCGGGCGTCCTCCCAATAGACTTCGACAAACGCATGCAGCTTGCCGTCATGGGCAGCGATTCGCCGCAGACAGCATTCAACAATGTCGCGGGATGTCAGGCTGCCATCGCTGATAGCGGCAGATAGGGCATGCACGGTCATGAAGGTAGGATCAAGGTCTGGCTGGGTCACTGTATCTCTCTCGCGTTATCTGGCTGCGCTGTTCGGAAGCATGATAGCAGTCTTCACCCATCCGCGCGTTCAGTCTACACTGCAGCCAGGGAGGTAACGGCAATGAGTTTCAGTTTTACCGATGAACAGGCGGAGTTCCGGTCGGTCCTGCGGCGTTTCCTGGCGGAAAAATCGCCCACCACGGAAGTCAGACGTCTGATGGCGACCGAGGCGGGTTTCGACCAGGAGGTCTGGCGCCAGTTGAGCCAGGATCTTGGCCTGACAGCCCTTCATATCCCCGAAGACTACGGCGGCCAGGGCTTCGGCTTCGTGGAATTGGCCATCGCGCTGGAAGAAATGGGCCGGGCGCTGTTGTGCGCACCCTATTTCTCGTCCATCGTGCTGGCCGCGACGGCCATCATGAATGCCGGGGATGAAGCGCAAAAGCGTGCTCTGTTGCCGGCCATAGCCGCGGGCGATACCCGCGCCGCGCTGGCCTTCACGGAAGACAATGGCCGTTGGGATGCCGCCGGCGTGGCGCTGACCGCAACCCCCCATGACGGCGGCTATCAACTGGATGGCGCCAAGAGCTTCGTTTTGGATGGGCACACCGCCAATCTTCTGGTGGTTCTGGCCCGCCGGCCCGGGTCGGCGGGGGACGCTGGCTTGTCCTTCTTTACGCTGCCGGGTGATGCCAAGGGTCTTACCAGGCGCCTGCTGCAATCCACCGACGATACGCGCAAGCTGGCCCGTTTGGAATTTCGGGGCGTATCGGCCGAACTGCTGGGGGATGAGGGCGGCGCGGCGGCGCCCCTGTCCCGCACTCTGGATCAGGCGGCGGCCTGCCTTGCCAACGAGATGGTCGGCGGGGCCGAGTTGCTGCGCGAGCAGGCCCTGGACTACGCCATGATGCGGATGCAGTTCGGCCGCGCCATCGCCTCGTTTCAAACCCTGAAGCACAAGGCGGCGGATATGCTGATCGATGTGGAACTGGCGAAATCCGCCGCTTACTACGCGGCGGCGGCGGCGGACGCCGACGGTGATGATGAATTGGCGGCAATGGCCTCCCTGGCCAAGGCGGGTGCGGCCGAGGCCTATATGCAAACCGCCATCCATGCCATCCAGATTCACGGGGGCATCGGCTTCACCTGGGACAACGATACCCATTTGTGGTTCAAGCGCGCGAAAAGTTCCGAGGTCTTTCTGGGCGATCCCGGCTACCACCGGGAACTGATGATGCAGCGCTGGCAGGATGGCGAACCCGGTGCGTAAAGAACGGAGAGCGGTACCATGAGCGAAGACACGGAAGCATCGGTTCGCGCGGAAGTGCGGGCCTGGCTGGACGCCAATTGGGACCCGAATACGGGTCTGGTGGAATGGCGGAACATACTGGCAGATTCCGGCTGGGGCATGCCGACCTGGCCGTCGGAATGGTACGGCAAGGGCATGTCCAGCACCCTGGGCACGGCGGTCGAGGAAGAATTTCAGGCCATTGGCGCCATCGGCGTGGCCCGGGCCGGCATTCGCATGCTGGCCGCCGCGACCCTGCTGGAACACGGCAGTCAAATGCACAAGGAAAAGTTTCTGCGCCGCATCCTGACTGGCGAAGACACCTGGTGCCAGCTGTTCAGCGAACCGGGCAGCGGTTCGGACCTGGCGGGGGCATCGACACGGGCCGATCTGAAAGACGGCAAGTGGATCATCAATGGCCAGAAAGTCTGGACCACCTCGGCCCATCACGCCCAATACGGCCTGTTGCTGGCCCGCACGGATTGGGACCTGCCCAAGCACAAGGGCCTGACCTATTTCGTGCTGGATATGGAACAGCCCGGCGTCCAGGTGCAACCCCTGCGGCAAATGAACGGCCACGCCTCGTTCAATCAGGTGTTTTTCACGGACGCCGAGATCGCGCCGGAATTTATGGTGGAAGGTCTTGGCGATGGCTGGAAGATCGCGACGACGACATTGATGCACGAACGCCGGGGCGCGGACGGCCTGCGCCGCTGGGCCATGGGCACGGACCGGCCGGAGCGGGCCTATGCGGAGGAGCGGGCCGAACTGGCCACGGCCATGGCGCCTTATAAGTGGTATCCCCAGCGCATGGGCCGGATCGATCTGGTGGTCGAACGGGCCAGGACCACGGGCAAGCTGGACGACCCGACGGTGCGCCAGGAGATCGCCAAGCTGTTGACCCTTGCGAAATCGGCGGAATGGACCGCCCGGCGGGCCCGCGCCGCCCAGGTTCTGGGGCGCAACCAGGGTCCGGAAGGTTCCATTGGCAAGCTGGCCGCCAGCCACGTGGCGCGCCTGGCCAACCATGTGCATACCCTGATCAGTGGCGCGGACGCCATGTTGACCGGCGCGGACAGTCCCATGGAAGGCGTCATTGCGGAAATTCTGGTCTCGACCCCCGCCATATCCATCGCCGGGGGTACCGACGAAATCCAGCGCAATATCATTGCAGAGCGGGTCCTGGGCATGCCCAAGGAACCCCGCAACGACACTGATCGTCCCTTCCGCGACGTGCCCCGGAACTTGATCAGATAGACCACAGCGTAATCGTTACTTTTTACCGGCCGGGAGAAAACAGATGAGTAAGTTAAGCCGCAGCGAGAGCGAACAGGCCCTGGTGGAACTGGCCAGGCGGGTTCTACCCGCGGGAGGTTTCGGCAATCTGGCGTCCGACATCGTCATCAAAGAGGGGCATGGCGGGCGGGTCTGGGATGTCAGCGGCAACGAATATGTGGATTTTCTGCTCGGCTCGGGGCCCATGCTTATTGGCCACGGCAACGCCGAAGTGCTGGCCGCGGTCCAGGAACAGTTGCTGCGCGGCACCACGTTCTTCGCCAACAATGAAGCGGGCATTCGACTGGCGGCGGAAATCGTGGATGCCGTCGCCTGTGCCGACAAGGTTCGCTTTGTCTCCACCGGTTCCGAGGCAACCTTCTATGCCATGCGCCTGGCCCGCGCCCATCGCGAACGCGATAAAATCCTGAAGTTCGAGGGCGGTTATCACGGTATGAGCGATTACGCCCTGATGAGCATGGCGCCGAAACGGCCCGGCAACTTCCCCCAGGCGATCCCGGATTCGGCCGGCATCCCGCAAATGATCCGCGATGAGGTCCTGATCGCGCCGTTTAACGACGCCGAGACCGCGGCCAGCCTGATCAAGGAACATCACGACGAATTGGGCGGCATCATCGTCGAGCCCTTCCAACGGCTGTTGCCGCCGCAACCGGGCTTCCTTGAGGCTCTGCGGAAACTGGCCACGGAATACGCCATCCCGCTGATTTTCGACGAGGTGGTGACCGGCTTCCGCTTTGCCTATGGCGGCGCCCAGGCCTATTACGGCGTGACACCTGACATTTGCGCCATGGGCAAGGTAATCGGCGGCGGCTTTCCCCTGGCCGCCATCGCGGGTCGGGCCGATATCATGGCGCATTTCGACCGAAATGCAGTAGACGACGAAAGCTTCATGCCGCAAATCGGCACCTTGAGCGGCAATCCCGTGGCCGCCGTCGCGGGTCTGGCCACCCTGGAGATACTCAGGCGTCCCGGCGCCTACGAGACGATTTTCACCACCGGCAAAAAACTGATGCGGGGCCTGGACAGCCAGTTGCGGGCGGCCGGCATCCCGGCCCAGGTGATTGGCGAGCCGCCCCTGTTTGACGTTTTCTTCACCAGCGGCGATATCAAGGATTATCGCGGCATGCTGGGCAACGACCTGGAACGGGCCCGGCGCTTCAACCGCGCCCTGCGCGAAAACGGCGTGTTGAAGGGGGACAGCAAGTTTTACGTCTCCCTGGCCCATGACGAAGCGGATGTGGCGAAAACCCTCGACGCCTTTGCCGCCGCCATCAAGTCGCTCTGAAATCCAGCTCTGAAATAATGTGAGAGACCCTATCCGTGAGTTATTCCAGCGAGACCATCGCCCTGCTGAACAACCGTGTCAGCGTGAGGAAATTCAAAAGCGATCCGGTGCCCGAGGCGCTGATCGACGAAGTGCTCAACGCCGCCTTCCGCGCGCCGACCTCGTCAAACATCCAATCCTACAGCGTGATCGTCGTCCACGATCCGGCCATCCGGGAACAGCTGGCGGCGCTGACGGGCAATCAAAGGCACGTGATAGAGGCGCCGGTCTTTCTGGCCTTTTGCGCCGATCTGACCCGCATCGAACAGGCCATGGCCAGGCACGGCCATAGCATTGCGGACAACAACATGGAGATCGGCCTGGTTTCCTCCGTCGATGCCTCCCTGGTCGGCATGTCGGCATATCTGGCCGCCGAGTCCGTGGGCCTGAAAGGCGTCATGATTGGCGCGGTGCGCAACGATGCGGTGGCCGCGGCCCGCATATTGGGATTGCCGCCCCAGGTCTATTGCGTGTTCGGCATGTGCCTGGGCTGGCCCGACGAGGCGCCGCCGCAAAAGCCGCGGATGGATTATTCCACCATGGTGCATTACGAGCGCCATGGCGCCCTGCGGGACAACCGGACGACGGCTCAGTCCCTGGACGACTATGACGCGGCTCTGGCCAAGCATTACGGCAGCATCGGCAAGCCAACCACGGCGGATTCCTGGACCCATGACATGGACAAGAAGTTCGACCCGCAATTGCGCGACAATCTGCGCCAACAGCTCAAGGAACTCGGCTTCGATTTCCGCTAATCTAGCGCCGCCCAGAGTTTCCGGTGCACGTTGAGGTAGCCGTATTCCGTGACCTTCAGGTAGGGCCGGGTGTGGCGGTGGAAGGCCGCCAGTTTGTGGAACGGCACCGCCTGCAGGGCGTGATGTTCGATATGATAGGGCATATTCCAGGCGATGAAGCGCACCGGGGCGTTGCTGTAGGTGGTGCGGGTATTCACGAACATATCGGCCACTTCGGCGCAGCCCGTGTGCTCGGCCAACAGATAGGCGCGCAGGAACGGCTGGCCCAGCAGGGCCGGAACGAGCCAGCTCCACAGCAATATATCGCTGGCAAAGGCCAGGGAGCCGGCCAAGGCGACGGCGTAGAGCGCCAGAAACCCCCGCGCCTCCGCCGCCACCGCGGCCCGGGCCTTGTCCGGGACAAAGCTGTCCCTGTTGCGGCCCAGGGCGCTGCCGATCAGGACCCGGATCCGGGACCCCCAGGTGGGCAGGCCGGTCAGATGCCACAGATAGGCCGCGCGGCTGGCGGGCTTGGCCGCGGCCAGCTCCGGGTCCCGGGCGGGGTCATTGGTAAAGCGGTGATGATAGATGTGAAAATGGCGGAACCAGATTGGCGGCAACGCCACCAGCCAGCCGCAGACCGCCGCCACCCCATCGTTGCACCATTTCGTGCGAAAGGCCGTGCGGTGAATGCTCTCGTGCATGGCGCAAAACAGAAACATCACCAGGATGCCCTGGGGCAGCAGCAGCAGGGGCCAATAGGGTATCCGGGCCTGGATCAAGCCGCCGAGGCTCAGGACCAGGCCCACATGGCCGGCCAGTTGCAGCGCCCCGCGTCCGTCCGAGCGGGCCAAAAGGGCCTGCCGCTGGGCCTTGCTCAGGGTCAAGATCGAGAATTTTTTGCTATCCTCAATCAGCGGCCGGGTTCCCAACTGTAATCCTTTCTGGCGCTGTCCTCGGTGACATAGCCATCCCTCACATCGCCGCTGATGGCGTCGGGGTCTCTTGCCGCCGCCGGGCCATAGCCGCCGGCGCCCGATAGGCGAAAGCTCAATACGTCACCCTGTTTCAGGTCGTACATGCCTTTGGAATGCAGGGGCTGCGCGTTGCCGTCGGGGTTCAGCAGGGTTTCGCCCAGGGCGCCCGGCTGGCCGCCGAACAGGCCATAGGGCTGGAAGCGATGCCGATCGCCCAGGGTGGAGAGCACGGCGGTGGAATTCAGCAATTCGATGTCCTTGCGCAGGCCGCAGCCGCCGCGCCATTGCCCGGCCCCGCCGGTATCCGGGATAAATTCCAAACGGCGCACCCGGATGGGATTATGGGTCTCATGCACCTCGACCGGGATGTTGGAACAGTTCATCACCGGGCTCAAGGCTTCGACGCCATCCTTGCCCTGGCGCCCGCCGTACCCGGCCAGGGAAAGGTCGTACATCACGAAGGGGCGGCCGGTGCGGTCGTCGGTGCCGCCGAGGTTCGGATTGGACCAGTGGGAAAAGGCGCCCATGGCCCGGTGCGGCAGGGCCTGGGCGATGGCCCCGTTGATGGCGTCAAAAATACGCACCTGCAGCACCGCCCGCCCGCCGGACGGCGCGGGAAACCGCGGATTGAAGAAGGATCCCTCCCGCGCCGTCACCGTGATGGGCCGGATGCTGCCTTCGGTCTGGGGCTGCAGGGCGTCACAAAACACCTTGATGGCGAAAATGGCATAGGCGCGGGTGTAGTTGATGTAGGAATTAATGGCGGCGGGCACGGCATCCGAGGAGCGGGAGAAATCGACCTCCACCGCACCCCTGCCGTCAAAGGTGATATCGACCGCCATCTTGATGGGATCGGTATCCGGGCCGTAATCATCCAGATAATCCTCGAAACTGTAGGTGCCCGCCGGCACCGCCGCCAGGGCGGTCCGCATGGCCTGCTCCGAACGGTCCAGAATGATGTCGTAGGCGCGATCAAGGGTGCCGGCCCCGTGCTCGCGGAACAGTTGCCGCAGACGGCTGCCGGCGCTCAAATTGGCGGTATGCTGGGCCAGCAGATCGCCCCGCACCTTGTCCGGCATGCGCACATTGCCCAGCACCAGGCGCAGAATATCCTCGTCGATCAGGCCCTCGCGCACGAAACGGACCGGCAGGATGCGCAGGCCTTCCTGGAAGGCTTCGGTCACGCCATGGACCTTCTGCGAGCCCGGCGCCGCGCCGCCCATATCGACCTGATGGGCCGAACAGGCGACATAGCCCACCAGGCCGCCGTCCAGGAATATGGGCATCACCTGAAAGGTGTCCGGGAAATGCCCCGAACACATATAGCTGTCATTCAACAGGATGGAATCGCCGGGCCGCAGGCTTGCCGCCGGGAAATAATCGATCGCGTGTTTGACACAGGCGGGCATGGAGCCCAGATGCCCGGGACTGAAATTGCCTTGCGCGATCAGGCGCCCGTTGCGGTCGAACAGGGCGGTGGCGAAGTCATCGCCCTCGCGCACGCCTTCGGAAAATGCGGTGTTGCGCAGGGTTATGCCCAGCTCCTCGGCGATGGACATCAGGGTATTCCAGATCACCGTCAGGGTGATGGGATCGACGGGCGCTTCGCTTGCGGCCGTGGTGGCGCTGCCGGTCATGCCGTGCCCTCCTGTGCAACTTCGATGATCAGATGCCCGGCGGCGCTGAGCCGCGCCACATCGCCCGGTAATACCACGGTTGTACTGTCCGGGTCCTCGATGATCGCCGGGCCGGTAACCTCGGTGTCGCCGGCCAGGGTCTGGCGGTCGATGATCCGGGTGTCCACATAGCCGCCCGCTTCCGGAAACCAGGCGGGCCGGCTGCCGTCCCGGCCCGGCCCGGTCCCGGCCGATTGCCGGGCCCGCGCCATGGGCGCGTCCTCGTGGCCGCTGGGCAGGGTTGCCACCAGGGTCCAGTCCACCGCCTCGATACGGGCCTCGGGGTCCAGGAATTTGTGTTTCCGCAGATAGGCCTTGTTGAAGGCGGTAATCGCCTGGCTGCCGAAATCGTCACCGATGGCGCCGTCCGGCAGGTCCACCTGAACCTCGAAACCCTGGCCCGCATAGCGCATGTAGCCATAGCGCGACCAGTGCGGCGCCGCTGCCGCGCCGAATTGTTCGATATCCTTGCGCGCCCGGGCTTCCAACTCGCCATACAGGGCGGCAATGGCGGGGCCGGCCGCCGCGTCCAAGCCCATGACCCGGGTGATGGACACATCGATCCGGGGCGCCGCCTGCAACAGCCCGATGGCGGACCCCACCCCCGCGCCATAGGGCACGATGACCGTGGGAATGCCCACCGCGCGGGCCAGACGCGCGGCATGCAGGGGCCCCGCGCCGCCGAAGGCGATCATGGCATAGCGCCGCGGGTCGCGGCCCTGTTCCACCGAGACGATGCGCAGGGCGTTTTCCATGTTCATGGTGGCGACCAGATGGATGCCCCAGGCCGCGGCGCCCAGCGCCAGCCCCAGGGGCGCGCCGATTTGCTCCATGATGCCCCGCGCGGCGGCATCCCTGTCCAGTCCCATGCGGCCGCCGTTGAACCAGTCGGGATCGATATAACCCAGCACCACATTGGCGTCGGTGATGGTCGGCAGGGTCCCGCCCCGGCCATAGCAGATCGGTCCGGGATCGGCGCCCGCGCTGTCCGGGCCGACGGCGATCATGCCCATCTCGACCCGCGCGATGCTGCCCCCCCCCGCGCCGATCTCCAACAGCTCCACGGCCGGCGCGTTGATGGGCAGGCCGCTGCCCTTTTTATAGCGCACATGGTCGATTTCGAAGGTGGGCATGATGGCCGGCGTGCCGCCGTCGACCGCGCCCAGCTTGGCCGTGGTGCCCCCCATATCGAAGGTGATGACATGGTCGCGGCCCTCGTTTTTGCCGACGATGGCGCCCATCAGCACGCCGGCGGCGGGGCCGGATTCGATGATCCTGACCGGATAGGCCTTGGCGATGCCGGGCGAGACCAGGCCGCCGCTGGATTGCATGACGAACAGGTCCCGGGTGTAGCCCCGTTGGCGCAAGGCGTCTTCCAACCGGTCGATATAGCGCGCGACGATGGGCCTGATATAGGCATTGGCGACCGTGGTGTTGGTGCGCTCGTATTCGCGGATTTTCGGCGCGACCTCGGACGACAGAGACACCGACAGCTCCGGCGCCCGGGCCTGGATGCGCGCCCGGATCGCCTGTTCGTGGGCCGGGTTGGCGTAGGCATGCAGCAGCGCTACCGCCACGGTCCGCAGGCCCGCCGCGCGCAAGGCATCGATCGCCCGGTCCACCGATGCCGCGTCCAACGGCGTCACCACGGTGCCGTCAAAGCCGATGCGCTCCTCCACCTCCCAGATATGGCGGCGGGGCACCAGGGGTTCCGGCTTCTCGATATAAAGGTCGTAGGTCTCGTAGCGCTTTTGCCGGCCGATGATCAGCACATCGCGAAAGCCTTTCGTGGTGATCAGGCCGGTGGGCGCGCCCTTGCGCTCCAGTATCGCGTTGGTGGCCACCGTGGTGGCGTGCAGGACGCTGTCGATGGCGCCCGTCTCGATGCCGGCCTGGCCGAACAGGTCTTCCAGGCCGGCCATGACCGCCTCGCCCGGGTCATGGGGGGTGCTGGGCACTTTCAGGAAGTGGCTGGCCCCATCGCTGCCGTCATGCAGGACAAAGTCCGTAAAGGTGCCGCCAATATCGAACGCGACCCGGATCATCCGTGCGCGGTCTTCATGCGGCGGACAGTTCGATCTGGGCCTGATCCAGGCTGCGGCCGAGTTTTTCCAGCATCTCGTCGACTTCCGCTTCGGTGATCACAAGGGGCGGGGCAAAGGCCAGACGGTCGCCGATTACCCGCAGGATCAGGCCGTTGGCCCGGCCGATCCGGTCCATGACGGCGCCGGCGCGGCCGGCTTCGAACGGCGTGCGCGTCGCCTTGTCCTGCATCAGTTCCATGCCGGCCAGAATGCCGACACCGCGCACGTCGCCCACCAGGGGGTGCGCGGCGAAACCTTGCAGGCCCGCGATCATGCGGCCGCCGATCCGCCGCGCCCGTTCGGTAATGTCCATTTCCTCGTAGATCTTGATGACCTCCAGGGCGACGGCGGTGGTGACCGGGTGGCCCGCATGGGTGTAGCCATGGGCGAAGGCGCCCAGCTTGTCGCTTTCCGCCAGCATGGCCTGATGGATTTTCTCGTTCACCAGCAGGGCCGATATGGGCTGATAGGCGGCGGACAAGGCCTTGGCGCAGGAGATCATATCGGGCTGCAGATCAAATGTCTGGCTGCCCCACCAGTTGCCGGTGCGGCCAAAACCGCAGACCACCTCGTCGGCGATGAACAGCACGTCATACTTTTTCAGCACCGCCTGCATTTTCGCAAAATAGGTTTTCGGCGGCACGATGGCGCCGCCCGCCGCCATGACCGGCTCGGCGAAAAAGGCGGCGACGGTCTCGGGCCCCTCGGCCAGGATCAGGCTTTCCAGGGCCTCGGCCATGCGGCTGGCATAGTCTTCCTCGCTCTCGCCGTCGGCGTGCCCGCGATAATAGTGGGGGTATTCCGTATGCCGCATCATGGGCAACGGCAGGGCGAAATCCGCATGCATGTCCGGCTTGCCCGAGACGCTGACGGCGGCGATGGTGCTGCCGTGATAGCCCCGTTGGCGCCCGATGATCTTGTTCTTTTCCGGCCGCCCCATGGCCGCCTGATAGTACCAGGCCAGCTTGATCGCCGTGTCGTTGGCTTCCGAGCCGGAGCACTGGAACAGCACCTTCGACATGGGCACCGGCGCCAGCTGCACCAGCTTTTCGGCCAGATCGATGCTGGCCTCGTGGGCGGTGTGGCGGTAGGTGTGGTAATAGCCCAGCCTGCGCATCTGGTCATAGGCCACCTTGGCGATGCGCTCGGAGGCGGAAAAGCCCAGGTTGGCGCACCACAGGCCGGCCACGGTCTCCAGATAGCGGTTGCCGTTTTCGTCCACCACATGGACGCCGTCACCATGGCTGACGATGACCGGGCCGACCTCCGCATGGCGGCGCAGATTGGTTTGCGGATGCACATAGTAGGCAATATCCCGCGCGGCGTTCGAGTTGGGCATGACGTTCATGAGGGTATCTCCAAAAACGGAAAAGCAGTTTAGTCGGGTAGGATTTAGCCGCCCAAGACCAGATGCTGTCAACCGGCTCCGCTGGAACGCGGGGTTATCTGTTCCTGGAACCGCCGCATCTGCGCCCGCGCCGCCGCGATGCCGTCAAATGTCAATGACACATACAGATGTCCGGTTTTTGTAGCACATTAAATGTCCGCTTTTATTTGCTAGGCC